>JAUMVF010000016.1 GCA_030530305.1 Bacillota bacterium
CGTCCAGTATCAGCAGCGGGCAGTCTGCCAGCATAGCCCGGGCGATGGTCAGCAGCTGCTTCTGTCCCTGAGAAATGTTGGACGCCTCTTCATTTATCATCATGTCATACCCGCCCGGTTGGGTCATGATGAAGTGGTGGATATGCGCAGCTTTTGCCGCGGCGATGACCTCTTCATCGGTAGCATCCGCCCTGCCGTACCTGATGTTTTCTTTCACAGTGCCATGGAAAAGCCACGTTTCCTGGAGCACCATGCTGAACATGTCTCTCAGCTTCCTGCGGCTCATGTCTTTTATGTTCGTGCCGTCTATATATATGGCGCCGCTGTCAAGTTCATAGAACCTCATCAGCAGCTTGATGATAGTCGTCTTGCCTGCGCCGGTGGGGCCTACGATGGCTATCCGGCTGCCCGGCCTGACGGAATAACTGAAGTCTTTTATAACCGTTTCGTTCGGGTCGTACCCAAAGCTTACATGGTCGAATACGATCCCGCCGTTAACCTTGTCCGGGCCGGGAGCACTTCCGGTGCCGGGAGCATCTGCAGTACCTTGAACATCCTCAGCAGCACGAGCGTCTGAATCGCCGCCGGCATCTTCTTTCGTTTTTTCAGTGCCGTAGGCGTCGGCCTCCTCATCTTCATTCAGGAACTCGAAGACTCTTTCCGCAGCCGCCGCTGTTGACTGGAGCATGTTGACTATATTGGCCACCTGCTGCAGGGGCTGGTTGAACTGTCTTACATACTGAATGAAAGCCTGAATGCTTCCGATAGAAACTTTTCCGTTTATGGCGAGTACCCCACCCAGAATACATATCCCTACATACGCCAGATTTCCTATCAGCATCGTTGCCGGCATCATGAGCCCCGAAAGGAACTGTGACTTCCAGGCGGAATCGCATAGCTTTTCGTTTATCTCATCGAATCGCTCCGTGGACGCCTTCTGTTTATTGAAAGCCTGGATTATGGTATGGCCGGTGTACATCTCTTCCACGTGGCCGTTGACCTCGCCCAGGAATTTCTGCTGGTTGGCAAAATGCCCCTGGGACTTGCTGACCACGATCCGTATCACGCCCAGCGAAAGCGGCACTACCACCAGAGCTACAAGGGTCATAAGCAGACTTATCCTGATCATCATTATCAGGATACCTACTATGGTGGTTATGCTGGTCAAAGCCTGGGTGATGCTCTGGGAAAGGCTCTGATTGACTGTTTCTATATCGTTTATGAACCGGCTCTGGACCTCGCCGTGGGTCTTTCCGTCAAAAAACTTCAAAGGAAGCCTGTCCATCTTTTCAGACAGATCGGCCCTTAGCCTGTACGTTACTTTCTGCGAAACTCCGGCCATGATAAAGCCCTGAGCCCATGAAAACGCGAAGCTCACCCCGTATAGTCCGCCGAGAAATGCCAGTATGAACGCCAGTTTTGAAAAATCAACGCCTGCGTCCGACATAAGTCCTTTTACCACTACGTCCGTAGCCTGACCAAGTACTGCCGGGGCAAGTATCGAGAAAACTGTACTGGCTATGGCGAATATGAATACTATAGTCACACGGATCCTGTGAGGCTTCAGATATCTGAGAAGATCCTTTATGGCCTTGCTGAAGTTTTTGGCTTTTTCGCCCGGCATCATCCGCGCCGCTCTGCCGCCGGGTCCTCCGTGTCCCCTGCCGCCGGCTCCCGGACCGTTGTTTCCTCTGCCGGTTCCTGTGTTCTCAGTTCTGGTCCTGTCTTCCGCCATTTCAGATCCCCTCCTTTCTCAGTTCTTCTTCGCTGAGCTGGGAGGCCGCGATCTCACGGTATACATCGCAGTTCTGAAGCAGCTCCCTGTGGGTGCCGATCCCTGCGATCCTGCCCCTGTCCATGGTTATTATCTGATCAGCGTCCATGATGGTGTTTATACGCTGAGCTACTATTATAAACGTGCTGTCGGCTGTGCTTTCACGCAAAGCTTTTCTCAGTTCCCTGTCCGTCCTGAAATCAAGGGCGGAAAAACTGTCGTCGAACAGATATACCGGCGCCTTTTTCATCAGGGCTCTCGCAATGGAAAGTCTCTGCTTCTGGCCGCCGGACACGTTGGTGCCGCCCTGAGCCACCGCCTGATCCAGACCTTCTGGTTTCTCCATTATGAAACCGTCCGCCTGAGCGACTCTGGCGGCTTCCATTACCTCTTCACCGGAGGCCTCTTCATTTCCCGTCTTTATATTTGACCCGATGGTTCCTGAGAATAGCAGTCCTTTCTGAGGCACATATCCGATCATATCCCGGAGTTCTTTCAGCTCAAGTTTCCGTATGTCGACCCCATCCATGAGGATCTGGCCTTCTGTAACATCATAAAACCTGAGAATAAGATTGAGGAGCGTGGATTTGCCGCTGCCCGTCCCGCCAACTATGGCGGTGGTGTGCCCCGGCTCAGCCTTAAAAGATACATGATCTATGGAGTTCCTCGCAGCGTCCGGGAATGCAAAACTTACATCCCTGAACTCTATGGTTCCTCTGTGTTCTTCGATGCTCACCGGTTCTTCCGGATCTCTGATCCCCGGCTCCACATCAAGCACAGCGCCGATCCTGCGCATGGATACGGCTGCCCTCGGGATCATGATAAACATGGCCGCGATGAACAGAAATGAAAGAATGATATGCATCGCGTACTGAAGCAGAGCCAGCATATCTCCGATCATCAGATTGCCGTGGTCCGCCATCTTGGAGCCGAACCACACGATCATGATGCTGCATATATTCATGATGACCATCAGCGCAGGGAACATGAAGGACATGACCCTGTTGATGAAGATATTTATTTTAGTCAGATCCAGATTCGCAAGGTCGAATCTTTTTTCCTCAAGACCTTCGGTGTTGAACGCCCGCACCACAAGCAGACCCGACAGCCTTTCTTTAATAAGAAGATTGAGCTTGTCAAGCTTCAACTGTAGCACTCTGAACTTGGGCATTACCATGAAGAATATTGCCAGCATCAGCACTATGATGCCTGCCAGCGTCACCCCTATTATCCAGGTGAGGGAGGCCTTTGTGTTGACTGCGTTTATAAGCGCGCCGACGCCCATGATCGGTGAAAAGATCGCCATGCGAAGCATCATAACTGTTGTCATCTGCACAGACTGCACGTCATTGGTCGATCTTGTTATCAGTGACGCCGTAGAAAACTGGTTCATCTCCGCCGGACTGAATTCCATTACCCTGTGAAAGAGCGCCGCGCGAATATCCCGGGCAGATTTTGCCGCGACCCGGGACGCGATGAAACTTCCGCTTATGGAAAAAACCATAGAGGCAAAAGCGACAACGATCATTATAAGGCCCACGCTTTTTATGGTCTCCAGATCCTGCATCACTATGCCTTTATTGATGATCTTCGACATATATCCAGGCAGCGCCAGTTCGCACATTGCCTGGCCGAACAGAACGCCGATTATAAGAAGCACTGCAAATATATATGGTTTATAGAATTTCATTACCGTCTTCATCTGCAGCACCCTCCTTTCCTGATAATCATGCGCGGTTTTTCCGGCTATTTTAGTATCGCTGAAATCTGCCATAATTGCAACCGCTTCACTCACACATCACCGCCTCTTCGTATCGTACGTAAAATTTTTTAAAATATGCAAAACTAAGCAAATCGCCCCCCGATTTGCATATTTTTTGTCGCAGATACTATGGTTAATCAGTAAAACTTGCGCCAAATGACAAAAAAACTTCAAAAAATAGCATGGGCATGTAGCTTTTCATTCAAAATGCTACCGAAAATCCGATTTATTATGCTTCTTTACAGCAAATAGTATGTTTTTGAGAAGAAAAAAAGACGTATTTGCATATTTTGTTTTTTTTACGGGAGTTACGAGGCGTAGAGACGCGATTCGTGTGTCGGTCGATGGCAGAGATGCGATTTGCCCGGCAGCCTGTGGTATAATTGGAGCAGGAGATGAAAGATGGCAAAGCATTTGTTTCTTGAAGGCCCGATCCAGTCGGGCAAGTCAACTCTTATAAAAAACTGCCTGCAGGAGTTCGGCGTAACTCTCGGAGGTTTCTCATGCAAGAGATATCTTGATGAAAACGGCAGCATCCGCGCATTCGGGCTTGTGAGCCCGACGGATTTTGACGTGGATGGGGTCTATGATCCGCAGATCCATGGGGATCCCGACAACGGCATTCCGTCTAAAGATCCGGGCATATTTCTCATAAAGGGCTCAGCTGGTATGAAGGCTGACACTGACGCGTTCATCCGCGCCGGGATCAGACTTCTGGACGAGCCGAAGCATGCAGATCTGATCCTGATGGACGAAATCGGCGGAGTGGAACTCATGTCTGATGAATTCCATGAAAAACTGTATGAAATCCTTGCCGGTGATATTCCATGCATAGGTGTGCTCAAGCAGCAGACCCACGCAAAAGTCATGCAGAAGCACCATGGCGGGGAACCCGGGCCCGAAAAAGCAGACGGTATCATCCGGGCCAACGAACAACTCAGGAAAGATATCGTTGGAAAATACGGTGGGATCATAGTCCCGTTTGACAGGGACAGCATAGAAGACGCCCGCCAGACCGTAATGCAGTTCCTGAAAGAAAAAGCTTCAGTATAGGGCTGTTTCTGCACACTACACAGACTTTTTTGCGTATAGCCGGGGAATCTCCGGTTTTTTTGTGTCTATATATATAGAAAGGCTGTCAGAGAGCTGTATCTTTTTGCGCTTTAACGTGGTAAAATACATTTACCGATTACAGGCGGCAAGTTTCTCCGACTGAAAGCTGATAGGCTGCGCCGGATAATCAGCATCTTCGATTGCCTTATTCATTCACGAAATCACTTGTTGGAAGGTTATATAGTGGAGGTTATTTATGAAAACGATGTACAGAACAAAACTGCTGATCGCGTTACTGTCGGTTCTGCTGGTGTTCACCATGATACCGATGAGCGGGGTCATGGTTTACGCGGCGGACGACTCGTCTTCGGCGGCGCCTGCTCAGGCTGCGACAGCGGGCGGCTTAACATCTGTCGACGGAGTACCGCAGATCATCGCGCCTGAAGATCATGCGGCTGTGATCAGAGACAGCAACGACAGCGCAGATGATCTTTTGAACCCGAAAGCGCCTGCAGGATTCAACAGCGCAGATGATTCCAATCCTTTCGGGTATGACAAAGGAGTCGCTTTCAGACTATATGAAGACGCGGAGGTATTTACCTACGCTACAGATCCTGCTTTGTCTATCAAACCCGTAGCGGATATACACGAACAGTACAAAAAGGATGACGGATCAGCTTTTCTGAATAACGATAGCTGGGACAAAACTGTTGACCTGGGTCTCGACGGAGAGCAGACCTATTCCGCAGGCGACATAAATAAACACTTCTTTGTTTATTCAACGCCTCTGGATATAGGCTGCTGCGATTCACCCAGAAAGACATGTATGGCTTTCATCGGCGCGAAAAAGAACGGCGACGCGATGGACGTTGACGTATGGGTATATGATACACAGTCGAAAAAATACAGCAATGTCCTGAAGATCGGCCAGATAGCAGATGTAAAGGACAACCAGCGGGATGAAACTGAAACTTTCCTTTACCAGATGAAGAATTTCCTTTCTATCACTGCAGGAGACTATGATAATGACAACAAGGACAGTATAGTCGCTTACGGAGCTTTTTCCGACGGGCCGTCTCTCACAGAGATAAAGGTCGACGGTGACGGGAGCAGCGCTCCGGTCCTTTCCAAGGTGTCTGATTCCAATAAGATGCTCCACGAAAAATATATAGACAGCTTCGCCGATTTCAAAGACGATCATTCCATCGATCTGCACCGTAAGCTTGGCTGTTCTCTTGAATCCGGAGACGTGACGGGAGATAAAACAGACGACCTTATCGCAGTTTCATATACTCAGGTGCTTACGGACGGCGCCGCCCAGAAATACGGAGACGAGATCATGCTCCCGTATCTTGCGGTAAGCAAAGGCGGCAGCAGCCTTGGCAATATAGTATCCGGAGATTCCGACATGACCGCTTACGTCGGAACTGAGACTGTGGATTCAAAGGACGCAGCAAATTGTACGGAACGTACCACTATCGCCAACCCGACAGCTCTTGTCGCAGACACAGTCATAACCGACGGTGACGGAGTTGCAATAGGCGGCTATTCAAAAACGATATTGCGTCTTAAAGATACAAAAGAAATATATGAAGTCCCGACTTTCCGCGCCAAGGCAGGTGTAATGATCTATGACTGCACCGGTGACAGCCTGAAACTGGGCAAAAGCGACACTATGCCTGTGCCAGACGCATTGAAAAAAGGCATCGCGCGTCGTGAGACCACTCTGCCCAAACTGCCGGTAGCAGCAGTAAGCATCGACGGCACCGCAAACAAGGACAGGATCTTTGCGGGCGGCACATTCTGGGAAATCACCAGAACCGATCCGAAATCGGTATATACCGTTCCTGCTTTTGATCACGAATACTCTGCAGGTGACTTCGGCGCCGACGGTCAGGAATTCACAGAACTGTATGTCGATAATTTAGCGGTGGCAAGTCTCAGTAAAATCGGCGGGAATTACGAATCTGTCGCTTTTGATCTTATCGCTCTGACGAAGGATACCAGTGGCACATATTTGAATACGCCATATACATACCACTACAAAGTCGGTGCAGCGGGCCCGAAGGTCGCTCCCGAAACTTCAAGAGTGACCGGATATTACGGAACTAACGCAGACAGTCTTGATGGAATACACGACCGGTACATGCAGGAGAATATTCTCACTTCTGCTCAGTTCAGTTTTTTAAATCAGGGTGACCCTGCTGTCTCGTTCATAATGTGCCCTGTAGACTACGTAGACGACGGATTGACGGTAAGATACAACGACAAAAAATTCGTCTACGCAGATCCGAGAGTACTGGCAGTCCTGCAGGCATCACCTTACTTCGACGAACTGGGTGAAGCCGGCGGAACAACCGAATACAACTTCAGCAATGAGTATTCCTACACAGATGAGGACTCCCACACAAAGAGTTATGGAGTAGGCATCGCAGCCCAGCTTACCACGCCATACGTTGAAGCATCTGTGAGAGTAGGCTACAGCGGTGAAACAAGGACCTGGACTGAAAAAGAATTTACCACGGAGCACACGGTCTCCTTCGAGGCAGATCACGATTCAGTGGTAGTTTACCGTACACCTATCATTTACTACATGTATGACGTATACAAACCTGACACGGACAGCTGGGAGGAGCAGGGCCTCGATATCTCATATGTAAGACCTGGCGAATACAAACAGCTTTCTGTCGACGAATACAACAGTTTCGCGGCTGAATACAATAAAGAAGGAAAAGAAAGATATCAGCAGAAGAAGCTTGATCCGAAGGACTTCACAGAGCTTAAACTTCTGGGAAGCGACACATATCTCGGATGCGAAGGCTCCCCCGGAAAGTATTACGCGGATAATATGGATCCGCCGGCAGGTTACGGCGTTATCGACGACCACACCCACACCCTCGGGTACAACGGAGGATCAGACGCCACAGAACTGGTAACAGGAAGCAGCGTCACCACAGGTAAAGAGCAGAACGACGGAGTAAGCGTCGAATTCGACGTACTGGGCGGACCTGAAGTTTTCAAGGCCGGCGTATACGGCAGCTTTGAAGAAATGTGGGGTCATTCCACATCGGATACAAACTCCGAAAGCACCGGAGTCAGGACTTCCGTCAACAATCTGGACGAAGGCGAGCTCCTCAGCAAGGGCTTCACAGATGAGCAGATACGCGCCCATGCCTTCAGCTGGCTCCCGGCAAAATGGGATTCGGGTCTCGAGTACACATACAAGAGCAAAGACGGCAAACTGTCATTTACACGTACAGTACCGATGTACGGATACAGCCTTTCAAACGTATCTGCCCCGTACAACCTTTCGGAAGCAACAGTCACGCTCGATCCTGCAAGCTTCGAGTATGACGGAAAAGAAAAGGCTCCTTCCGTGAAAGTCGAACTTGACGGCAAGACCCTTGCAGAAAAAGAATATACCATATCCTATGAGTGCGACGGCAAAGCGGTAGACAAATGCGTAGAACCGGGAACATACCTCGTCGTAGTCAAAGGCGCAGGGTCCAACATCGATGAAAAATCCGAACCGTTCACTATCGTGGACACGAGGAAGATCGACCTTGCCGACGCGGAAATGACTCTCGATCATGATCAGTTCCAGTACAACGAAAAAGCCCAGGCGCCGAAAGTCACCCTGAAGTACAAGGATAAAACTCTCGAACAAGGCAAAGACTACGATCTTGAATATGCTGAGTACGGCGGATTCATCGAGGAATGCGTTGCTCCGGGAACCTATACTGTGATCGCGGAAGGAAAAGACAAATACACAGGCTCCGCAGCGGCCCTCTTCACTATCATAGGACCGGAGGAACCTATAGATATCCAGGATGCGAAAGTTGACCTTTCGAAGACCGCATACAAATATGACGGAAATGTCCACAAGCCATCGATCGTAACCATCGATGGAAGACATCTTACCTCCGGAATAGACTATGTTGATGAATGGTCCGATCCTGAACCTGTAAAAGCCGGCACATACACCGTCAAAATCACAGGAAAAGGCGGCTATACCGGTCAGACCAAGGCTTCGTTCAAAATCAACAAAGCTGCCAACCCGATGAAGGTGAAAGGTAAGACCGCGCAGATCAAACGTACTAAACTGATTCTGAGATCCCAGACTGTCGCAGGCAGCAAGGTCGTTGCCGTACGCGGCGCAGAGGGCAAGGTCACATACACAAAACTCAGCGGTAACAAGGCCATTACCATCAACAGCAAGACCGGTGCCGCAACCGTAAAGAGAGGTCTGAAGAAAGGCACCTACAAAGTATCCATCAAGGTAAACGCGACCGGAAACAGCAACTATGACAAGACTTTCAAGACCGCGACATTTACCGTGAAAGTGATATAGCCCAACGGGAGAAGAACAAAACTGATTCGAACAGAAAGACGCTGCCTGCCCGGCGGCGTCTTTTTCATGCTCTTTTATGGACAATAACTTTCTTTGTTGCTATCATTGTAAAGTGAAAAGTTGTCGAAACAACACCCGCGCACGCAGGCGTGTACAGAGATGAAAAAGAAAAGCATAGCAATCAATATAACACTTCTTATCGTGCTGGCGCTGCTTATCATCGCCTGTCTTTGTGTTGGAAAATACAGCGTTTCTGTGACAGACTGCTTCAGGATACTGACCGGAGGAGATACCGGGACCGCTATGGACAGCAAAGTCGTTCTGGGCGTCAGGCTTCCCCGTGTTCTGGCCACTATCGTAGTAGGCGCAGCTCTCGCCCTTTCGGGCGCGGTATACCAGGGAATATTCAAGAACCCCCTTGTCAGCCCTGAATTTCTGGGCGTTTCATCCGGGGCATGTATCGGCGCTGCTGTCGGCATTCTGCTTTCCCTCGGCGGGGCCCTTGAACAGGTGCTGGCTTTTGCGGGCGGCATCGCAGCTGTAACACTTACCCTTCTCATACCGAAAGCGGTCAAAAGCAATTCGAATATAATGCTCGTGCTTTCCGGAATAATCGTTTCCGGAGCCATGAGCTCTATACTTGGTTTCATTAAATATATAGCCGATCCCGAAACTGAACTGGCGGCCATCACATACTGGCAGCTGGGAAGCTTCGCCGACGCTGACATGCCGTCAGTGCTGGGCGTGCTTCCTCTCACCATCATTGCTGCAGTGATCCTGCTGGGTATGAGTTTCTGGATCAATATCATGTCCATGGGTGAACAGGAGGCGGCCAGCCTCGGAGCGAACGTGCCCATTCTCAGAGGGGTCTGCATAGTCTGCGCCACCATACTTACGGCAGGTGCGGTCTGCATATCCGGTACTATCGGCTGGGTAGGCCTTGTGATACCCCATTTCGGACGTATGCTCATCGGTTCGGACAACAGGAAACTCCTCCCGGCGGCATGTACCCTCGGCGCAATATTCATGCTTCTGGTCGACACGGTGACGCGGATCATCGGGCCGGCGGAAATGCCTGTCAGCATACTGACCGGTATAATCGGTGCGCCGTTCTACGCATGGCTCCTGTACAGACAAAGGATGAATCTGAGATGATATATGAAGTAAAAGACTTAGACTTTACATATCCGGGAACGAGCCGGCAAATACTGAAAAAAGTCTCCTTCTCACTGGCGGAGGGGCAGATCATGGAGATACTGGGCCCAAACGGCGCCGGTAAATCCACACTGCTCAACTGCATGGCGGGACTTCTGAAGCCGGACTCGGGCACCATCCTTCTTGACGGCAGGGATATTACGGCCATGAGTCCCAAAGAGATCGCTTCTGTCGCGGCATACGTTCCACAGAATCACACTCCGTCCTTCGGCTACAGAGTGAAGGATTTTGTGGTAATGGGGGCAGCCCCGAAACTGGGCGTTTTCGGCAGACCGTCTGAAGAAGATGAGCTCCGATGCATGGAAGTCCTTGAGGAACTGGGCATAGATCATCTGGCGGAACGGTCTTATCTTGAGATCAGCGGAGGCGAAAGGCAGCAGGCCATGATCGCCCGCGCTCTCATCCAGGATCCTAAAGTCATCCTGTTCGATGAGCCTACGGCACACCTTGATTACGGCAACCAGCACCGGATGCTGAAGATAGTCAGGAACATGTCCCGGAAAGGATACGCGGTAGTCATAACAACTCATAATCCCGACCACGCGCTGCTCCTCAAAGACAACGCCGGCATCCTGGACAAAGACGGTCACATGATAAGCGGTCCCAGCGAAGAGATAATTACAGAGAAAAACCTCAGCGACATATATAACTACGAGCTGAAACTTGTATATATAGAAGGCCTGGACAGATACGCCTGTATCGCGCCGAAACTGTAGAAAAGAGAAAGGCACATCATGACTTCAGAAAAAAAGACATCACGGATAACAGCAGCAAAACTGGCAGCGGTCATTCTGGTTTTCCTCGTCGCGTTTATGCTCCCCGGATGCTCCGGCACGGGCAGCGGCGGCAGCAGTGAAAAACCGGGAACTGTAGTCGCGGAGAATGACGACAGCATTACTATAGTCGATCAGGCGCAGCGGGAAGTGACAGTCCCTAAAAAAATCAACAGCATCGCTCTCAGCTACAGAGTCGTGATCCGCCCCATAATATCCCTTGGTGAAGGCGGCAAGATAAAGGGCTGCGGCAAAACGGAGGATTTTCTCTTTGAACTTCAGCCGTCCCTGAAAAAAGCCGTCGACGTTGGCAAAGGCGTAGCGGATCTGGAAGCTCTCGCTGAACTTGGGCCCGACGTGTTTTTCAACAAGGGCAACGATCCGGAAACTCTGGACTCAGTGGAAAAGCTGGGGATACCGGCAATAGGACTTTCCTTTGAGGATACAGAAGAAATGATCACTGCCCTGGACATTCTGGGTAAAGTCCTGGGCAAACAGAAAAAAGCAGAAAAACTCATATCATACTACGACAACAAGATCGCAGCCGACGAAAAGGCAGCGGAAAAGATAAAGGACAAAAAGACCGCCATCGTAATGGGATCATCCATCGGCAAAGTCGCTGACGGCACCATGCTCCAGGGGAGCATGATCAGAACGGCCGGGGGCGTCAATGCTGCGGAAGATCTTGAGGCGACAGAACTGTGGCCTACCGCAGGCACGGAACAGATCTTCGACTGGGATCCGGATTTCATATTTATATCGGGCAGCGAAGGAGCCAACTACACAGCTGAAGATATCTATAAAAAGAAGGCCTGGTCAGAGATGAAGGCCGTGAAAAACAGACACGTATACGTAATGCCGGCTCAGAAAGACTCCTGGGAATTCCCCGGTGTAGTCAGCGCCCTGGGCATAGATTATATGATAAGCAAAATGTATCCTGACAGGATGCCGTCTGAGAAACTTCAGAAAAACGTCGACGAATTCTATAAACTTTCATACGGCAGGACTTTTGCGCCGGAACAGCTCGGATACTGATCGCAGCCTCCCCCCCTTCTGCCGTATCCGCGAAACAGCCTCCCGGATTACCCTTTGGATCAAAAACGTACTATAATATAAGTGCGCAGCATTTTTGTGTTGCCATATGCATTTTTATCAGGGAGGTATCTGATGATTTATCTCGATAACGCCGCCACCTCAGGGCAGAAACCGCAGGAAGTTTATGCGGCTGTATCAAAAGCCCTCAGGGACTGCTCCGGCAACCCCGGAAGATCCGGACACAAGATCTCTCTTGCAGCCGGAAACGCTGTTGAGGAAGCAAGACTCAACCTCAGCAGGCTTTTTAAATGCAGCAGTGCCGAAAGGATCGTGTTCTGTTCCAACGCAACAGATGCTCTGAATCTCGCAATAAAGGGAATCGTTCCGGAAGGCGGCAGTGTGATAACCTCTTCAATGGAACACAATTCCGTGGCAAGACCTCTGGAAGCTCTCCGCACGCAGAAAAACGTTTCAGTAACAAAAGTCACTACAGATATAAATACCGGCGCGGATGTATCTGAAATAGAAAGATCCATCACGCCTGAAACTTCACTGGTCGTGATCAATCATGTATCCAACGTCACCGGCACCGTGAGTGACATCGCCGCCATCGGTGATATCTGCCGGAAGCATAAAGTACCTTTTCTGGTGGACGCGTCGCAGTCAGCCGGTGCTTTTGAAATAGACGTAGAAAAAATGAACATAGACATGCTGGCTTTCCCCGGGCACAAGTCCCTGATGGGGCCCCAGGGGGCCGGCGGTCTTTACATAGGTCCGGATATCGACCTGCATCCTTTGAAGGAAGGCGGCACGGGAAGCCGTTCTGAACTTCTGACCATGCCGGAGCTGATGCCGGACAGATTCGAAAGCGGCACTCTGAACGTGCCGGGCATCGCAGGACTTGGCGCAGGAGCGGCTTTCATCCTTGAACAAGGCGTCTCCGGTATCGCCACAAAGGAAGAAGCTCTCATGGATCAACTCATCGACGGACTTTCCGCTATTCCCCGGGTAACGGTCCTGGCTCCGGAGAAGGGGCACCGCCGCGGCGCAGCTGTATCCGTCGTGATAGAAGATGCCGAACCTCAGGACATCGGGCTGCTTATGGATCAGGCATTTGACATCGCCGTACGGGCCGGGCTTCACTGCGCGCCGGACGCCCACACTACTCTTGGGACCATCGATACAGGCGGCACTATAAGAATAAGCCCGGGATACTATAATACTGAAGAAGATATCGCCAAATGCATCGACGCTGTAAGCCAGTTGGCGGAAGCGTGATCCCATGCGCGAAAGGATAACCATATGGAAAACAGATATTCAAGACAGATCGCTTTCCCCCCTATCGGACCTGAAGGTCAGGAAAAACTCGGCAACAGCCGCGTTGCAATAATCGGTCTTGGCGCTCTCGGAAGCTCTTCAGCGAATATGCTGGCCCGCGCGGGAATAGGTTTCCTGCGTCTGATCGACCGGGACTATGTTGAAAAAAGCAACCTGCAGAGACAGGTCCTCTACACAGAAGCCGATGCCGCGGAAGATACGCCTAAAGCTATTGCCGCAGCGGAGAAACTGGCTTCTTTCAATTCGGAGATAACCATAGAGCCGGTGATCGCCGATGTGAACAGCGGAAACATCGACAGCCTTATCGGTGATGTGGATCTGATCGTGGACGCCACCGACAATATGGAGATACGCAGGCTGCTGAATGAAGCATGTCATCATCTGAAAAAGCCCTGGATCTACGGAGGAGTCGCAGGTTCATACGGCATGACCATGAACTTTACCGGCGGAGATGACGATCCGTGTCTCTCCTGCCTTTTCGAAGACGATTCACTGGGCCTTGCCGCCGGAGAGACCTGCGCCACAGCGGGGATCCTGAACATGCTCACCAACACCATGGCATCCATACAGTGCGTGGAGGCGGTGAAGATCCTCATCGGCGCTGACACAGTACGCAGGGAACTTCTGTATATCGACATGTGGTTCAATGAAGTGGATACAGTGGAAGTCAGCAAGTCTCCCGACTGCCCTGTATGCGTCCGCGGGGAATACAGCGTATACGGAAAGCCCCCCGTCACCCAGGCCGTCAGCCTGTGCGGCAGGAATTCGGTGCAGATAGCTCCTGCAGGCCAGGTTTCCATAGATTTTGAAGAATATGCGGAAAAACTGGGAAAACTGGGCAGCGTCACCATCGGCAAATTCACACTTGACTTCGACGATGGAAAAATCGGCATCAAGCTGTTCAAAGACGGCAGAGCCGTTATCAAGAACGTGAACGACGAAAAGAAAGCAAGAGCTATCTATTCCGAATATATCGGCCTTTAAAAAATCTCACAGTATACGTGCGGCGGTTTTTCTGCGGATGAACCGCCGTTCTTGTTTTTTATCCCGTACAAAGGCGGAAACTCCACCGTTTTTGCCCTGTTCCTGTTGACATAAAGTTTTGTCTTCGTTTATAATGTTGGTACAAAAACATAAATACTCCGATTTTCCCAAGACACCCGATGCCTGGGAAAACGATACGGTAGCGGGAGCGATCCGGCTGCCCGCCATTGTGCAAAGGAGAGAATGACCTTCAGTAGGTAGAAGGGATTTCTTACTTTGCATTTTTTGTTGTAAGGAAGGAGAAAAAGAGTCTATGAAAAGGTTGAAATTCAAGAAGGAAGCATGTATAGGATGTCAGCTTTGTGCTCAGGTATGTTCAGCCATGAAGGAAGGTATCTTCTGCCCCGATAAGGCAAGGATAGGTATCGAGACATACTATGACAAAGGCGAACTCAGGTATGCTGACAACTACTGCATTCTCTGCGGTATATGCGCGAAAAACTGTCCGGTAGAGGCTATCACTCTCACCGATCACATCGAAGTCGACGAAGACAAGTGCATCGGATGCGGTGTCTGCGCAGAAAAATGTCCTAAGCATGTAGTCAAGATCAGAGAAGACAAGGCGAAGATATGCGACACTTGCGGAGGAGATCCGACTTGTGTAAAGACATGTCCGCAGAACGCTCTTACATTTGAGTAGATATGGGAGGTAGCAAAATGTCAGAAGTATACGGATATCAGAATTGTGTATTGAGGCTTGACCTCACGAACAGAAAAATCACTACCGAACCATTGAACATGGATTGGGCAAGGAAATATATAGGCTGCAAAGGCCTTTCCACCAAGTATCTCTATGAAGAGCTTGAACCGGGTATCGATCCACTTGGTCCGGACAACAAACTTTATTTCACGACAGGTCCTGTAACAGGAACATCAGTACCATGTTCAGGAAAACTGTCAGTAACAGGTAAGTCCCCTGCTACAGGCACTATGTGCGACTGCTCCATGGGCGGCCACGCAGCTGTGAAGATCAAGCAGGCCGGTTACGACATGATCGTTCTTGAAGGTCAGCTGGACAAGCCGGGATATGTTCTTATCGAAGACGATAAGGTAGAGATCATCGACGCAGACGACCTCTGGGGCAAAGGCTCACATGAGACAGAAGCCATCCTGGCAGAAAAATACGGCTATGACCATGCTATAATCTCCATCGGACCTGCAGGCGAGAACCTTTGCGTAATGTCCTGCATCAACTCCGATTATTACAGACAGGCAGGCCGCGGCGGCATGGGCGCTGTAATGGGAAGCAAGAAAGTAAAAGCTCTGGCTATCAAGGGCACTAAGGGAGTTAAGGTTCCTGACGCCAAGAAGATGGTAAACAGAGTTCTGGAATTCCTCAAGGAAGACTGCCTCCAGGAAGACAACACCTATGTATATGACACAGGTACAACAGCATTTGCTGAGGGCTGCGGAGACGGCGGTATCGCGCCATACAAAAACTTCTCCGATACTACAGACCCGAATCTTGATAAATACAACGGCGACGTACTCCTCGAGTACAGAGTAGGTAAGAGAGGCTGCGGAAGCTGCGGACTTGGCTGCGGAAACTTCATCAAGTGGGGAGACGCTATCGTTGAAGGACCTGAATGGGAAACAATGTCAGTTGCCGGCGGTAACGCAGGCGCTTGCGATCCTGAACAGATCATCAGATACAATCAGGTTGCTGACGATATGGGACTTGACACGATCAGCGCAGGTGATACTCTTGTATGGGCGATGGAAATGACTGAAAAAGGCATCCATGATTTCGGCATCCGTTTCGGTGAATCCGATAAGGAAGTTGAATATCTGAAGCTCATGGCTCGCGGAGAAGGCGTTGGTAAAGATCTGGCACTTGGAGTCAAGAAATGCTCCGAGAAGTACGGCGGCGAAGAATTCGCTATGCACTGCAAGGGTCTGGAATTCCCGCAGTATGAACCACGTGGTTCCTGGGGAATGGCTCTGGCATATGCTGTATCTTCAAGAGGCGCATGCCACATGACTTCATACATGGCCAACGACGAAGTATTCGAAGAGAGCATTCCTGCTTATTCAGCAGAAGGCAAAGGCGAAGTATGCTACGGAATGGCTGAGTGGAACAATGCCAAGTTCTCAATGTGCATATGCGACTTCTGGGCTACATGTTCATATGAGATCATGACAGAACTGCTCGAGCTGACAACAGGTCAGAAATATACTCTTGAAGAGTTCGGTGAAGTAGGCAGAAGAGTTACTCATCTTGCAAGAGCTTTCAATAACAGAGAAGGCTTCACCAGAAAAGACGACTCTGCTCTGCCTGAAAGACTGTTCACAGAGAAACTCAAGACTGGTCCGGCAGCAGGACAGGTTATCCCAAGAGAAGATTTCGAGAGCATGCTCGATCAGTACTACGATACTCTTGGATGGACAAGAGACGGCGTAGTTCCGGAAGAGATCCTGAAGACTCTGTAATAAACAGCAGTTTATCAGAAGCTTATAAAGCGGGCCGATACACCGTCGCGTACTTTTTCAAAAGCAGATCAGAAAGAGAGGCAACATGAAAATAACGATTACGCTGCGCGGAAGTCTGACAAAGCGTTTCGGGCCATGGAAAAAGAAGGAATTCGAAGTTCCGGACAACTGCACATGTACAGAAGCTCTTAAATCTGTCGGCATCGATCCGGATGCGATCCCAAATTTCGGCATGGTGGTCATCAACGGGATGAAATCCAAACGCGAAGACCGACTGAATCCGGGCGACGAGCTCAAAGCCTGGTCAAAGATCACAGGAGGCTGATACCAGTTCCGCTCGTGGGCACACCTAACTGGCTTGCGGGCACACAGAATCAGCTCAGAGGTATCGGGAAACTGATCCGCTGAACAATCATGATATAGGGGCAATCATTTGTGAGGCTGCCTTTATATAGGGGGGAGACACCACCGGTTTCGGTGGTGTCTTCATTTTTTGCGTTTTCAATTCCTCCTGCATTGTTCTGCCCTGGTAAATCCGGAATTTGAATTACCGCTTTTCAGCGGACCCACAACTTTTAATCCCTTTTGTTATATATGAAAAAGGGATTAATATTTCAATGTTTGCAGAGCCTGTTTTTAAAGTGGCACTCTCTTTTTCGCTTTTTTATCCAAAAAAAGAAAAATGCAGGCCTCGCAAACCCACATCTTTTAATCCCAATTTCTATATATCAAAAAAGGATTAATTTTTCAACGTTCTAAATCATGATGGTTTCATCGACCTGCAAAATGATATACTCGCCGTTTTTCAAATCGGGCCAGCGGTCTTCGACGGGCCGTCCGGCAAGGGCGCCGGCGATCATCTGAATGACGCCTTTGTGGGCAACGATAAAAATGTCCTTTGAGTCATCTGCTCCAAGGATCTTTTTCAGGGTCTTCACTGCCCTGTATCTCAGATCGTAGAAGTTCTCGCTGTTCTGACCGAATTTGAATTTGAATATATCTCTTCCCCTGCGTTCATACGCTTCGGGGTATTTTTCTTTTATTTCGCTGATGAATTTCCCGTCCCATTCTCCGAGAGCCATCTCGCGGAAGCCAGGCTCCCTGCGTATGTCGGTAACGCCCAGGGCTCCGGCGACTATCTCCGCAGTCTCTGCCGCCCGGGAAAGATCGCTGGTGTAGATCTTTGCAGGCGCTGCGGTCAGTTCGGCTTTAAAGCGCTCTTTAAGGCGCTTCCCTGCTTCTGCCGCCTGCTGCCGGCCAAGCTCACTGAGAGGCACGTCTGTCTGCCCGAGAAAGATTTTTTCTTTATGCTGCTCTATCTGACCATGCCTGAGAAGTATGAATCGGCGCCCTGCTGCCAGATGAGAAAGCGGAGTCTCTTTGAAGCCTCCCTCAACATAGGCGCAGACTTCCTTATACCCCTCTTCATCGTCCATGTCCAGGATCACGCTTTCGCTTTCGACTTCTATGCGGTCAAGCTTATCATCATATTTATCGGTCACGCCTTTAAGACCTCTTGTGCCGTCGTGTGAAAGTATCTCATCAAAATAGCAGGATGGGATGAACAACGGATGGCCCTTTTTGCCCATGTAGCATGGGACCATCATATGGTCTGCCGCCAGTTCACCTGTCCGGGCAAGGAGTCCGTCGATAATATCCGGCCTTACCGCGGGGCAGTCCACAGGCATCAGGAAAAAGCCGTCGACCTTACCCTTCATTGCCTTTACTCCCGTCTGGATAGACGAGAACATGCCGCTGTCAAAATCAGCATTGTGCGCCTCGGCGATGCCGTATTTTTCAGCTATGGGCGCAAGCAGTTCACGCCGGTATCCCGTGACCAGCGCGATCTCTGATATCCCTGCGTTTTTAGCCAGAGAGATTACCCTCTCCACCGCTGATATCCCGTTGACCGGAAGAAGAGCTTTGAACTTCTTCATCCTTGACGAATATCCCGCAGCAAGAATAACAGCGCCTGTTACAGGCGCTGAACTGTTTCCGGATCCGGCGTTTCTGTCTGCCTCGCCAGCCGGTCCGTTTCCGGGTATTTTATTTTCTGTCATCAAATCCCGCTCTGGCATTTATCATTTCTCCTACGATACTTATGGCGATCTCCTCCGGAGTCTCCGAATGTATCTCCAGACCGATCGGAGCGTGGACGTTGTATATCTCTTCATCTGTCACGCCGTATTCGTCACGGAGCATCTGATAAAGAGTTTCATTCTTTTTCCGGCTTCCGATCATGCCAAGGTACGCTCTTTTCTTCTTGATAGCCTGTTTCAGCACATCATAGTCTCCCATGTGTCCCCGGGTGACTATAACGATGTAACTGTTTTCGTCTGTTTCTATATCCTTGAAAGAATCCTCGAAGGAATCCAGGACTATTACGTCCTCCGCATCCGGGAACCTTTCCCTGTTGGCGTATTCAGCCCGGTCGTCGATGACCACCGTCTTGAAGTCTACAAAACGGAGGATTGGCTCCAGCGCCAGAGCCACATGTCCTGCCCCGTAAATATACGCTGTGGTGGGCTTGTCATATTCTTCAACGAACTTCTCCGGATGCTTCGCGTCGATATACTCAACCAGCACGTTGGCGTCACCGCCGCATCCCATGTTGATGGCGTCCTCGCCTTCTGTATCAAGTTTATAATGGAAAACCTTGCTGGGTTCCTTCGTCTTGAAGGCTTCCATGCAGTGCTCCTGCGTAATGGCCTCGATTTTGCCGCCGCCTATGGTGCCTATGAACTGGCCGTCTTCCGTGGCGATCATCCACGCGCCTTTCTTCCTCGGCGTGGAACCCTCGGTTTCAAGTATCCTTGCTACTACGAAATCTCTTCCGTTTTCCAGAAAATCTCTTGCATGATATAAGACTTTGTCACTCATTCTCTATTTCCCGGCGTTTCCCGCCGGTCTCCTCCTTGTTTCTTATTATACACTCTTTTCAATTCGCTCCCGGTCCGGCAGCTCTCCCGCCGTCTTACCGGTTCGGTCCCGGGCCGGCAGTTCTTCCGCCGTCCGGTCAGCTTAATCCCAGTCCAGCAGTTCCTCCACCATCTGGAACGTGGCTTCCAGCATCATGGGGCACTTTCTCATTTTTGCTCCTGCAGGATCCTCTCCAAGAAGCTCCGTACAATCCGTCGCTTCAAAAGTTGCTTCGAACCAGTCCGTCAGATCGGATACCGCGGACATGCTGGCTTCCTCCGGATCTGCCAGATACAGAAGGCATATCGCTGCCGAAAGAATCCCGCAGGTCTTCCCGCTGTACATGCCGTCACATAGTCCCGCAGATGCGGCGATGAGATCCGGGTTTTCCTTTCCCAGATGATCCAGGCCCATCTGCATCACTATCTGGCTGCAGCAGTACCCTTTCATCCTCAGGTCCATCATTCTCTCTTGTTTTTCATTCATGAGGCTTTCTTTTTCCGGCCGCTCCTTACCGGCCGTATCCGGCAGCGGAACTTTCAGGGGGGGGCGTTCCTGCTGCTCGTATAACAGCGAAGCTAAAGTGGTTTTTCCGCTGTGATCATGAAATATCCTGTCTTCTTATCGTCTTTGCTAGCGCAGGTCATACACGTGTCCAGCGCGTCTTTGCCTTCGTCGAAAACCTTCTGGCCCACGTACTGGATCAGGTCGTCTGTCCTGTCCTCAAACTTTATATTCGTAAAACCGATCTCCTTCATCTGCTCGATAAGAGGCTCTATAAAAAACCGGCCTTCATATCTGAAATCCAGGAACCTGAGTTCCCCGCTGTTATGCTCGTCTTCACAGTCCCCCTCCTGATGAGGGATCTTCGCGATGCGGTCCGCTTCGATTTTTACAGACTTCACAAGATCCTCCGGCGGGTCCCGCATGTAAAGGTCGCTGATGAATATCTTGGCGCCCTTCTTCATTACGCAGTAAGCTTCATGGAGAGCTTCATCAGCCATGCTTATAAGTGAAAGGACGCATTCATATACGATCCCGTCAAAAGTAAAGGACATGAAACTGTCCAGTATCTCACCGTCGCCGTACATGAACTCGATGCCGGGATGGGCCTCCTTCGCTTTGTCGATCATGGCAAGGGAAATGTCCATTCCTGTTACGTCGAATCCGTATTTATCGGTAAGATGCTGCGCGGTATCCCCTTCGCCACATCCTATCTCAAGGACCTTCGAGCCTTTGGGCAGGTCCCATATCTCCATTGCCTTGTCCGTGATATCAAATTTTCCGGGTCTGATCATAGTCATAGTCTTCTTCCTTTCGTCTATGGAATTCAAATAGATATTACAGGAAAAAAACACCTCTGTCCACTTCCACTATTTAATAATGTTCACAGCAACAAGAATGTTGTTGAAACAACATTCTTGTTATTGAGTGATTAATTTGCCTTTTTCGATGTATTTTCCCACCATATTCGGGTAAAAATCAGCCAAATTGTTCGCGCTCATACCGCAAGATAGTACCAATATTTCTAATGCCTTTATTGACATAAAAAGTTGCAGTTGGTAGAATTATTGTGTATCAATAACAATTGAATATGCTCTCCGATTTCTGTCGGCTAAAGTCCCTATCTATGCAGGCAGAAACGATGGGTCAGAAAGGAAACGAACTGGCCTCCCGTGTTTGGAAAGGAAAGTATAACAACCATCATAGACCAATTTGCCTGCATAATATAAAGGCAGCCTCGCAGACAAACCCCGGTCATAATCTGAATGTTTGATAGTCACTCTTTTCGCAAACGCGGGAAGAGTATTTTGATTGTCGTCTAAAAAATATTTTTTAAACGGAGGCAAATTACTATGAAGTTAAGGAAAATGACACTGAACATCAATGGTGCTGACCGTATGTTCATCTTTGATCCTGCTAAAGACAAGCTCTCTGACGTACTCAGAAGACTTGGCCTCACCGGAACTAAAGTAGGTTGCGGCGTTGGTGTATGCGGATCATGTAACGTAATCGTCAACAAGAAAGTTGTTCGCTCCTGTACAAAGAAAGTTGCGACAATGGCTGAGTTTGACGAAGTCATCACTGTTGAAGGAATCGGAACACCGATGCATCTGCATCCGCTGCAGGTAGCTTTCATGCACGACCACGCAGTACAGTGCGGATTCTGTATTCCTGGATTCCTGGTATCAGCTTATGCTCTTCTCGTTTACGAAAATCCAAACCCGACAAGAGAAGAAGTAAGAGACTGGTTCACAAAGAACAGAAACATCTGCCGTTGTACAGGATACAAGCAGATCGTTGATTCAGTTATGGATGCTGCCAAGGTTATGCGCGGCGAATGCGCTCTTGAAGACATCATGTACAAAGAGCCTGAAGGCGACAACCCGAGCTACTACGGCGATCCGATGCCAAGACCGGCTGCACTGGCTAAGGTTTGCGGAACCTGCGACTATGGTGATGACATCGAACTGAAGATGCCTGCAAACACACTGCACGTTGTTCCGTTCCAGCCTAAGATCACAAATCACGCTAAGATCACTAAGCTGGACGTATCAGAAGCAGAAAAGATGCCTGGCGTATACAAAGTTGTTACAGCTAAGGACATCGAAGGCGCTAACAGACTGCAGATGTACCAGTTCACACCGAGAACAACAATGGGTGAGAACGATACAGTCCACCACCTGCTGGCTGACGGAAAGATCCTGAACTACGGAGATATCCCGGCACTGGTTTGCGCAGATACTATCGAGCACGCAAGAGACGCTCTGGACAAGATCGTTCTCGAGATCGAAGAGCTCCCATCATACATGAGCTACCTCGAAGCAGTTGCTCCGGATGCTAAGCAGATCCACGAAGGATTTGACAACATCTATTCAGAGCAGCCTGTACTCAAGGGCGACGACGAAAAAGTTCCGGAACTCATCGAAGATGCTGAATACTCAGTTGAAGGAAGCTTCTACTCCTCAAGAGAGCCTCACGCTTCAATCGAAGGCGACACAGTTCAGGCTTACTGGGATGAAGACGGCATCATGAACGTTCACTGTAAGACAATGACAGTTTACTTCAACCTTGAAGAAATCGCTGTTGCTACAGGACTTCCTGCTGAAAAGATCAGAGTTATCGAAAACCCGACAGGCGGATCATTTGGATGGGCCATTTCAGCTCCGACATTCGCGCTTGCAGCTATCGCATGTAAGGTAACTGACATGCCGGTTGCTCTGTCAATGACATATGAAGAATTCAACGCTATCTCCGGTAAGCGTTCACCTTGCTACTTCAACGCTAAGCTGGCTTGCGATGCTAACGGCAAACTGGTAGCAGGCGAATTCGATTCAGGTCTTGACCACGGTGTTTACCCAGAGCTGGGTGACGACAAGATCACAAAAATCGTTCGTTTCATGTGGTTCCCGTACAACCTTCCGAACCTCGTTGGACTTTCAAGAGTTGCAGTTTCCAACCACCAGTTCGGTACTGCTTACAGAGGATATGGTGCTCCGCAGGCTTACACATGCGGCGAAGCAATGATGGATATGCTGGCTGAGAAGGCTGGTATCGATCCGTTTGAATTCAGATGGATCAACATCGCAAGAGACGGCGAGACAAACATCAACAGCTATCCGTTCAAGGAATATCCGATGGAAAAGATGATGGAAATCGCAAAACCGATCTACGAAGAAGCTAAGAAAGCAGCTGAAGAGTGGAACGCAGCTAACCCGGATGCAGACATCAAGAAGGGTGTCGGCGTTGCATGGGGCGGCTACAACGTAGGCGGCGGTCCGGAAGACCAGTGCTCATGCGCTATCGAACTTGCTCCTGACAACACATTCATCAAGTATGATACATGGCAGGATCAGGGACAGGGCGGAGACGTCGGATCACTCCAGTGTACTCTTGAGGCTCTGAGAAAAGTCGGATTCAAGAACGTTAAACCGTCAGACATCAGACTTATCCAGAACGACTCCAAGATGTGTCCTGACTCAGGTGAGTCCGCATCCAGCCGTTCACACACAATGAATGGTAACGTTTCATACCTTGCTGCTCAGGATCTGAAGAA
>JAUMVF010000119.1 GCA_030530305.1 Bacillota bacterium
ACGCATAGCGTCCACTGAACCCCGCGTCGAACGCGGGGTTTTCTGATAACAAAAAGAGCCGCCCTTTATGGGCAGCTCTCTGCATCCTGTTTACTACGATTCTCTGTGTATATCTTATCTTACAAGGATAACTGTGCAAGGCGCATACTGACTTACTCTGGTTGATACTGAACCCATCAGGAATCTCTTAAGATTTGAAAGTCCCTGTGAGCCCATTACGATAGCATCGTGTTTACCTGTTTCTGCCAGGTCTACGATCTTGTCAGCAGCACTGCTTCCGTGCTCGATAACCTTTCTTACGCCGATACCTTCGTAAGCAGCCAGTTTCTTCTCTGCTTCTTCAAGAACTACTGTAGCCTTAGCCTGTCCGTTCTTTTCGATGAGCTCCGGTGAATCCATAAAGTATGGCTCATACATGATAACATAAGCAAGTGTGATCGTTGATCCCTCGAACTTTTCAGCCAGCTGTGCAGCATATTCTACAGCTTCAAGGGACTGTTTTGATCCGTCAATTGGTACTAAGTATTTCATTGATGTCACCTCCGTTAATTGATTATCCAGTAAGAAAACTGTTTCTTTTTACATATAAATTATACCATGTACATTTTTATGAAACAACTTTATTAGCACAATTATAATTGTTTTTTTCTGATGACCCGTCCATGCTCCCGGGCCAGGCTGCTACTCGTTATCTTTCCAGGCTTTTGCCACGGCTTCCGCCACTACGTCAGCCACACCGGGATGGAACGCGCTCGGGATTATGTTGGTCTCTGAAAGCTCTTCCTCGGGGATGATGCCCGCAAGGGCGTATGCCGCAGCAACTTTCATTTCCGGTGTGATCCTTTTGGCTCTTGCCGCGAGGGCGCCTTTGAAGATCCCCGGGAATATCAGCACGTTATTGATCTGATTCGGGAAATCGGATCTTCCCGTTGCGATAACTTTTACTCCCGCCTTTTTCGCAACGTCAGGATATATCTCCGGCTCAGGATTTGCCATGGCAAATACCAGCGGATCGGGCGCCATGCTCTTTATCATTTCAGGCGTCAGGGCTCCAGCCGCAGAAACTCCCACGAACAGGTCCCTGCCCTTTACCGCGTCTTCGAGACTGCCCTTCGGGCCATGGCTTCCAAGTCTTTCAGCCAGTTTCACCTTGGCAGGGTTCAGATCGTCCCGCTGTGTGGTTATGATGCCTTTGCGGTCGCAAATGAGGATGTCCGGTATGCCAAGTGTCGACAGCATCGTCGATATAGCTGTGCCTGCCGCGCCGGCTCCGTTCATGGCAACTTTCATCTCGCCGAGTTTTTTACCTGCCAGCTTCGCAGCGTTTATGACCGCCGCGGAAACTACTACCGCAGTGCCGTGCTGGTCGTCATGAAAAACAGGTATGTCCAGTCTTGCCTGCAGCTTTTCTTCTATCTCAAAACATCTTGGAGCTGATATGTCCTCCAGATTGATACCGCCGAAAGTCGACGCTATGTTTGCCGCGATGTTCACCACCTCATCCGGATCCTGGCTCTGGATGCAGATAGGCACTGCGTCCAGACCGGCAAACTCCTTGAAAAGAAGCGACTTGCCGTCCATTACCGGAACCGCTGCGTCAGCTCCGATATTGCCAAGTCCGAGAACTGCCGATCCGTCGCTTATGACCGCGACAGTATTCCCTTTGTTGGTGTACTTGTACAGATCTTCTTTGTTCTTTTCGATCTGCCTGCAGGGTTCCGCAACGCCCGGTGTATACGCTGTAGAAAGGTCATCCTTTGTTTTCACCGGCACCTTGCTCACAGTTGCCATTTTGCCTTTATACTTTTCGTGCATCTCTAACGCCGCTTTGTAGTAATCCATTTCCTTCTCCGATCTTTTATTAATATAAATGCTCCCGTCATGCGTTTGTTCGGGAGCATTTACTCATGTCTGTCTTTATCCGGAAGCCCGGCTCCGGTTTGTGCTCCGGCCCTATTTTTTGATCTTGAAACTGCTCTTCAGATCTACTATCTGGTTGAACACTTTTTCATTGTCCGTCGTAAGTTTGCTGTCAGCGATGTAGTATCCGTGTCTGAAGAACTGGAAACGATCTCCCGGCGCGGCTTCGTTTATCAGCGGTTCCGCATATGCGGTCTCCTCTGTCATGGATTCCTTGTTCAGTTCTTCCGGGCCGCCCTCTTCTTTAGCCTTCATAAGGTAATCGTATTTCCTTACTTTGACCGGTACTGCTGTCGCCGCGTCCACCCAGTGGATCGTGCCCTTGACCTTGCGGCCTTCGAATCCGCTGCCGCTTCTGGTCTCAGGATCATATGTGCAGTGCAGTTCCTTTATGGAGCCGTCATCGTTTTTGATCACTTCATTACATGTGATAAAGTATGCTCCCTTGAATCTTACTTCGTTGCCCGGGAAGAGCCTGAAGTATTTTTTCACAGGGACTTCCATGAAGTCATTGCCGTCAACATAAAGTTCTCTGCTGAACGGCACCTTACGGCTGCCCATTTCCGGAACATTTCGGTTGTTCTCCATTTCCATCTCTTCAGTCTGGTCTTCCGGGTAGTTGGTGATCACGATCTTGATCGGGTCAAATACCACATTCCTGGAAGGAACTTTATCCTTGAGGTCTTCTCTGATGCAGTGCTCGAGCAGTGCGATGTCTACCACGCTGTTGGCTTTTGCCACTCCGATCCTTTCGCAGAAATCCCTGATAGCTTCGGGAGTGTATCCTCTCCTTCTCAGTCCTGCGATAGTCGGCATCCTCGGGTCGTCCCAACCTTCAACGATTCCATCGTCTACGAATCCTTTGAGAAGCCTCTTGCTCATCACTGTATTGGTGATGTCGAGCCTTGCGAACTCGATCTGCTGCGGCGGATTCGGCCACCAGCCGACTTCTTTTATAGACCAGTCATAAAGCGGTCTGTGGTCTTCAAATTCCAGTGTGCATATGGAATGAGTAATGCCTTCGATAGCGTCTTCAAGCGGGTGCGCGAAGTCATACATCGGATAGATGCACCACTTGTCGCCTGTATTGTGATGTGTCGCGTGGGCGATCCTGTAGATGACAGGGTCTCTCATATTGATATTAGGAGACGCCATATCTATCTTTGCGCGCAGCACTTTCTCTCCGTCAGCGTATTTACCGTCTCTCATTTCCTCGAAAAGCTTAAGATTTTCTTCGACGGATCTGTTCCTGTACGGGCTCTCCTTGCCCGGCTCTTTCAGCGTTCCGCGGTAAGCCTTGATCTCCTCCGCGGAAAGGTCGCATACATACGCTTTGCCTTTCTTGATGAGCTCAACTGCCGCGTCGTACATCTGCTGGAAATAGTCGGAAGCCCAGAGTCTTTCGTCCCATTCGAATCCCAGCCATCTTACGTCTTCCTCGATGGAGTCTATATATTCAGTATCCTCTTTTACCGGATTGGTATCATCATATCTGAGATTGCACTTACCGCCGTATTTCTGGGCGGTGGTGAAATTGAGGCATATGGACTTGGCGTGTCCGATATGCAGATATCCGTTCGGTTCGGGCGGGAACCTGGTATATACGGCGCCGCCGTTTTTTCCGTTGGCGATATCTTCATCGATAATATTGTGGATAAAATTCGATCCCTGTTCAGTTTTATTGATATCGTTGTTCTCTTTGCTGGACATTGTCTTCCTCCCAGAATAATATATTGGCTGAATGCCTTGAAAATACACGTTCTTAGCCAAGATAATTATATCATTTCAAATACTGTTGTCAATTTTAATGTGAGGCGTCTCCGCGCGCGTCCGTTACCCGTCTTTTCCGTGCAGTCCAGGCTGCATCACCAGTATGCAAAACTTTGGTACGCAAATCCAGTGACCTCTGTGGCAAACCCAACGGTATGCAAAGCCCACAACATCTGCGGCAAACCCCTTTGCGCACGTAAAAAATTTCAAAATAT
>JAUMVF010000120.1 GCA_030530305.1 Bacillota bacterium
CTTCCATGGTGAATATCTTTTCCGCAGTTTCTGCCTGCGCCCTCGCTTTTTCAAGAGCCTGAACGATGGCTTCCGGCGAAGCGTTCTCAACTCCCACATCGCCGCTTTTTACAGCCTTTTCCCTTGATATGTATGCCTGCTTCGCCTCCGGGAACTTTTCCGCGAGACGCTTTCTTATCTCTTCTCCCGCGTGATCCGGATCGGTCAGTATGATGATGCCTCTCTCTTCATGGGCTTTTTCAATAAGTTTCCATGTCTCAGCGCTGATCCCGAATCCGTGGGTCTCTATGGTCTCGGCGCATACGGCCCTCTTCACCGCCGCCGTATCGTCGCGGCCTTCCACCACGATGATCTCTCTGATCTTAGTCGTCATCTTTATCTTTGTTACTATCGCTGTCCCCGTCGTCAGACTGAGGGAAAAAGTACAGCTTTTCTCCCGGCATGATCAGCTTCAGCTGTTCCCGGGCCTCCTTTTCAACGTAATCAGGATCGTCCGCCCGCTCCAGCTCCTTCTCGAGTTTTGCTTTCTCGTCTTTGAGCTGCTGCTGCTGTTTCAGGACTTCCCTCTCCTGCGCTTTCAGGGATACCAGGTTGCAGGCGGAAAATCCAACGACAACCGCCGCCACGATAATGATGATCACATAGACCAGCTTTATCCTGCGCCTCTTTGCCCTGTGCCGGTGGGAACCTGTGCCGCTGACGGGCTGCTCTTCAGCCTCGGCATTTCTTGCAGCCTGCCTTTCGCGCCGCCTGCGCCGCCGTTCTCTGGCTTCCTCTATATCAATTATGTCGCTGTTCTTTTTGAATTCCCGACTGCGTCTTTTTTTCTTCATTTTTTCCCCTTTTGTTGTGGTCAGATAATTAACCAATGTATATTATATCACACTTTTCGTTTTTCTGTTTTTAATTATCTTTTAATTTTTACCGTATATATTTGTATGGTAAAATCAAACCGTGAAGCCCCGCGCTGATACAGACCGGCGCGGAATCAACTGATAAAAACATTCCGGAGGTGGGTCGGATGAAAATCCTGCTGGCTGAAGACGAAGTATCCCTCAACGGGATAATCGCGAAACGACTGAAAAAAGAAAACTTTACCGTTGACGCGGTCTTTGACGGCGAGGAAGCTCTTGATTATCTTGCTTACTCCGATTACGACATCGTCCTGCTCGATATCATGATGCCGAAGAAGACCGGCCTTGACGTGCTTAAGGAAATGCGCGCCGCGGGAAACGAAACGCCTGTGCTCATCCTTACAGCGAAGGATTCCGTGGAGGACCGGGTGAAAGGACTTGATATGGGCGCGGACGACTACGTGACCAAGCCCTTTGCCTTTGAAGAACTGCTGGCCCGCATACGCGTGCTGCTCCGGAAAAAGGCCGGCCGTTCCACCAACCAGCTGACTGCGGGGGATCTGATCCTGGACCTGAACAGCCGCAAAGTGACCCGGTCCGGGACGGATATAAAACTGTCATCAAAGGAGTTTTCGCTCCTTGAATGCTTCCTGATGAACAAGGACATCGTCCTTTCCCGCCAGAAACTGGAGACTCTGGTGTGGGGATACGACTACAGCGGGGCATCCAATATGATAGATGTATACGTGCGCTATCTGCGCAAAAAAATAGACGAGCCTTTTGACAGGAAACTCATCCACACCGTCCGGGGAACCGGATATGTGCTGCGCGAGGAGTAACCCATGAGCAGACTTTCAGTAAAAGGAAAAATGACTCTATGGTACGGCATCTTCCTTCTGGTGATCGTTGCCGCTGTTATTTTCGCGCTCATTTTCGCAACCCGTTACATCGCCGACAGGACCCAGAAAGAGGATCTTAAATCCGCGGTGGACGCCGGCATATCGAAGATACATACGAAAAACGGGAATCTTGACATAGACAATTCTTTTGAAAACTACAGCGACGGCACTTACCTTCTGGTGTACGAAGACGGCAACTTCCTTATTAGCGGAGTCGCTCCGGAGGCGTTTCCCGACAACCTGTCCTTCAAGGACAAAGAGGTGCGGAAGGTAAAGGCCGGCGGCGCTTCATACTACGTGTACGACCGCCTTCTCAAAAGAAAACATTACGTGAATATATGGCTCAGAGGCGTGAACTCGGCGGACGTATCCGTCGTCTACCCGGCAGTGGGCACCATGACAAAGATCGTTCTGATAATACTTCCGCTGCTGGCGGTCCTGGCCCTGGTCGGAGGCTTCCGTATGACCAGGCGGGCTCTGCAGCCTCTCGGGGATATAGCGGATACCGCCCTTGAGATAAGTTCGGGAAAAGACCTTTCAAAGAGACTTCCCGGGGAATCATATTCAAAAGAAAAAGATGAACTCCAGTCCCTTGTTTCAGCGTTCAACGGCATGCTTGACAGACTTCAGGCCGCCTTTCTCGCGGAGACCCGGTTTTCTGACAACGCCTCCCACGAGCTCCGGACACCTGTGTCCGTGATTATGGCCCAGTGTGAAGACGCGAAAGAAAACGCCTCAACTGCTTCGGAATACGAGGACGCCCTGGACGTCATCTTCAGACAGGCGAAAAACATGTCTTCTCTGCTTACCCAGCTGCTGACTTTGGCCCGGACGGACAAAGGCACCATGCTTTCCTCAATGGAGGATACAGACGTCAGCTTCATTCTCAGCCTTGTCTGTGAAGAGCTGCAGCACAAAGCGGATGGAAAGAACATCACTATAGAAACAGATATCGCGCCGGATATTTCATGTACCGGAGATCAGACTCTCCTGACAATGCTCTTTATGAATCTTCTTTCCAACGCGATAAGCTACGGAAAAGACGGCGGCAGAATCACGGTGACTCTCGCCGAATCCGGACCTGATGAACCCTGGCCGGCGGAAAGCACCAGAGCCGCGGACGCCGGATATGAAGGCTTCTGGTCATCGGCGGACAATGACTCTGACCGGCCGGACCTTTTCCTTACCGCGAAGATCGCCGACGACGGCATCGGGATACCGGCAGAACATCTGCCTGAGATATGGGAGCGCTTCTATCAGGTGGACCCCTCCAGAAGCAAAGACAGAGCGGAAGAAAACAACTCCGGACTGGGGCTTTCAATGGTCCGCTGGATAGTCTCCGAACACCGGGGAATAATAACCTGCGCGAGCACACCTGGAAAAGGCTCGCTTTTCACAGTATATCTTCCGGCCGGACAGGCAGACGGAAATGAAAACGGAGAAAATATATGATCGAAACAATGAAAAAACATAAAGCCCTGCTGATCATAGCGGCGGCCCTCATAATCGCGGCGGCGGCCTTTTTCGCCGGGATGTCGGTAAAAGATTCCTCCGCGGACACCACAGACGAGCATTTCATCGGTATCGAAAAAGCCCGGCAGATCGCCTTTACTGACGCGGGAGTGAAGGAGAAGGATGTCCATGTAACAGACGCCGATCTGGAAAGAAAAGACGGCGCCCGCTCTTATTACGACATCGAATTCAACAGCGGCAACACCAGCTACGAGTACAGAATAGACGCCACAAGCGGCGAGATCTTTGAAAAAGGCAAAGAGCGGATGGAAAAAGAAGACCGTCCGGAAGGTTCCCAAAAACCTGAAGAAACCGCCAGTCTGAACAGTTACATAGGCGTGGAGAAGGCAAAAAGCATAGCTCTTGAATATGCCGGCGTTTCCGCAGACGCGGCCCACTTTACTTCAGCCCATCTGGATACGGAAAACGGGGTCAAGATATACGAACTTGAATTCACCGCGGGAGACAGAAGCTACGAATTCGACATCAACGCCTACACAGGCGCTATTCTCGACAGCGACACAGAATACATCGGCGGCAGCAAGGATGACTGGGACAACGACTGGGATGACGGTGACGATAACGACCGGGATGATGACGACAAAGACCACGATGACG
>JAUMVF010000121.1 GCA_030530305.1 Bacillota bacterium
GTTGCCGTCTTCGTCCTTGTCGATCATAGCGCAGCCTACTTCAATCTTGAGTTTTTCAGCGGTCTTCTCCCCGATAAGCAGACCGTACTTTTTCCTCATATACTGAAGCACTGCTTCGTTGAATTTGTCTCCTGCATAGCGAAGGGATGTGCTTGTCACGATGCCTCCCAGGGCAACGATAGCTATATCTGAAGTTCCGCCGCCTATATCTGCCACCATGCTGGCGCTGGATGAGTCAACATCAAGCCCTGCGCCTATTGCCGCAGCCATAGGCTCATCAAGAATGAACACTTCCTTGGCGCCCATCTGGCGGACAACTTCTTCAACGGCACGTTTTTCAACCTCAGTTACGCCGCTCGGTACGCCGACAACTACTCTCAGTGACAGTTTCTTCTCGTTTACAGCTTTCGTGATGAACTGTTTGAGCATCTCCGCTGTCATATCGAAATCAGAGATAACCCCGTCCTTCAGCGGGCGTACCACCGAAAGAACCGCCGGAGCTTTTCCGATCATTTCTTTGGCCGGAGTCCCTGTCGCGACTACATTGCCGTTTCTGTTATCCACGGCTATTACCGTAGGTTCGTTGAGAACGATCCCCTGATCCTTTATATAAATCAAAGTATTGGCCGTACCAAGGTCGATACCCATATCTTTTGAGAAAAAGTTGAATGCCATTTGCTATCCTCCATTGCTGTTATCCTGTCAGAACAGACCTTCCCGTCTGAGACTGACAAATACCCCGTCTCCGATAATTATGTGATCCAGTACGTTTATCCCAAGTATCCTGCCTGCTTCAGAAAGCCTGGTGGTCGTCACGATGTCCTCTTTGCTGGGCTCCGGATCGCCGCTGGGATGGTTGTGCACCAGCACTACCGCCGCCGCGCTCCGTCTTACCGCCGGGCTGAAAACTTCCCTCGGGTGTACTACCGCGGAGCACAGATCGCCTACGGCGATGTTTTCATTCTGGATCACTTCACCCTTGGTGTTCACCATGAGCACGTTGAAATGCTCCTTCCTGTAATAGCGCATATCCTCCATGAAAATGTCCGCTATCTCTGAAGCGTTGGTGATCCTGGGCCTGATGTTCTTTTTCGTCTTTGCGGCTCTCTTTCCAAGCTCCACCGCAGCCATCAGCTGACAGGTTTTCGCCTTGCCGACTCCCTTTATCTGCTGAAGCTCTTCGGGAGTGCATTCGCCTAAGAAAAGGATCCCCCTTTCATCGGCGCTCAGCACGTCTCCCGCAAGCTCAAGAACTGTGCGTTCTTTAGTGCCTGTGTGAAGCAGTATCGCTATGAGTTCCGCGTTGCTGAGAGTTGAAACTCCCTCCTTCAGGAGCTTTTCCCTCGGCCTTTCCTGTGACGGCATTTTTTCTATTGCCATTTCGTCTCCTTATCCTGCATGATGAAGCTCCTTTTTCAACCTGAACCTGCTCAGAATAAGGCAACATATATTTTATCATTTTACTATACCCTGTACAAGCGGAAAAGCCCCTGTAAGATGTACAAAAATACGGTGGTTTTTCCAAAAAAACAACCGGTCCGTCTGCGCAAAGCTTCCGGCCGGCTGTGTATTGCTTCTGTAACGGTCAGCTTTTTAGATCTCATGCATGAAAAGTCCGCTGCCGAGTTTCGGTTCGAACCAGGTGGACTTAGGCGGCATAACAAGTCCGTTGTCAGACACGTTCATCAGATCGGATATCTCCACAGGATGTACTGCGAAAGCGACTTTCATATCTTCATGACATCTCTTTTCAAGCCCTTCAAGTCCTCTGATACCTCCGACAAAGTCGATGCGCTTGTCAGTTCTCGGATCTTCTATTCCGAGGATAGGTCCGAGGAGGTTGTCCTGAAGTACTGAAACGTCCAGAGCTCCGATAACGTCGTCCGGTATGATATCATCCTTCGCGGTCACTTTGTACCACACGTCGTCCAGGAACATGCCGAAAACGTGCTTAGCTTCCGGTCTGTACGCTTCCGCGCCCTTTTCCTCTACGGTGAATCCTGCTTTTTCGATGGCGGCAATGAATCCTGCTTTATCATATCCGTTAAGATCTTTCACTACCCTGTTGTAGTCGAATACGTGCAGGTCCTTATCCGGGAATATGACGGCCATGAAGAAGTTGAATTCCTCATCACCTGAGTAGCCCGGGTTTTCTTCACGTCTTTTGAGCCCCACCTTGCATGCTGAAGCGCTTCTGTGGTGACCGTCGGCTATGTACATAGCCGGTATGTATTCGAAAAGGCCGCAGAGACCCTTTACCACTTCCTCATCATCTACTACCCAGAGTATATGCTGTATTCCGTCTGAAGTAGTGATGTCGTAGGCCGGATCGTGTTTGTTGATCCATGATTCAACGATGACATCTATCCTCTTATCATCCCTGTATGTAAGGAAAACAGGTTCCGTATTGGCGCTGCAGACATCAAAATGATTGATCCTGTCCTGTTCCTTTTCTACTCTTGTGAATTCATGTTTTTTGATGGTGTTGTTCTGATACTCGTCGACTGAGACACAGCCTACGATACCGGTCTGCACGCGGCCTTCCATGATCTGCCTGTATATGTACAGGGCAGGCTTTTCTTCCCGCATGAAAACGCCATTGTCAAGATATCCGGCTATATTGTCTCTCGCCTTCTCATAAACGCTCCTGTCATAAGCGTTGTCCTGCTCGGGCATGTCGATCTCAGCTCTGCATATGTGCAGAAAACTGTACGGATTGCCCTCTGCCATCTCTGACGCTTCCTTACGGTTCATTACGTCGTACGGCAGTGATATGACTTTGTCCGCGTATTTTTTGTCAGGCCGCAGAGCCCTGAATGGTCTTACTGTTGACATTTTATGTTCAACTCCTTTGATAAATAGATTTTTTATACTATAAAGCGGATGATCTTATCCTGTCCAGAAGATGATCCCTGACTTGTTCGATAGACATGAAAGTCGTATCGACCTCTTCCGCGTCATCCGCTTTCTTCAGAGGATCGATCTTCCTGTGGCTGTCATCATAATCGCGTTTGTTTATATCGGAAAGGACATCCTCATAGGTAACGTCCATGCCTTTTTCCTTCATCTCACCATAGCGGCGCTTTGCTCTTTCCTCTGCCGAGGCTGTAAGGAAAAACTTGAATTCGGCGTCTGTGAGCACGTTGGTCCCTATGTCTCTTCCGTCCATGATCACGCTCTTCCTGCTGCCTATCTCACGCTGAAGCTCCACCAGTTTGGCTCTCACTTCCGGGAGCGCGGAGCACGCGGAAGCCATCATCGTCACTTCAGGCGTGCGTATCTTTCCGTCCACGTTCACACCGTCAAGAAAAATGCTGCCTCCTGAGAAGTCGATGTCTGTGTGTCCCAGCATTTCCTTCAGCGCGTCCGATGACGAAGCTTCTATTCCCTCCTGCAGCATCTTATAGCCGCAGGCTCTGTACATTGCGCCTGTATCGATATAGTCAAGCCCGAGTTCTTTTGCCACAAGTTTAGCGATAGTGCTCTTGCCGGCTCCGCTCGGGCCATCTACTGCTACTCTTATCAATTCCTGCATCCTATTTACCTTTTTTGCTGGTGAGCAGTTTCTCTATTTCGGAAACGAACGTGTTGATATCGGTGAACTGTCTGTATACCGAAGCGAAACGGACATACGCCACTTCATCCAGATCTCTGAGCTTCTCCATGATGAGTTCGCCGATAAATGCGCTCTCAACTTCCTTTTCCATCATGTTGTTGAGCCCCCGCTCGATCTCGTCTACGACTTCCTCTATCTTCGCTACGGGAACCGGTCTCTTTTCGCAGGCTTTCACGATACCGCTGAATATCTTGTTGCGGTCGAAAGCTTCCCTGCTTCCATCCTTCTTGATGACCATAAGGATCATTTCCTCGACCT
>JAUMVF010000122.1 GCA_030530305.1 Bacillota bacterium
GGGGCTCTCTTTTCTTTTCCTGCCATCTGAAGCGCCCTGTGCTTCATGGCGCTCATTCTTATCCTCTTGTTGAAGTGTCTGCCCGGCGCAGGATCGTCCGGGTCATCCAGCAGCCTGAAATCGCTGTTGTTGATACAGTCGAGGAAGTCCTCCTTCGACATGTATCCCCGCATATGGTCTTCCCATGCCACTTTCTCATACACAAAAGTCTTACCGAAGCAGTCTACCGTTTCATGGTTTTTATCATGGGTCCCAGTAGTCAGTTCGTCGGCGACTATCGCCGGCAGATTGGCGCCGCTCAGGTAATATGAATAATTGGGTCCGCCGCTTCTGAAATTGATCTCGCTGAAGTAGTTCTTTCCCCTGCTCTTTATCAGTTCCAGGTCGAACATGCCCACGTAATGCAGACCTTTCAGCATTCCTTCTATCCTGCCAGCGGTTTCCCCCAGTTCTTCGACAGGTATAAGTCTGCCTGACATGGTCACGCCTCTCTCATAACCTGCTATCCTTGTTTTCTCAATAACTGCGGGTATTATGACCTGACGGTCAAGACACACTCCGCAGATGTCATATTCTTTCTCGATATCAAGATACTCCTGCAGCAGCACGCTCCTGTCGCTGTAAAACTCCTTCATGCCGCGGAGATGCGCGCACAGAGCCTCTTTCGAGTCAAAAACTCCCATTTCCATCTTCTGCCCGGTAATGCTCTGAAGGGGTTTTACGAAGCAAGGATACGCGATATCGTCTCCAAGCTCTATGTCGTCTCTCAGGGACACGGTGGTCTGCAGCGGCACGTCCAGCCCGCAGGATGAAGCGATCCTTGCCTGCACGGTCTTGTCCATATATCTGACCAGATCAAGGGGTGCGTCACCCGTAAGATCCGGAAAAGCGAAATCCTCTTTGAGAAGCTCTCTGTTTTCCGCGACTACAGAGGCTGTGAAATCATCTACCGGAAAAAGGACCTTTTTACGGTCTTTTTCACCGGAATATGAAAGAAGAGCTCTGATGATACCTTCTCCATCATCGCCCTGTATCTTCGTTGAAAGCACCTCAACCGACTTCCGGACGTATTTGCTGGAAGACGCGATCACTGCGCTGCCCTTCTTTTTGACACTTGCTATCAGATCGACTGTATAACCTGCAGCGCCCAGCGATCTGATAACTCCCAGTCCCGTGGAATAATTCCTGGAAAGGACTATTACCAAAGGTTTCCTGTCACTCAACTCCGAACTCCCTGATCCCTTCCGATCATTTCCTTTATCACAAAATCCGCCATCTTTTCAGTGCACGTGCCCGGACTGACTTCTATAAATTTTTCCCTGAAAGTTTCAAGGGCTTCAAAGTCATAATCCTTTTCAAGCTCAGCTGCCAGATCCCCGGCATTTCTGAACTGGTATCTGCCTATGGCCTCCTCACTGAAATGAACGTTAAGGCCGTTTACCGCCTCATACTGATCCACATCGTACGTATACAGATAAAGGGGCTTGCCGGTAATGCTTGCCTCGACTACGAAAGCAGAATAGTCGCTTATCACGATATCGCAGGCTTTGAGCAGGTCATATGAACCGTACTCGTCCGCAAAAATAACCCCTTCTGTCTGTTCCTTCGGCGTCTCATCCAGCGGATGGAGCCTTACGAGCAGGTCATACCTGCTCTTATCTATCTGCCCTGCCAGTGAAAGGTAATACGTCCTGCTCGTCCGCCTGAAAGTCGGAACGTAAAGGATGGTCTTCCTTCCCTCACGGCCAAGGCCGTAATGTCTCTTTATCTCTTCTGTCTTTTCAGGATCATCAGCCGCTATGAAGTCTGTCCTGGGAAGCCCAAGGATCACTATCCTGTCCGGGCTGCAGCCGAAGCCTTTGCAGAAATGCTCCCCGGTCACTTTCCCCGGCGCTGCGACGTAGTCGTAATTCTCATGCATATGCATTCCGCCTGCCATGGCTTCGGAAGAGCCTTCTTCCCTGCCCACGGTCTGTCTGCCAAATTGCTTGATGGCGCTGAGGGCGTGCCACATCTGCATGACCTTCAGCGTTTTCTTATGCCTCAGTATGCTGACGGGTATGCAGTATGAATCTATGACTACCGCTTTTGACGCGGCTATATATCTCATCTGTTTCAGAAGATGGAAGGCGTATCCGGCGCTGCCGCTGAACTTCCTGCAGAGCACACTGACGGGTATCCCTCTGGATTCCAGCTCTTCCCTGAGCATCCTGATATCCAGGGATTCCTCGTTGCTCTGCCGGCTTATGACCGTCACCTGGTCTTTTGCCGGTATAAGCTTTATGAAGATATATATAAATCTCATTAACCCGACAAAACAGGCGATCAGAATCTTTTTCAAGTCAGCCTCCTAAAAATCCCCGTAATTTGACCCGTCATCATCATCGGTGATGTGTTCATCTGTATTGTTATCTTTATCTTCTTCAAAACTGTTTTTATCGGTCTTTCCTTTGAGCTTGTATTTCGTTCTGAATATTTTAACTGCTTCGTCAAATGGCCCGTCAAACTTTATTTCCCCGTTATCGATGACGATGCCTCTGTCGCAAAGCTGATCCATAGTATGGAATATGGCGCTTATCATGATCAAAGTGCGGTTTTTATCCTCTTTCCATTTGTGCATCTTCTCAATACACTTTGCCCTCTGATTCGGAGTCCCGACGGCCACATAACCGTCATACATTATGATATCCGCATCATCCATAAGCGCCATGGAAAGGCCCAGTCTTGAACGGTCCACCGGTTTGTATCCGCTCATTTTGAGATCTATGATCTTCCTCATTTCAGCAAAGTCTATGATCTCGTCTTCTCTTTCTTCTATCTGCTTTTTGGTCCAGCCCATCATATGGCCTTTTACGCGGATATTGTCGCGGCCGGTGAAATTCAGGTCAAAGCCGGATCTGAGATCAAAGACAGCCATGACTTTCCCGTTTATCTTAGCTTTCCCTTCAGTCGGAAATGATATTCCGGAAATGATCTTTGCAAGTGTGGTCCTTCCGGATCCCACGTTACCGAGTATACCTACGTTCTCGCCTTTATGTATCTCGATATCCACGTTGTCAAGCGCTTTGAAAGTCACGCCCTTTTTCAGTCCCAGGATGGCATGGGCCACCTTCTGCCTGTTGGATTTATAAACGTTGTATGACTTAGATATATTCTCAAGTTTTATTACAGGTTTCTCAGCCATAAGTTCACCTCTATATGATATCTGCCAGTTCTCGTCTCAGTCTCTTGTACAGCCATAACGCCACTACGGACATGACCGCCAGAACTAGCATGAAGAATCCGAAGGAACGCATATCCTCCCATAACCACATGTGATAGCAGAATGCATTCCTGTATCCTTCCGCAATGTATGTTATAGGATTCAGTTTGAAAAACAACTCAGCGCCGTCCAGCACCCTGGAATCGAACAAAATACCCGAAAGCCAGAAGAACGCCGGGTTTACCGCTTTGAGCAGATCGAGGAAGTCACCGCTTATTACCGAAAGCAGCCCGGCTCCCAGACTCCATATAACGCCGAGAAGAACCATGAAAAACGTATATATCGGGATCTGAAGCCAGTATATGCTCGGGTAGACACCGAAACAGATACATATAACTACACATATGCCCAGCATTATGGCGTGGATATACAGGAATGACAGCGATATAACGGTCGGAATAGTCGATACCGGAAAGGCGTTCTTTGTCACCAGGAATTTGTATTTCCTGAAACATCCTGCTCCACTGAGTATCATCTCACGCATGTAGAACCACGGCGTCATGCCTGCGGTAAGCCACACAAAATATGGGCAGATTATGCCCTGGATATCTTTTGATCCTCTGAATCCGATGGATATTGCAAAGTAAAAAATGCACAAATAGAACAGCG
>JAUMVF010000123.1 GCA_030530305.1 Bacillota bacterium
AGCATCGCCTGCATCGGGATCATCATCCGGAAGCTCCGTTACATAGAGGAAGCTCTTTATAGTGCTGCCTCTGCGACACTCTTTTTTATACATTACCCGCATATCTATTGCAGTTCCCTTTTCGTAGATCTCATCGGATACATCATCAAAAGCCCATTCCACGTATACCAGATTATTGGCGTGGCCGTTGGTGTCCGTGTCACGGCGGGTGATGAGGGTGTCTCTTTCCGCAGCCAAAGCGGATTCCTCGGGAACCGGCATTTTAAAGTCTTCCTCCGAAAGGGGACGGCAGTCGTCATATACGTAGGCATCGAAAAATGCGTCGGGCATTTTTGCGGGGCGCCTTTTGATTGTGTTCATCAGGACCCATCTTGATGCCGCATAGATTATCTGTTCGCCGTTTTCATCTACTGCGTCAAAATCACGCTGGGCCTGAGCCCGCTTGTAAGGCTTGGTCCAGGTGCTGATCGTCAGGTTTTCGCCCTCTTCGGGGAGACGTCTCATCTGTATGTGCCAGTACAGCAAGATCCAGCCCATGTCTTCCTTTTCGAACCACCTCAGGTCGTAGCCGATGTCGTTGGAATGAGCCATAGCAAGAGACTGGAACCGGTCAACGACTTTTGCCGGTTTCATGCTGTTGTTTTTCTCAATGTCGGAATAATCGACACGGTATTTTTGTGAGTACTGTTTACCTTTCATATCTCACTTTCCCGGCCGCACGCTTCGGAGCGGCTGTAGGTTCCGGACCGCCTGCGGATAAATCGCAGGATCTTCTTAGATCTCGTGCAGTATCTTTCCTATATCTTTTCTGTACTGTGCGCCTTCAAAGCTGATTTTTTCAACGTTGGCAAAAGCTTTTGCCCGGGCTTCGTCATGGGTCGCCGCAAGCGCTGTCACGCCCAGGACTCTTCCGCCTGATGTGACGATATCATCGCCGGCTTTCTTTGTTCCGGCGTGGAAAACGATCACGTCTTCATCCACATCGTCAAGGCCGGTGATGACTTTGCCTTTTTCGTAACTTCCCGGATATCCGCCGGAAGCCATGACTACGCATACAGCTTTGTCGTCTTTCCATTTTATATCGATGTCATTGAGTTTGTTTTCGGTCGCCGCCACGAATATATCGAGCAGGTCTGTGTCGAGTCTTGCCAGCACTGACTGGGCCTCCGGATCGCCGAAACGGTTGTTGAACTCGATGACTTTCGGACCGTCTTTTGTGATCATGAGACCGATAAAAAGCACACCTTTGAAGTCAAGGCCGTCTTCCTGGAAACCTTTCAGAGTCGGCTGCAGGATCCGGTCATTGATCTGCTGCTGCAGTTCATCTGTAAAAACAAGACTCGGGGAATATGTTCCCATGCCGCCTGTATTCGGACCTTTGTCGCCGTCGAAAATGCGCTTGTAGTCCTGAGCGCTTTCCATAGGGATGATGGCCGTCTCGTCTACGAAACAGAGCATTGAGGCTTCGACTCCGAGAAGGCACTCTTCCACTACGACTTTATCGCCGGCCGCGCCGAATACTTTCGCGCCCATCATTTCATCGATTGCGGCTTCGGCCTGGGCCGCGTCTTCAGCAAGGACAACGCCTTTGCCGGCAGCCAGTCCGTCAGCCTTAAGAACCATCGGGTATCCGTAGATGCCGATCGCTTTTTTCAGCTCATCGATATCGGTGTATTCCGTGTATTTCGCAGTAGGGATATCGTGGCGGGCGAGGAAAGCCTTGGTAAAAGATTTGCTGGCTTCAAGCTGTGAGCATTTTGCGTTGGGTCCGAAGGTTTTCACACCCGCAGCCTCCAGCCTGTCTGTGATGCCCATGGCAAGAGGGACTTCCGGTCCGATGACCGCAAGATCGATCTTATTCTCCTGCGCAAAAGCAACGATGCCGTCAATGTCCTCAGCTCCGATATCAACGCACTCGGCAACCTGCGCGATCCCGGCGTTTCCCGGGGCGCAGTAAAGCTTGTCGATTTTCGGGCTCTGTGCCAGTTTCCATGCTATGGCGTGCTCGCGGCCGCCTCCGCCTACTACTAATACTTTCATATATTTCTCCTGTCGGTCGGCGCCCGGTATGCGGCGGCAATTGTGTGCCGGTCTATAACTCCCGCGGCGCCTGATATATTGCGTTACGGCGCCACAGGTATCTGCCCGCGGCGCCGCGTCATTTCATTAGTGTTTAAAGTGTCTCATTCCGCTGAATACCATAGCGATGCCTTTTTCGTTGGCCATGTCTATGGACTCCTGGTCTCTGATGGATCCGCCCGGCTGGATGATAGCTGTTACGCCTGCATCCGCTGCTGCTTCAACGCAGTCATTGAACGGGAAGAAAGCATCTGACGCCATAACAGCGCCCTTCATGTCGAAGAGGCATCTCTTGATTCCGTTTTCGCATGCCCAGATCCTGTTTGTCTGTCCCGGCCCGATGGCGATAGTCATCTGATCCTTTACGAAAACGATACCGTTTGACTTGGTGTGCTTAACGACCTTCATAGCCATTTCCATATCTGCCAGTTCGGCTTCTGTCGGCTCTCTGTCTGTTACTACCATCAGTTTGCCATCCGCAACAAGTTTTCCGAATGCGGATTTTCCTGCTGCTGCGCTGTCTGTTGCCGGCTGATCCGGTTTCGGAGCGTTCTCAACATCGAAGAGCTCTGTGTCGAGGCCCTGAACGAGAAGTCCGCCAGCCACTTTTTTGATGTCGATAGCGTCTTCCGGAGCGTCCGCTGTGATATCAGGCAGCTTCAGGAGACGGATGTTTTTCTTCTGTGTAAGAATATCCAGAGCTTCCTGCTCGAAGTCCGGAGCGATAACGATCTCGATAAAGATCTTGTTCATCTCCTCAGCTGTAGCTTTGTCTACCGGTCTGTTGCATGCCACGATGCCGCCGAATATGGAAACAGGGTCGCAGTCATGAGCTTTTGTATATGCTGTGTAAAGATCGTCGCCAACTGCAACGCCGCACGGATTTGCGTGCTTTACAGCAACTACTGCCGGCTTGTCTTTGAATTCTTTCAGCGTTTCGAGAGCGCCGTTAGTGTCGTTTATGTTGTTGAAGGAGAGTTCTTTGCCGTGGAGCTGCTCAGCCTTAACAAGTGAGCCCTGGCAGGGTTTGATTTCCTGATAGTATGAAGCGTGCTGATGCGGGTTTTCGCCGTATCTCAGCTCCTGCTTTTTCTCAAATGTGAAAGTCGGATTATCAGGAAGCGGAGCGCCGATCTCTTTTCTCAGATAATCTGAGATCATTGCGTCGTAAGCAGCTGTGTGCTGGAAAACTTTCAGCGCCAGTCTGTATCTTGTGTCATAATCAGTTCCGCCGTTTTTCAGCATATCCAGAACCATGTCGTAGTCTGCCGGGTCGCATACTACTGTAACGTCTTTGTGGTTCTTAGCTGATGATCTGAGCATTGTTGGTCCGCCTATATCGATGTTCTCGATGGCGTCTGCCAGAGTAACGTCCGGTTTCATGATAGTAGCTTTGAACGGATAAAGGTTGATGGCAACGATGTCGATAGGCTGGATGCCCAGCTCCTTCAGCTGTTCCATGTGTGAAGGAACATCTCTCCTTGCCAGCAGTCCGCCGTGAACTGCAGGATGCAGAGTCTTTACTCTGCCGTCCAGGCATTCGGAAAATCCTGTAACATCGGAAATGCCTGTCACTTTCACGCCGGCTTCCTCAAGTTTCTTGTGAGTACCGCCGGTGGAGATGATCTCTACCCCCAAAGCTTCAAGTCCTTTTGCGAATTCCACGATTCCGCTCTTGTCGGAAACACTCAGTAATGCTCTCATTTTTCTCTCTCCTTTACATTGCTTTTATATGGTTAGTTCATTATAGACTTTTATATGGTCAGCTCGTTATCGGTCTTTGTAT
>JAUMVF010000124.1 GCA_030530305.1 Bacillota bacterium
AATCTTCGTGTTACGGAAGCGTATCGAAGTGGTCATAACGAGCCGCACTCGAAATGCGGTTGTCCTCCGGGGCACGTGGGTTCGAATCCCACCGCTTCCGCCAATGGAACGTTGAAATTTCAACGTTCCTTTACTTTAGTAGACTAAAATGGCGTAAAATTGGCGAAAAATTATTTTGAAGAGAAAAAAGTTCTTGATAACTCATTAGCGATTTCTTTGTCTGAGTTTTCGAAAAGATGAGTATAAATATTCAATGTTGTCGTCAGGTCAGCATGACCTAATCTTTCGGATATCTGCATCTTATCATCGGTGGTCCGTGCCAGCATCGATGCATGTGTGTGCCTGAGTGCATGCAGGCTAATTTTTGGCAGTCCGATCCCGACCATGAATCTCTGATACCAGTGATACATGGTGGAAGGGTGCATCAACCCGCCGAGTGGTTTTTGCAGCACTGCATCAGATTGTTCAAAAGACGAGCCGTATTTCAGCTGTCTTTTTTTCTGGATCACCTTTAGGCGCCTCAATTCCTCCATTACCTCTGCAGGCATAGTGATACTTCTGATCGATGAACTGGTTTTAGGCGTGTCCTCAAAGATGTAGCCCTGGCGATCAACCATTCGAGTCCGATGGATCCTTATCTTCGAATTATCGAAATCGACATCTTCCCAGTTGAGTCCGAACACTTCTCCACGGCGCAAACCTCCGAACAAAAGCAACAGCAGGGCGCACCTATAATCATAATCATCATCTGTAAGGCTCTGTATGCCTCTCAGAAGGGCTTTTACCTCGTTGATGGATAAATACTCGGCTTTACGTTTTTCTTTCTTAGGGAAACGCAAATTCTTGCATGGAGTGTCGTCTATGATATCCATATCAATAGCGAACTGGATCATAGATGAAAAAATGGATACATAATTACGTATTGTCTTGGGAGACAGCCCCGCATCGTCCATATCATTTATCCATAGCTGTATATCCACGTGTGTGAGTTTAGAACATTTCTTTTTTCCAAAACGCGGCATGATCCAGTGATCCGTAGCAGTCTTGATGCCGTGCAACGTGGACTTTTTAAGAAATCTTTCGGCATACTCCTTATAGTAAAGGTCACACAGGTCGCTGACTTTTTCTGCGCATTGTCTTCTGACTTTGCCTTCAGAACACTCAACATAAAACTTTGCAAGCTCCTTATCCGCTTCAGCGGCGCTCTTACAATGTACTGTTTTACTGTATCGATTTGGTTTTCCCCTGACGTCGGTCCCGATCGTTACTTCCAATCTCCACGAATCGGCTCCGCGCTTCCTCTTTGAGCCTGTCATGATGATCCTCCTTTCTAGGCCCATTTATATAATACGCAGTGAATGCGCATTATTTCATTTCCCTAACAAACCTCACAACGACCCCTTCTATGGTGACAGGAAATTCTTCAACCTCTTCAGCAGTAAAGAATTTTCTCTTAAATACGTCGGTGTTTTCAGCATATAGGTATAAGCCTCCAGAATCCTTTTTAACGTACTTTAATGTTGCTTCATCACCATTTATCTTAACGAGCATAATGTCGTCCTCAGAACTAACAACAGACGTTGCTGCCACTATGGCAATATCGCCATCACAAAGGACTGGATACATAGAATCGCCTTTGACTGCAACGGCCACCTCATCCGCACCAAGCTGCAATGAGATCGTGTCCGTGTAGCCGTCGTTGATTCGTCCAGGTCCAGCGGCTGCTTCATAGAGAGGGGTATGTGCTGGTACATCGTGCCCAAGTAAATAATTCATGTCAACATTAAAAAAATCAGCGATCAGTTCAAGAGTTTCAAAGTCAGGCTCTCTATTACCGTTCTCATACATACTGATTGCACTTTTTGAGATCTCTAATTCTCGCGCCAATTCATCCTGTGTCAACTTACGAAGGGCTCTTAAAGTTTTAAATCTGTTTGCAAAAGTACTCATATATAAACCTCCTTCGGAAACCATAATATCACGCAACGTGAAAAAAGTAAATAAAAAGTTTACAAAATGTGTTGACACGAAAATAGCCAGGTGTTATATTATAGGTACACGAAACGTAAACAAGGAGGTTTAATAATGAACTCGAAGGAAATTGGAAGCCGCTTAATCAAATTGCGTGGAGACAGGAGCCAGCAGGAGGTTGTGAAAGCTGTAAATATCAGTCCGTCAGCACTTTCTATGTATGAAAATGGTGAAAGGATACCAAGAGACGAAGTAAAAGAACGTCTCGCAGCTTATTACAATACATCCGTGCAGGCTCTTTTTTATGCTGATTAAGTACACGGTTCGTAAACACCGTGCTATCCTACGGATAACACAAAACAACACCTATTGACATAGGTATTGTCAAACAAAGGTATTAGAAGGAGGAAAGAGGAATGAACGCACAAGGAGCCCAATTATTACTTGAGGAAATGTTAAAGGCATCCGCTTCAGAATTTGAGGGGGGGGGTCAGGCTTTATCTCGAAGGGGACAAGCGACTAAAGAAGGCAAAAAAATCTCTAAACAAAGCGCTGTCGGACTGTGCTGCGGCTATGGACATGAAACGGAACGGGTTTAAGGCAATTAAGTCAGAGTACAAATTTCTTAATGGCGAAGAAACAGTGAAGCCTGGCATAGACGCTGAGTATGTGTGCACGCGGCTGATTATCAAGGTATCTCATGAAGACGAGACGACAGACGAGGCGATCAAAGACTTCAACAAGCTCAATAATACAGCGGACCTTGATTATAACCTTGATAAGCTGGCGGCCATATACGGCCATGGCTGGGAATACTTCTATCAGGACGAGGACGCTCACACAAGAGTCATAGCGGTAAAGCCGAAGAGATGCTTTGCCGTATACGATGACACAGTACGGGGAAAGGCTTTGTTTGGAGTCAGATACGAATACAGGAAGAATGGCAAGAGAGTCGGAGAGTACATGACGCCTGCCGAGATCGTACAGTTCGAGGACAGCAAAGTAATTGAAAGGCGTACCAATCCATATGGCATGATCCCGCTCGTTGAGCACGTTATGAACGACGAGCGCATAGGACTGTTCGAGCATGTTGCTGGCATGGTAACTTTATCTATGGGCGTCTTCGTGTCATGCCCGCCTGTTATACATACAAAGTTGGCGTAAAAGTTGGCGACATTTTTTCGCCAAACGGATAACACAGAATAACACGCAAAATACGGAAAAGGCTGAAAACGCTGTTAAATCAACGCTTTCAGCCAACCAAATGATACAGAATAACACGTAAAAAACATTACAAAAGCGGTTCGAATCCCACCGCTTCCGCCAATGCGAAGAGAGAGACCAGAGGTCTCTCTCTTCGCATTTTACGAAACATTGGGATTCGAACCCGAAGGGCCGGTGCGTAAAGAAGAACAGTCCGGTGGACTGTTCTTTAGCGCCGTGACCAAGCCGACTGAAAAAGGAGGCGCAGGTCGGCAGATGCGAAACATCTGTGTAAATCCCACCGCTTCCGCCAATAAAACAATCCTGCCTGTGGCAGGATTGTTTTATTATGTAGAACCGAAGGGATGCTATATCCAGATGCTCTATCCGTGTTCGGACTGCACATTTAGGCATTTTCCACCGATTATTTTTATTTATGCGGCTTACAGCAGGCTTGAGGTGGAGTTATCATGGCAGGCAAGCTAGCTTTCATGGGAAAACACCACCGCAAGGCGTGTGAGAACACTTATTTTGGTGGGGTTTCGCGATTTTACTACACCGAAATTGACGCTGCAAAGGCTCATCGGTGGAAAACGAGCAAATCAGCGTTGCCGGGCACAAATGATGAGAAGCGCTTGACTGGCAAGAAAGAAATGAACAGAAAAATCCCCA
>JAUMVF010000017.1 GCA_030530305.1 Bacillota bacterium
AGAATTGCCTTAGAGGGCGACACCAACGATTATGTGCGCAGTTGTCTCCTCGGTCCGGGCGGAGCTGAATACTATACTTCACCGGGTCAGGAACCTTTCTGGTTCACATATGAAGATGAATTCTCCGATTTCAGAATGGCATTTTTCAAAGTCGACGTATCCGGCAGCATTAATAACGCAAAAATCAGCAATATCGTGACCAAGCAGTATACCGGCAAGTCCATCTACCAGAGTCCGGTAGTCAAACTTGCAGGCACAACACTCAAGAAAGGAACTGACTACTCTATCCAGTATTGGGACAACAAGAACGTCGGCAAGGCTACTATGAATTTCTGGGGCGAGGGCAAGTATGGAGGTTATCTGGAAAGGACTTTCAAGATCATACCTGCGAAAGCTAAGATCAAATCCACCGCAGCAAAGAAAAGAGCTCTCAAGGTCACCATCGCCAAGAAGGCCGCAGCATACGGAACTAAGAAATTCCAGATCAGGTACAAGATCAAAGGCGCTAAGAAATGGAAGACCAAGTTCGTAACATCAAGGACCCCGACCATCAAGAAGCTCAAGAAGGGCAAGAGGTATGTGGTTCAGGTAAGAGCTTACAAGAACAAGTCCTATGTCGGCAAATGGAGCCTGAAGAAGACTTCAAAGAAGATCAAATAGCATGATCGCTTAACGCGGACACAGCATTACATGAAAACAAAGACTCTCCGGAGGCGATCCGGAGAGTTTTTTACGTTACTTTATAATCCGGTCCGCGCGCCTTCTGCAGAACAGCCCGGTTTTACTTTCCTGCCGTTTCCACAGCCGGTTCGGCTTTTGCTGCTGCCTTGCTTTGCGCGTTTTTCCCGGCGTCAGGGATCCGGTATGTGAATACCTTTTTTGCAGGCGTCTTGTAGAGTGACTCCGCAATAAGGAATGCCAGCGCCGCGCCGACCACGAACTGCAGACAGTTCATGAATACGCCCGCCAGCGGAACCACCCAGTTTCCGTACATGACAGTTTCCGCCCCGTAATAGCAGGCCACCATGAGCAGACCTCCAATCACCATGCCGATGATCTCAAACACCCTGGTTTTCCCCCTGCTCAGACCCTTTTTCAGCGCCTTCTGTATGAATAATCCGACTACTGCAGCCATGATGCCTTTTGCCACCAGTGTGACCGGGGCATAGATCGCGAATCCTCCGACAAAATCCGCCAGAGCAGATCCGACGGCTGCGGCTACCGCGCCCCATTTCCATCCAAGTATGAGAACGGAAAGAAATACCATGGAATCACCCAGATGTATATATCCGTGTGTTCCCGGAATCGGTATACGGATTATAAATGTCATCAAAAGAACAAGACACATCATCATTGCCGTAAGTACAACGTTATAGACCATCTTGTTTTGCCTTGCCATTTTCTGTCCTCCGGGTGCAGCGTTTAAGCGTAATAAAAAACAATAGCCTTTTCCATAACATATGGTACAATATAAATGTATTTATAAAAATATGCAAATTTGAATTTTTTTATATATACAATTTGACAAATGTCACATTTTACAGGTATATTAAGGCAAATTGTTTCGATTTGTAGTGCATTAATGTAATTACAGGAGATATCGCCATGAAAAGAATAACACCGGCCCTGGACAGCTCATCCGGCAGACCTTTATATCTGCAGCTTTATGATTATATAAAAAACGGCATCCTCTCCGGCGAACTGCCGCCCCGGGAAAAACTGCCGTCGCTGCGGAGCCTGGCCAAATCCACAGACATGAGCCTGACCACAGTACAGCTTGCCTACAGCCAGCTGGTCATGGAAGGCTACCTTACGAGCAAGCCCAATTCCGGATACTACATCAACGAGATATTCTACGGCCTTGAACGCAGCGGAAGCGAGACATCACCTTCTGATGATGAAATGGCCATAACCCAGTACAGTCAGCAGCAGGAAGAAGACAGCGACTCGCCTGACAAACACTTCCTCTACGATATGGCATGCTTTGATTTCACCAAATGGAAAAAATGCATGAACAAGGTCTTCAACGAACAGGCTCAGGAACTGTTATTCGTCAGCGATCCCCAGGGGGAACTTCCTCTGCGGAAAGAGATCGCCAAATACCTTTACGGAGCGCGCGGCGTTTCATGCAGGCCGGAGCAGATCCTCATCGGCGCCGGAACCCAGCAGATAACCAGCTACCTGGCTTCTATACTTCAGATGAACGGCATCAGGAACGTTTCCCTGGAAGAACCCGGCTACCTGCCTGTGAAAAGCATCTTCCGCGACAGGGAATTTCTGATGACTCCTGTGCCTATGGGCCCGGACGGGATACAGATCGACATGCTGCCCTCAAACATCAGATCCGCGGTTTACGTGAGTCCTTCAAACCAGTTCCCTACAGGATCTGTCATGTCCATCTCTAAACGTTATGAACTTCTGGACTGGGCAGCAAAAAACAACAGCATAATAATCGAGGACGACTATGACAGCGAGCTCAGATACTCCGGCAATACCGTCCCCGCTCTGCAGGGTCTCCGCAGGCAGGAGAACGTGGTTTATCTGGGTTCATTTTCTTCGACCCTTTTCGCGTCGATTAAAATCAGTTACATGGTGCTCCCGGCGTCTCTGACAGGCATGCTGGAAGACATCATGGAAGGATACACACAGACATGTTCAAAAGCAGAACAGCTTACCCTTGCCTCATTTATGGCAAAGGGGTACTACCAGACCGGCATAAAACGTCTGCGTAATCTGTATGCCCAGAAGCTTCAGACCGCTATAAGTACTATAAAAAAATACGGGGATGATTTTATCACTCCCGCCGGAACTGCCTCCGGCACCAATATGCTGCTTGAGATAAAAACGGCTAAGACTTCCGAGGAACTGTGCGGTGACGCGGCTTCACTGGGCGTGACTGCCACAGGCGCAGGCCGTTTCTGGGAAGAAAGCCAGGGCGACGCCAGCGCTCCTTCCCGGATCCATTCCATCATACTCTATTACGTCAGGATCCCTCTGGATGATATCCAGGATACCATCAGGAAACTAATAAAAAAATGGCGCAGCTGATGAGGCGCCTTCATTAAGCAGTCTGGGACAGATGTTCCCATTCTTTAAAGCAAAACAGCGCAGCTGATTCCGGCTGCGCTTTTTTCGACGCAAAAATACAACAAAAGAGACCAGACCGCAAAAATGGGGAATGTTTGGATAAATATTCTGCGGTCGCGTCTCTTTTGTATGTCTTTAACGATGCACTCGTTTCAAGCTTTTTTACAATTCTTATGCAGCAACCATTCCCACGATCAGGAATATGATACATGCGATAACGAACGGTACAACCAGAATCGGGAGTACGTTGCGCATGTAGTCGCCGTTCTTGATCTGCGTTGCTTTACACGTAAGTGTAGCCGCGTCACCGAAGAAGCAAGCCTGGCTTCCGAAGGATGCTCCGGATACTACAGCGCCTGCTGCAAGGTAAACGCTTACATCCATGGTCTGCGCAAGCGGAAGTATGATCGGGAATGCGATAGCCGCGATACCCCAGAAGCTTCCTGTGCAGAGCGCCAGCAGAGCTACTACTATGAAGGAGAATAACGCAAGCAGTTTCGGACTGAGTACAGGTGCAATCGCATTGATTACATATGATGTCAGACCCAGCTGATCGTTTGCCTGTGCAAGTACAAACGCTACTGTTACAAGCGCAAGTACGAAGAACATTTCCTCGAAGCCTTTAAGGCCTGCGTCAAAGAATTCCGTGCCCTTCATCAGCCTCTGTGGCAGGAACAGTATAGCCGCTACGATGATGCCTGCAAGCACACCATAGAGCAGGTCTCCGGACCATACTGTTATAACAGCCAGAACTATCATTGGAAGAATGAAGTTGATAGCTCTGTGCTTCTTTCCTTCCATTCCTTCTTCGATCTCATCCTGTGCCGCGGCAACTTCTTCAACTGTGCTGTCCGGCAGGCACTGGCCTGTCTCCTCAGCACGCTTGATAGCCTTCTTCATCGGTCCGAAAGCCGGGATGACTCTCAGGATGAAGAGAGGAACGATCAGAGTTCCTACCCATCCGTAGATAACGAACGGTATTACCTTCAGATACATGCTCGTTCCTTCGCTTGCATCCATACCAAGTACGGCAACGATCTGGCTGATCATGAATGCTGACCATGTGGTGAACGGGATAAGTACTGTTACCGTAGCACCTGTTGAGTTTGCGACATACGCAAGTTCTTCTCTCGGGATGTTGTACTTATCTGTCAGTCTTCTCATTGAGAATCCAACTGCCAGAGCATTCAGATACTCGTCGATGAAGATGATGATTCCAAGGATCCATGTGCATATCAATGCTGATTTTCTGCCTTTGGCTACTTTTTCTGTCAGTCTTGCAAAGCCCTCTGTTCCTCCTGATTTTTCAATCAGAGCGATAAGTGAACCGAAGAGTCCGCATACCAGAATTACCCAAATGGTAGTCGCATCAGCTATGACCGTGTAGAACGTGTTAATAAAATTTGGAATAAATTCCTTCGGATTCGGACTTATGATTATGAATCCGATAAATGTTCCCAGCAGCAGCGATTCCATCGTACGCTTCGTAATGAGCGCGCAAATGATAACCACCGCAAGAGGGATCAGACACAATGCTCCATAATCCATAACTAACCTCCTAACTAAACAATAAACCTATATTATCCAAACAATCCTATTATTGTTTTTGACACTTTATTTCTTATAGACCACTTTGCCGTCCATTATCGTCATGAACGGGCGTACGTCTTTGATATCATCAAGATCGCAGGCGAAAAGATCTCTGTCATGTATTACGATATCCGCCAGATTTCCTTCCTTGAGAACTCCGATATCATCTCTGCCGATGGCTTTGGCAGATGTTTTTGTATACGCCGTGATCGCCTCTTCAAGAGTGATCTTTTCTTCTTCCTGATTGGTCCCCGTATCTTCGCCGCTTTCAGTTTTTCTTGTAGTGGCAACATACAGATCTCTGTATGGCCCGAGAGGTATGATCGGGAAATCCGTACTGAAAGCAAGATCCATTCCCGCGTCCAGCAGAGTCCTGTGGGCCCACATGAGTTTTGCCCTGTCGCCTACCCGGACAGGTTTTTCCTCATAATCCAGAAGCAGGTGCGCAGGCTGCATACAACCAACTACGCCGATCTCCTTGAACCGCGGAATATCTTCCGGCAGGATCTCTTCTATATGTTCGATAACATTTACAACACCGTCTGTATATCCTGCTTTCTTGGATTTTTCGAATGCGTCAAGAGCCATTCTTACAGCGCCGTCGCCGATGGCGTGCAGTCTTACTGATAATCCGCTCTTATTGCTTCTGAGTACATATTCCTCAAGTTCTTCCACAGTCACTTTCGGAACATCTATACCGCATGTGTCAGGCCTGTCTGTATACGGGTCGATAAGAAGGGCGGTGTACGTAGCCGCGACTCCGTCCAGGAATCCCTTCAGGCCGCTGATCCTGACAACTTCTGAATTGATGCGTTTTTTCAGTTCAAGAGCCTTTTCATTGCTGCGGTCAGCCGCAAGCTCAGGATAAATATGCAGGCGGACTGTCATATCCCCTTCTTTTTCCAGAGTCTGGGCCATTCCGTACAGATTCTCGGAAAAATCATTGAAGTAGTATCCGTTCATATCGGACAAACTTGTAAGTCCCAGCGAGTTGGCGTGTTCACATGTCTCCTTTATGATTCTGAGGAAAACATCATTTGAGATCATCGGCAGTTTATAGCTCTGGATATCGATGGATTCCGCTTCCTTGAATATTCCGGTCAGTTCACCGTTTTCATCTCTCAGAATGTTTTCATTGTCATAATCTGTATTCCCGGCGTATCCCGCCTCCTCGATAGCTTTCGTGTTCATCCAGGTGGTATGCGCATCCGCGTTCACCAGATATACCGGTTTGTCCGGAAAAGCTTCATCAAGGCTTTCCTTTGGCGGCAGCGGCGCGTCATTCCAGTACGCCAGATACCAGCCCATTCCAAGCAGTCTGTCATAGTCCGGATGCTGTCTCTCGAATTCTTTCATCATCTCTATGCAGTTTTCTGCTGATGTGGATTCGATGAGATCAGTATTCATAAGGTCGCTGTCGGACAGGACTCCCAGATAGAAATGTGTGTGGGAATCGATGAATCCCGGTGAAATGGTTTTGTCCCCGCAGTCGATCACTTCAGTATTTTCATCAACATACTGATCGTAGTCGTCACCTTCCGCGACTTTGGCTATCTTATTGCCATCAATAACAACATATCCTGAAAAAGCTTTATCTGAATCCGATGTAAAAATCGACGTGCTCTTCAGTATCATATTGCCTTTCATATTTGTCGACCTCCTTAATTACTATTTAACTTCATTTACATATATAGCAACATCCGTGCCAACTTGAAAAACGTTGAAAAACACGCATTTTCAGATATTTACCATCGCAAAACTGTAAGTTTGCGCTTACATGCCTGTTTGCATATCCGCGCTCCCGTCTGCTCCGGAAGCGTAAATTTCAATGGTTTAGCGCGTTAATGTAAGTGTGTACTATCAGTGTTAGTATATACTTGCATTCTTTCCGGGGTCCATGATTATGTCGGTTCCCTTTATTCCCCTTTTATCCCCAGGCGCTCCATCTTCTGGTAAAGAAGAGGTCTTGATATCTTGAGAAGTTTTGCCGCCTGGCTCTTGTTCCCGCCGACTTTGTCCAGCGTCTCAAGGATAAGTTCGCGCTCCGCGCTACGTTTCGCGGTCTCTATCGGACTCTCATAGTGCTTGAGTTTATCGATCGACGGCGTCTGACCTCCGATACTGAAACTCAGGTCCGCATCTTTTATTGTATTTCCCTCAACGTAGTTAAGGCTTTTTTCAATTATGTTCTGAAGCTCCCGCACATTGCCCGGCCAGTCGTATTTCTTCAGCCTTTCTATAGCTTTGTCCTCTATGCCGCTGACATTCTTGCCCAGAAGGTTGTTCTGCTGCTCGATAAAAACATCGACCAGCTCCTTTATATCCTCTTTTCTCTCTCTGAGAGGCGGTACTTCCAGCTCGACTACATTCAGCCGGTAATAAAGGTCCTCTCTGAATTCGCCCCGGGCGACCATCTCCTTGAGATCCTTGTTGGTGGCAGCGATGATGCGCACATCGACCGGAATGCTCCCGGTGCCGCCTGCTCTGTCTATCTCACCTTCCTGAAGGGCTCTCAGCAGTTTTGGCTGAAGAGTCAGAGGCATGGCATTGATCTCATCTATGAAGAGCGTTCCATGATTGGCAAGTTCGAATTTTCCTTTCTTGCCGCCTTTGCGTGCTCCCGTGAATGCTCCCTCAACATATCCGAACAGTTCTGACTCCGCCAGAGATTCCGGAAGGCTTGCCGCGTTGATCTTGATGAAGTTCCTGAGCCTCCTCTTGCTGGCGTTATGTATGGCATGAGCGACCAGTTCCTTTCCTGTTCCGGTCTCTCCGGTGATCAGCACCTTGGAATTACCGTTGGCCACGATCCTGATTTTCTCCTTCAGATTACGCATGGGAACTGATTTGCCGACTATGTTGTCAATGGAGTATTTCGTCTGCTGGTAATTCGTGGCCGCTTCTTTATAGTATTTTATCTCCTCTTCAAGGTCGATATAGTTGTTGACGAAAGCTTCCACCATTTCCATATCGTAAAAAACGTCATATTCTATAACGCCGATCATCTCGCCGTCCTTGATAAGCGGATGCCGCATGCTGGCGCTTGTGATTCCGTTATAATGATAGAATTCCATATTGCTGGATTCTCCGGTCTTCAGCGTGTCGGTCATCTTGGAAAAAGGAAACACTTCATTTACATGCCGGCCGCTGGAAGCCCATTCGTAATCGATTCCGCAGAAATCACACACCTGGCGGTTGATATACGTCACAATACCGTCCATGTCGATAGTAACAAGGCCGTAGACGTTTTCCATTATAAGATCATAATCCTCTAAAGAATTGAATTTCATAGATGTCCCCTTAAGATACAGATTTTTGTAAATTGTTTACAATTGATTATACCACACTATAAGCGCAGACTTACACCCCTCTTTTGCGCAGGGTCGTTTTTTTCAGAATTATCGTCAAATCTGTTGACAGAACCACGGCTCCCCTTTATTATTTAATTAAACGAGTGTTTAATTGTTTAATCGATACTGATGGAGGTAGCTTTTATGACAATGAAAAACCCCCTTCCCCACGATCACGGGAAAGGCACAGCTGAACTTCTTAAAACAAAACCTGAAGAGGAAGATTTTATCACCGTATCGGAGATGTTCGATCTGATCAATGACAGCACCAGGCTGAAGATCCTCTGGCTTTTGTGCCACACCGAGGAATGTGTCATCAACATTGCCGCTGCTGTCGGGATGAGTTCACCGGCTGTTTCGCACCATCTGCGCATACTGAAAAACGCCCGCGTGCTCACTTCACACAAAGATGGAAAAGAAGTCCACTACACGCTGGCTGATACCGATGTCGCGCAGAAAGTACATCAGCTGATCGATATCGCATTTGACATAGAACACTGAATAAAACCAGGAAAGGAAACACAAAATGAAAAAGACATTCCAGCTTGAAAATCTCGACTGCGCCCACTGCGCCGAAAAAATGGCAGACGCCATAAACAAACTCGACAAAGTAAAGGAAGCGGATATCGCTTTCATGACACAGAAGCTGACTATCGAGGCGGAAGAGGAAGATTTTGATTCTATCCTCAAGGACGCCCAGAAAGCCATCAAGAAAGTTGAACGGGGCTGCAAGATCGTAGTTTAGGCATCAGATCACGGGCGGTAATCAAAACGCCGCCTTTAAACACAGATCATCAACACAGGACTAAAATGAAAAAAGGCATACTTACAAAATCGCAGAAATTTCAGATAATGCGCATATGCATCTCGGCGGTTCTGCTCGCTCTGGCGATGCTGCTGCCGGTGACCGGCTGGGGAAAGATCGTACTTTTCCTGGCTGCTTATGCTGTTGTCGCCTACCCTGTACTCTGGGAAGCGCTTCTCAACATCATCCACGGGCAGGTCTTTGATGAGAACTTTCTCATGGCGCTTGCAAGTATCGGCGCGCTGGGAATGAAAGCCTTTTCAGAGGCCGTCGCAGTCATGCTTTTCTATTCTGTCGGTGAGCTTTTCGAAAGCTATGCCGTCAACAAGTCCAGACGTTCAATCACTGAACTCATGGATATCAAACCGGATCACGCGACTCTCCTTAAAGACGGAGTCGAGACCGTAGTCGATCCGGGTGAAGTTTCGCCCGGCGATCTGGTCATAGTCAAGCCCGGTGAAAAAGTGCCTCTCGATGGCACCGTGGAAGAAGGAACTTCTTCTGTCGACACATCCGCTCTGACAGGCGAATCCATTCCGGTCGATGTATCCGAAGGCGACGATATCTCCAGCGGATGCGTCAATCTGTCAGGTCTGCTCACTGTGCGCGTCACGAAGGAATTCGGCGAATCCACAGTTTCAAAGATCCTGGATCTTGTTGAAAACGCAGCGGGCAAAAAAGCTCCCACAGAAAAATTCATCACAAAATTCGCCAGATACTATACTCCCGCAGTTGTCGCGGCAGCTGTTATCCTGGCTTTCGTACCGCAGATATTCGAACCTGCGCACCCGGTAGCAGACTGGTTCACATCTGAGTGGGTCTACAGAGCTCTCATGTTCCTGGTAGTTTCCTGTCCATGCGCTCTGGTGATCTCCGTGCCGCTGAGCTTTTTCGGAGGGATAGGCGCTGCTTCGAGGAAAGGTATCCTCATTAAAGGCAGCAGCTACATGGAATCTCTGACAAAGATCGATACAGCCATATTCGACAAAACAGGCACCCTTACCACCGGAGTATTCAAGGTGACCGACGTGAAGGGCCCGGACGACACTCTGATGCTGGCAGCGTATGCTGAGAATTATTCATCCCACCCCATCTCTCTTTCCATAAAGGAAGCTTACGGGGAAGACATCGACGAGAACCGGATAAAGGACGTCCATGAACTGGCAGGAAAAGGGATCTCCGCGATAATAGACGGCAGGCAGATATACGCAGGCAATGCCACCCTGATGAAGGACCAGGGCATCGAAGTGCCGGAATCAAGTGAGCCGGGCACCCTTGTATATGTGGCTGAAGACGATACGTATCACGGACACATCCTTATCTCAGATGAAATAAAGGAAGACTCCGCTGAGGCACTCGCCTCACTGAGAGAGCAGGGCATTAAAACAGTCATGCTGACAGGCGACAGAGACGTGATCGCAGAGCACGTCGCGGAAAAACTCGGTATTACAGAAACCCATAGCCAGCTTCTTCCTTCCGACAAGGTAGCTTTGGCTGAGAAAATCATAGATTCCGATGAAAGCGGCAAAGTCATGTTCACAGGCGACGGCATCAATGACGCGCCTGTCCTTGCCCGCGCGGACATAGGCGTCGCAATGGGCGGCATGGGTTCCGAAGCCGCGATCGAAGCGGCTGACGTGGTGATCATGGATGACAAACTTTCCAAACTGAGAACAATTATTTCTATCGCGAAACGTACCATGAGCATCGCAAAACAGAACATAGTTTTTGCCCTCACAGTAAAAGCCGTGATTCTTGTGATCAGCGCCATCGGCCTTGGAAATATGTGGCTGGCTATCTTCGCTGACGTGGGCGTAAGTGTCATCGCCATACTCAACTCCATGCGCACTCTGGTCACAAGAGACTGAAACCCCATATTCCCCACCCGGGGAAAACGATATTGAGAATAACACCTGCGCATATAAACGGGCCGAAAGCAAAATACTGCTTCCGGTTCTTCTTTTTGATATGCTGCAAGGCCATGAACCCTGCCGCAAATATTCCTGACGCAAGAAGTACGACGATCATTACGGACACCAGCCTGCGCCACCCCATAAGGACTCCGCATACTGCCGTCAGTTTGATATCCCCGCCGCCGAAACAGTCCCCCGCAACGAGGTTAATCAGCGCCATGGGCGCCGAAACGATAAACAGCCCGGCTATCCGCTCCATTAGACTTATGCTGTCCGGGTCCCCTCCCGCAGCTGCGCCTGGCGCCACGGCTACATGCTGAAGAACCTCAGACGCAATCACCGAAGCCAGCGCCACAGTTCCCAGTGCCATCACCCATCTGTCCGGTATGATCATGTACTTTACATCTGTGATCGCCATGATAAGCAGAAGCCACACCGCGGCAAATACCAACACATACTGAAAACTCAGGTATCCCGCTGTTACTGCGCCCGTCGCCGCACCTTCACCAACCGCCGCAACCGCGCCAGCCACCGTGCCCCCGTCTGCCGCCGCAACCATGCCAGCCGCCGTAACCACTGCGGAGGCCATTCCGCTCACCACGTATTCAAGCTTTTTCAACCCGTACCGCCCCTGTGGCTTATTCTCTCTGTTCTCCATTCCCCTGCATGTCCTTCTTTCTCCTTATGGCTATATCTTCTGTCTCATATCCGCGTCTTGCTTCTCACATGGTATTGCTACAGAGTCTCTACCTCAATGAACCTGCAGTTCAAAAACTGTCGGAAATCACGTACAATGCCAAACCTTTGCAGGTCATTTTTTAAACGCCTGTTTTTTAACCATTTTTTTATATATAAAAATTATGGTTAAAAGATGCGGGACTGCGGGCCTCCGATTTGTCTTAATTCTCGAAAAAAGAGAAAACCCGAACTTTTAAGACCCCGAAAACGTTGAAAATTTAAGAACAATTATATATATAAGAATTATGGTTAAAAGTTGTTGATTCTCTGGATCACGCCTGCAAAAAACAACTATTTGCAGCGACTTCCGGATAAAAAAAGAGGCCTGATCAAAGGCCTCCTTATAATCTCTTATGTTCTCCTGCTTCGGGAGTTCTGTATTCCCTTTTTCCGGGCGCTATGTATTCTCATGCTTCGGGAGTTCTGTATTCCCTTTATTCGGACGTTATATATTCCCCTCTCCTGTGATGGGGATCTGTTCGCCCAGGAAGGTGGGCTCGGGTTTGTATATGCATTTGATGAAATCCTTGTCTCTTGCGACGACCTCGCGGAGATCACGCATGGTCTGCCCATGGTAGACAGCCTGATCGGAGGCTACACCCCAGACATCAATGCCGAGTTTTTCGCCTGAATAGAGTGCACGGCTTTCATGATATTTCTGAGTCACGACTATGGCTCTCTTCACGCAGAAAACTGCCTTTGCGCGGTACATGCTCTCGTATGTGGAAAAGCCGGCATAGTCCTGAAAGATATCTTTATCGGGGACTCCCGCGTCCTTGACATATCTTCTCATGGCTTTGAGTTCGTTGTACTCGATCTTGCCGTTGTCGCCCGACAGAAGGATCTTCGGGGCAGCGCCTTTTTTATAAAGCGCTGTGCCCACTTCAAGCCTATCTTCAAGCATCTTCGTCGGTGAACCATCTATCTTGACGCCTGCGCCAAGGATGATGATGCACTGAGGCTCCTTAGCTTTTAGTTCCCGTATAGTACTGTCAGAAATATCAAAATCCTGCGTAGTTACCTGCGCGACTATGTTATCGTCGCCTGTTTTGTCCACATAAAAACTAACGCCGAAAACAAACGCTGTAGCCAGCAGGATAATGACTATTAAAACTGTAAAGAATCTGCGACCTGCGGATTTCTTTTTTCTCATCTCGTCCCTGTTCCCCTTTTGCCTTACTAACTAGTTAACTGCACCCTGTGAAAAGTCTGCGTGCTTTACTTTATCAAACTCATCAAGGATCTCCTGCGGAACCTTTGTGCAGAGGCTTACTACCACGATAGCAACGACGCCTGCAATGAATCCCGGAATGATCTCATAAATATCGAATATTCCGCCTGCGTTCAGATACCATACGATATCTACGATACCGCCTGCCAGCATTCCTGCGATAGCGCCGGCTCTTGTCATTCTTCTCCAGAAGAGTGAGAAGAGGATCAGCGGTCCGAAGGCTGCTCCGAATCCGCTCCATGCGCATGATACGAGAGCGAATACTGAACTGTCCGGATTAAGGGCGATCAGTATGGCGATAAGTGAAACGACCGCAACTGTAAATCTTGAAGCCCATACGATTCCGGGGCCTTCTGTATCCTTCTTGAAGATAGTAGCGTAAATGTCTCTTGACATTGATGCTGCTGATACCAGAAGCTGTGAACTTGCTGTACTCATGATAGCCGCAAGTATAGCGCACATGAGAAGTCCTGCGATGACCGGATTGAACATATCGTTGATCATGCTCATGAATACTGTCTCGCCGTCTGCCAGATCAGGCATGTAAGCCTTTCCGATGATTCCTACCAGGATAGCTGCGGAAAGTGTAACAGTTACCCATACCATGGCGATGATCCTTGATTTCTGGATCTCGTCCGGCGACTTGATTCCCATGAATCTTGCCAGGATGTGGGGCTGTCCGAAGTATCCGAGGCCCCAGCCAAGAGCCGAAGCAAGCAGCAGCGCATTTATGTGTCCGTTCTCAAGCTGCGGGAAGAAATGCAGTTCTGATGTGGAAAGATCCGCAAGACGTCCTGCGATCTCGTCGGTGCCGCCTGTAACGACTGTCGCAACTATCGGAACGATTATCAAAGCGACGAACATGGTTATACCCATGATCGTATCCGTGAAGCATACTGCGTTGAATCCGCCGAGAGCGGTGTAAGCAAGTATGATAACTGCGCCGATTATAAGTCCTACTGTATAATCCATGCCGAAGATGGTCATGAAAAGTTTTCCGCCTGCGGCAAACTGTGAAGCGGTGTATACCAGGAAGAACACAACTGTGAAGATTCCTGCCACCAGTCTGAGTATGTGAGCTTTATCTCTGAATCTGTTCTCGAAAAAGTCCGGAAGCGTGATGGCGTCTCCCGAGATGAAAGTGTACTTTCTCAGTCTCTTTGCCACGAACAGCCAGTTGAGGTATGTACCCAGCCAGAGGCCGATAGCTGTCCAGATAGCTTCTTCCGTACCTACATATATCATGTAGGCCGTTCCGGGGAGACCTATGAGCAGCCATCCGCTCATGTCTGAAGCCTGTGCCGACATGGCCGTTACCCAGCTGTTCAGCTTTCTTCCGCCAAGAATGTAGTCAGACATACTGTCTGTCTTGTTAAAGTTCTTTACTCCAATCCAGACCATCAGTCCCAGATAAAGAACAAAGATAATAGCAATAATAACCAATTTGATTCACCTGTCCTTAATAACACTAGCAATAAACTTATTCTTCGGGCATTTCGATCTTGTCTGTGCCCATATACTGTCTCAGCGCTTCCGGGATCACTACACTGCCGTCAGCCTGCTGATAGTTCTCAAGTATGGCTGCGACTGTCCTGCCTACTGCAAGGCCCGAGCCGTTGAGAGTATGTACAAATTCAGGTTTGCCCTTTCCTTCCGGCCTGAATCTGATGTTGCCTCTTCTTGCCTGATAACTTTCAAAGTTACTGCAGGATGAGATCTCCAGATATCTTCCGTAACTGGGCATCCATACTTCGATGTCGTATGTCATCGCTGATGAGAATCCCAGGTCTCCTGTGCTGAGTCTTACGACTCTGTAAGGCAGCTCCAGCTTCTGAAGCACTTCCTCTGCGGAAGCTGTCAGCTTCTCAAGCTCATCGTATGAAGTCTCAGGTTTTGCGAACTTGACCAGTTCTACCTTGTTGAACTGATGCTGTCTGATGAGGCCTCTTGTATCTCTTCCGGCTGAACCGGCTTCTTTCCTGAAGCACGGTGTGTATGCCGTGTAATATATGGGCAGTTCACTTTCGGGGATTATCTCGCTGTCCAGAAGGTTCGTTACCGGCACTTCCGCAGTCCTTTCCTTCTTCGATAGGAACTCTGAACATGTCGTCTTCGAATTTAGGAAGCTGTCCCGTGCCTGTCATGGACGCCCTGTTGACCATGAACGGCGGAAGTATCTCTGTAAAACCGTGCTCCTGCGTGTGCAGATCAAGCATGAAGTTTACAACAGATCTTTCAAGACGTGCTCCCAGGCCTTTGTAGACTGTAAAACGTGCTCCCGTAATCTTTGCCGCTCTTTCAAAGTCCAGGATACCAAGATCAGTGCCTATATCCCAGTGAGCCTTCTCCTTGAAATCAAACTCTGTCGGTGTTCCCCACTTTCTCATTTCCACGTTGTCCGTGTCGTCTTTGCCTTCGGGTACGTCGGGGTGCGGCGTGTTGGGCACTCCCAGAAGGACTTCCCTCAGTTCAGCCTCTACCTGTGATACCTCTGCGTCCAGTTTCTTGATCTCTGTCGACAGCTCTTTCATTTCAGCGAGAACAGGACCTGCGTCCTTTCCTTCCTTCTTGAGCTTTGGTATCTCCTTGGAGACTACTGACTGTTTGTTCTTCATCTGCTCGACTTCCGCGAGAATCTCACGTCTTCTCTTGTCGAGTTCGGGAACTTTGCTGATCCCGAAGTCACCCTTGCCGCGTCTTTCCACTGCAGCTTTGATTTCTTCGTAGTTTTTTCTGATTTCTTTGATATCTAACATAACTAACTCCTACTAAAACAGATTCTTCTTGTATTTGATATAGTTGTCTACAAGTTCTGATATTTTTTCCTGCATCTCTATCTGCAGGTTTGAGGCAGTTTCATTGTCCCCGTCATCCAGGGCATGTATTATACGTGTGAGAAGACACTCTTCATCAAGGGTATCCCTGCCGAGGTGGTTCCTGATGTTGTCGATCTGCTTCCACTTGACTACGTCGTAGTCGGAGCAGTCGTTGTCATCGTGGCTCTTCACACACTTTCTGATGGTGTCCATGGTGTTTGGGATGATCCTGTTGTGAAGCTCTGTTGCCCACATGTTAAGGATAGCCTCCTCGTATGAAGCAAGATCTTCGCTTGTCATCACATCATCCACCTTGAGCACCTTCATCTTCTCAGGCTCGCTTTCGAAGACCTGTATATTCTCCCATACCGTATAAGGCGCCTTTCCGAAAAGACGGTTTCTTTCTTCTTCGGTGTAATTCTCGAATACGTCTTCTTCGCTTCTGTACACTCTGTCCTTCTCAAGATAAAAATCTTCTTCCCCGTATTCCTTGGAGAGGGATTTTTCCAGTTCCTGAGGGTTTTTTCCGGCTTCAAGGGCTGCCCTTATACCGTCTAGCATGGCCATATATGACGCCGCCAGCACGAGATATGTATTGCTCTTGGGATTTGGCGCGCGAAGCTCGAATCTTGTGCCCAGCGGATTGTCGGTCTCACGGACCAGTCCGAGGAGGACTGTCCTGTTTCTTGACGGGATGTCCACAGCTCTTCCCAGTGAAGTAACGGTACATACCGGAGCTTCATATCCGGGCTTCATTCTGTTGAACGCGTCGTTGGTGGAACTTACGAATGGGTTTATTACCTCGTAATTCTTCAGTATACCCATCAGCGCGCCGAACCCGATAGGACTCATGAAATCCGTGTCTTTATTTACTGAACTGAAGAGATTTACTCTCTTGCCTTCCTTTGTCTTTACCGCCACACCCATGTGGGTATGCTCGCCGCTTCCGGCAACTCCGTCGATAGGTTTCGCCATGAACGTTACTTCCAGACTGTGCTGTCTGAAAAAATCCTTTACTACATACTTGACCTGATTCTCGTTGTCCGCAGCCTGCATGGCGTCCGCGTATTTCCAGTCGATCTCCAGCTGCTCCATAACGTGGTCGTAATGACCGGAGTTTCCGAGTTTGGCCTTTACGCCGCCGACTTCTTTGTGTCCCATCTCTACTTCAAAGCCGTACTTGTCCAGGACCATGAGAGTGTTCTCAAGGGCTGTTCTTACAGGACCGATAGTCCTCTTCCAGTACTGCTCTTTGAGAGTCTGCGCCGTTGAAAGCTGTTCTATGTCTGCGTTGTCTTCCGGTGTCTTTACCCAGAATTCAAGTTCTGTGGCGGACGTAATGATTATCTCATCGATATCGTCTACGCTGTCGATGGGCAGATAATCGAAGACATACGGGTTTTCTTTAAGCAGAGTCATCAACTCTCTCTTGAAACTTACGAGAGCGTCTTTCAGGATGACCCTCGACCCGACTTCATGTTTGTCGTTATGCACCAGGAATGAGGGTATTCTGAGGGTCCCCACCGGAAGCCCCGTCTTCCTGTCTATATGGTTGTAGTTGTAGTCCACATACCAGTTCACCGAAAGGTCCGGTATGATGTCTACTTTCGCATTGTTCAGCTCCGCTATCTTAGGGAGCACAACGCTTGAACCGTCTGTCTGCACACCTGTAGTGAGAAACTTATCCATATCTTTTATGAAAAGGTCTACAGGTATCTTTTCATCAGTATCATGTCCTCCGATGTCTATCCCAACAAAAGATACGAACTTGATCTCTCTGTGATCTTTCAGTGATCTTTCTATTTCGTCTTCACTGTGGCTTTCAGCCGGTATGGTGAAGAGCATTCTGTCAAGATCGTAATCTATCACTTTCCTCCTCCTTTCTCCGGATGTTAGTGATCATTACCGCGTGATCACGCGGTTCCCTTTTAATAGAAAACGCCCGACGCTGAAGAGCAGGTATCGTCCGCTTACCGGTCGGGCCATTTTCTTTCCTACGTTTAATTCCCCTGAGGGTATTCAGTATTCAGATCATTCGCCCAGCTGTTCAAGATATTTCTCCAGTCTATCCTGCTGCTTGCCGTACTCGGTCCAGTCTCCGTTCTTGAGAGCTTCCTGGCCCCTGTCGAACGCCTGCTGAGCCTTCTGTATGATCTGTGATTTTGTGAGCTTCTTGTCTCCTGAGTTTCCGCTGTTTCCGCTGCCGCCGCTGTCGCCGCCGCTCTTGTCGCCGCCGTTGTTGATCTGTTCATCACTTCCTTCGCCGAACAGTTCAACCAGAGCTTCCGCCAGCGTAGGCTTGTATGCTATCTGGTCTCCGTAAGCAACGATGACTCTCTTTACTTCCGGAATACTGGAGTTGGTAGCTTCCAGATAAATCGGCTCTACGTAGAGGAGTGAATCTTCGATAGGTATTACGAACATGTTTCCTCTGCTGTAATTTGATCCGTTGGAAGCCCACAGCGAGAATTCCTTGGATATCTCAGGATTCTGGTCTATCTGAGCCTCTATCTGCATAGGTCCGTATATTACCTTGCTCTTCGGCAGCTGATACAGAACCAGTTTCCCGTAATTATCGCCGTCGTTCTGAGCCATGAATATACCGGTCATATTCTTCTTGTCCTTCGGCGTGTACGGTATGGAGTTTACGAACTGGGTCTTTGTCTCGCCCGGAAGTGACATTACATAGTACTGTGAACTCATCTCAGTCTCTTCCGTTCCGTACATCTCATCGGATACCGCCCATACGTCTTCCTTCTGGTAGAATACGTTGACATCCTTCATGTGATATCTCTCGTATACCTTAGCCTGTGTATTGAACATCTTGTGAGGATATCTGATGTGGGCTCTTATGCCGTCCGGCATTTCTTTTCCGTCCTTGAAAAGCGCCGGGAATATCTTCTTGTATGTCTGGGCGATCGGGTCGTCAGGATCTACAATGTAGTAATCTGTATTTCCATTGTAAGCGTCGATGACTACCTTGATGGAGTTACGGATGTAGTTGGTCTTTCCGCTGAGGCTGTCCCACGGCTCGGAGTAAGGATATTTCTCCGATGTGGTGTACGCGTCGATTATCCAGTAAAGATTTCCGTCCACTGTGACCATGTACGGATCCTCTTCGTAATCCAGATAAGGCATTATCGTATGTACTCTTTCCTCGATGTTCCTGTTGATGACGATCCTTGAGTCGCTGTTGACGTTGGATGATACCAGAAGCTTCAGGCTTCTCTCTCTGATGGAGAACATGATCCTTGCGAAAAGGTTCATCTTTACGCCGGCATTACCCTGATACTTAGTGTATTTGTTGTTGTCGCCGTCCGGATAGTCAAATTCTTTTTCGTCTGTGTTGACGAGTATGTAGTCATTTGTCAGTTCACCGAAGTATATGGCAGGATTCTTGATCTGGATGCTCTTGGTCTCGGATTCAGGCGGAATATTGGAAACGAGCATCTTCGGCTGTCCGCTGGCAGTGATCTCATCAACTCTGGACAGGGTCACGCCGTAGCCGTGAGTATATTTCAGATGTCTGTTTATCCATGTATCGCTGATCCTTGATTCGTCGATTTCTCTTGCCGACAGGAAGGTCTGGGTAAGTTCTCCGTCAATAACGTAACGGTCAACGTCTACATTGTTGAACTCGTAGTACTGTCTGATACTCTGGGTCTGATTGTAGAATTTTTCAGCCGGAGTATAGTCATTGATCCTTATATTGTTTATCGTATCCGCGTTCTTGGTTATGTCAGCTGACGTAAGTCCCTTTGCCGCCGAGAATGACTTGACGTCAACGTCGCTTAAGTCATAGGCGTCTCTGGTGCATGACATGTTGTATTCAAGATATTTGGATTCCTTGTTTATTTCGTCAGGAGAAACGACAAAGTTCTGTATAACAGCGCCTGCCGCCATACCTATTATTCCAACCACTATCATCGCAAGAGGCGCAAGAGCCATCAGCTTGAATTTCTTCTTTACAAGACCAATGCCGAAAAGCACTGCTCCTGCTACTGCCAGAACCATCAGCACTCTGTACATCCACAGTGTGATGTTCACATCTGTGAAACCTGCGCCGTAAACTGCTCCCCTGTGAGTCTGAAGAAGGCCAAACTGCTTCAGAAGGAACGTAACGCCAATCAGAAGGAAAACGGCAGCGCCGATAGCTATAGCCTGTCCCTTCATGACATCCAGGAGTTTCCAAATGCTCTTCTTATTGATTGACGGCGTTGAAGGTTTGCGGTAGGTCCTCTGCTGGGACTGCCCGCCGTACTGGTCGCCGCCGAACTGCTTTCTGAGGTTTTCGAAAAGATCTCCCAGTCCGCCGCTCTGTCCGAACGTGCCGCTGTTTCCTGTATACGTTCTCTCTTCTTCGTACTGCGGTTCTTCCTCTTCCTTCTTACTCATAAAATCAGGAGTATGCATCGAAATCAGGATTCCGAAGTATACCACAGTGAGAAGGATGAACACTACCAGCACACCGAGAAGTATGCTCGTAAGTCCGTTAATAAAGCCCAGTTTCAGCACATAGAACGAAATGTCGTTGTTGAAAAGCGGGTCGCTCTTGTTGAAATCCGTGCTGTTGAAAAACTGCAGTACCTCGAACCACAACTTTGATGTAGCGATGTATGTGGTGATGAGGCCAAATACGATCGCAAGGCCCCATGTGATCAGGTTCAGTTTTTTCTCGTCAGTAACTTCCGCGGATGAGATCTTCTTGAAGTATCCCATCTTGATGACTTTCAGATAAATATACGCCAGGAAAGTCACCACAATGAACACAGGTATACCTATCTTCAGTTGTGTGAACAGCTTAGTCAGGAATACGCTTACATATCCCATCTCGCTGAACCACATAAAGTCAGTGATGAAGTTGACCAGCGCGCCGATAATGGCAAGAACCACTACCACGATTATCAGTATTCTAAGTCCTACTCTCTTTTTTTTGTCCACAACAAACCTCCTATCGGGGGGGTATAACTTATACTTTAGAACAAGTTGAATTTCGTACTTGCCCACTGTATGATCTTCACAGTGTAATCATCTATAAGCCCTGCAGCTGCGCTGTCCGGCATCAGGAATTTGATCCCGACTATGGCCAGTTCACATACCAGCAGAATTATGAGTATCGTGAGTATGATGTTAAGTACTATTCTTCCTTTGCCCCTTTTCTTTTTTGGAGCTTCGACGTCAGCGTCAGTACCGATGCTATCGCCAGCGCTGCTGCCAGCAGCGGCTTTACTTCCATCCTCTTTGTCCTCGAAATCCTTATCTTCATTTTCTTTTTCTCCCGTACCCGTCTCGCCGGTCTCGTCTGCTCCGGCATCGGTCTCATCCGGGCCTGGCTCCCCTGTATTTTCGTCGTCTGAACGAAAGGGGCGGTCAGCCTCCTCTTCCTCTGCAGCCGGATTCTCAGTTTCACCTAAGAACGCCTGATCAGCATCATTGATGCCAAGCTGATCCTTGTCGGCCTCATCAGCAAGCCTTATAGCTTCAAGTTCTGCCATGAGCGCCTGTTTGTCGATCATTTTTGTTGCTGCGTCCCAGTCGAATTCAGAATCTCTCTTCATGAGTTCGAGTTCCTCGTCCGTCATAGGCTCGATGAGCAGCTCACCGTCTTCATTGCGGTCCGGTTTCAGATAGTCATCCACACCAAGATCCGCATCGGTGCTGGTAAAGAATTTTTCTCTTGCCATAGCCATCTCCTCTATATGGTTTTCAGGTTTATGTTCTTCGGCAGCCGCTGCTTCGGCTGCTTCAGCTGCTGCGTTTCTCTCTGCAGCTGCCGCCGCAAGAGCTGCTGCTTCTTCAGCTTCTTTTCTTGCCTGTTCTTCCGCAGCTTCTCTCCTTGCCTGTTCCTCTGCTTCTGCCTTAGCTTTTTCCTCAGCTTCACGGAGCGCTGCTTCTTCAGCCTCGCGCTTTGCCTGTTCTTCTGCTTCCGCTTTAGCTTTTTCCTCCGCTATGCGTTCTTCCTCTTCAGCAGCCAGACGGGCTCTCTCCGCGTCTTCTCTGGCCTTCTGTTCTTCTGCCTGGCGACGCGCCCATTCCGCTGCCTCTATCTTTGCTCTTTCCTCAGCTTCTTTTCTTGCCTTTTCTTCAGCAAGAGCCAACGCTGCCGCTTCAGCCTTTGCTTCCTCTTCACGACGCGCTTTTTCTTCCGCTTCACGGCGTAAAGCCTCCGCAGCTTCTTCCCTTTCCTTTTCTTCCGCTGCTATACGGGCTCTCTCCGCGTCTTCTTTGGCTTTCTGTTCCTCTGCCTGGCGACGCGCCCATTCTTCTGCCTCTATCCTTGCTCTTTCCTCAGCTTCTTTTCTTGCTTTCTCTTCTGCTTCACGTCTTGCCTGTTCTTCAGCCACTCTGCGAGCCTCCTCTTCTG
>JAUMVF010000125.1:0-2340 GCA_030530305.1 Bacillota bacterium
GCTCTGAAATAAGAACAAAGAGTGGGAAAATCCCACTCTTGTCAAATCAATCTAGTTTCAACATGGTGATAGTATCACACAGAGCTTGAAATTGCAAGGTTTTTTTGTATCCGGAATGCGCATCCGAAGAATGAAAACCCACAAGCCAAATTCGTTGCAAATGGAAAACCATAAGCCAGACCCGTTGCAATGGTACTGATAATCCTCAAATAATAAAAAAGTCAGTATCATTTTCAACGTTTGCAGGTCCTGTTTTTCAGATGGAAGTTGGGAATCGGCTAAAAATGGAAAAAACACCAGCTCAACCCGTTGCAATGGTACTGATAATCTTCAAATAACAAAAAAGTCAGTATCATTTCAACGTTTGCAGCACCGGGCAGATAGTATGCAAAGTTCAGGACATGCTTAAAAGCTTAGAACATGCTTATCTGATCCGATTCTGGCAGATCATCGAGGAGTCCGTTCTCCCTCAATGCCTCTATAGCTGTTTTGTTTACGCCCGCTCTTGTCTGGAGTTCCTCCACTGTTGAGAACTTTTTCTTAGCGAATTCGGTCTCAATGGCGCGTCCCGCGCTTTCTCCCACACCGGAAAGAGCGCACAGAGGCACCTGTACTTTGCCGTCTTTTACGGTGAAATGAACAGCCTTTGAATCATCCAGAGCCGGAGGGCTGAACTCGAACCCGCGGCAGTACATCTCATAAGCCAGTTCGAAAGGCACGATCTCATCGATCTCCTTCGGCAGAGCGTTTCTTCCCTTCCGCTGGACAGCCTCGATCCTGTCAAGAATTGCCTGAGGTCCGCGTTTTATGACATCCCAGTTGAAGTCGTTTATCTTGGCAGTGAACTGCACCGCGTAAAACTCTCTCGGATAATATACCTTATACCAGGCTATCCTGTAGGACATGATCACATAGGCCACAGCGTGGGCCCTCGGGAACATATATGAGATCAGCTGACAGGATTCGATGTACCATTCCGGAACATCGTGTTCCCTCATCAGTTCCTCTTCTTCCTCTGCGAGACCCTTGCCCTTCCTGACTTTCTCCATAATCTTGAAAGCCTTGTTGTTGGGCACGTCTTTAAGGATAAGATAGTTCATGATGTCATCACGGGTGGAGATGGCCTCCTGGGTCGTGGCCTTGCCTTCCCGTATGAACCTCTGGGCATTGTCCAGCCATACGTTGGTGCCGTGTGAAAAACCTGATATCCTGACCAGGTCCCCGAATCTTTCGGGTTTGGTATCATCCAGCATCTGTCTTACGAATCTGGTGCCGAACTCCGGTATACCGTAGCTGCCGTGAGTGAACTGGTAGTTTTCAGCCTTGATGTCAAGGCCCTCGATACCGTTGAAGATGCCGTTCACCTTTTCATCCTTGAGAGGTACGGTCAGCGGATCGATCCCTGTCATATCCTGAAGCTGCCTGATCATTGACGGGGCGTCATGGCCCAGAATATCCAGTTTCAGCAGATTCTCATCTATAGAGTGATAGTCAAAATGCGTAGTGATTATATCTGTGTTCACATCATTGGCCGGATGCTGTACAGGGCAGAATTCGTATATCTCTTTTCCTTCCGGAACTATGATGATCCCGCCCGGATGCTGACCGGTAGTTCTCTTTACTCCTACACAACCCTTCAGCAGCCTTTCGGTCTCGTATTTATTCATGGGGATATTCTTTTCTTCAGCGTATTTCTTTACAAATCCGAAGGCAGTTTTGTCCATGATAGTACCGATGGTGCCTGCCTTGAACACGTTACCGCTTCCGAATATCTCCTCCACGTACTTCTGAGCCGTCGCCTGGTATTCCCCTGCGAAGTTAAGGTCGATATCAGGTTCCTTGTCTCCTTCGAATCCGAGGAACGTCTCGAACGGAATGGTGAATCCGTCCTGGTTCATCTTCGTTCCGCACTCGGGGCAGTTCTTTTCCGGCATATCTATTCCGCAGTCATATTCGTTTTCATCCCCCCACTCCAGATGTTTGCAGTTGGGGCAGATGTAATGAGGCTTCAACGGGTTTACTTCTGTGATGCCTGCCATGGTAGCCGCAAAAGACGAACCTACAGAACCTCTGGATCCTACCAGGAATCCGTCGGAAAGGGATTTCTGCACCAGCATTTCCGCGCTGACGTACATGACCGCGTACCCGTTGGATATGATGGAATCGAGCTCTTTGTTGAGCCTCACCTCTATCGGTTCAGGCAGGGGACTTCCGTATATGGCCTCTGCCCTTTCTATACATTTGGTCCTCAGTATCTCATCGGCGTTTTCTATCTTCGGAGGGAACTTGCCCTGGGCTATCGGTACTATATCCTCGATCTCATCTGCGATCTGATTCGGA
>JAUMVF010000125.1:2350-3674 GCA_030530305.1 Bacillota bacterium
ATCTCCCTTGCCTTTTCCTCTCCGAGATATGAGAATTCCTCCAGCATCTCTTCAGTGGTCCTGAAGTAAAGACCGGGGTTGGTATCCGTATAACCCTGCCCTGTCAGGAGAATATCCCTGTAGATGCTGTCCTCTTCATTGATATAGTGTGTATCGCAGGTGGCTGCAACAGGCAGCCCGCATTTCTCACCCAAAGCGATAACTTTTCTGTTCAGATCTTTGAGATCCTCTTCGCTTCTGACATTTGGATGTTTCTCGCTGTTGATCATGAAACGGTTATTGATCAGCGGCTGGATCTCCAGATAATCGTAGAATTTCGCTTTCTTTATCTGGGTCTCTTCAGGTTCTCCTCCGCTGATGCTCCGGAAAACTTCTCCCGCCTCACAGGCAGAACCTAAAATAAGCCCTTCCCTGTATTTCTGTATAACGGACTTTGGCATCCTTGGTCTCTTGTGGAAATAGTCAAGATGGGAGATAGAAACCAGTTTGTACAGGTTCTTCAGCCCCGTGTAATTCTTCGCCAGCAGTATGGCGTGATTATATCCGTGGGCTTTGTAATCGATATTTCCATCTTCATCTATGTAACCTTCATCGTCGTAGAGATATGCTTCCACGCCGTAGATGACCTTGATGTCCTGTTCATTTTTCTTAAGGTCCATTACCGTATGGGCCGCGTCCGGGAAAGCCTGCACCACGCCGTGGTCTGTGATGGCGATGGCTTTGTGGCCCCATCTTGCGGCCTGCTTTACGAGTTCTCCTGTATCTGAAAGTCCGTCCATGGCGCTCATCTTGGTATGGGCGTGGAGTTCGACTCTCTTTTCTTCTGCCTCGTCGGTCCTTTCCTTTTTCTCGCCCTTTTCCAGACTCTTTATCATTACGATCAGCTCGTTCTCGAACGTATCGAACTGGACTTCTCCCTCGGCTTTCACCATATCGCCGGGCTTAAGATTATCTTTGATGTCTTCCCATTTTTTCTCAGATGCGAAAGTCTTAAGGCAAACGGAACTGTAACCGTCTGTTATGAGCATCTTCACCAGTTTGGAACCGCTCTTTATGGTCCTTTCTTCCATTTCAAAGAGAGTTCCTTCGACTGTAGTGTCCCGCACGCCGGCTTCCAGTTCTGAAAAAGGCACAGTCTGGCCTGTGATGGGTTTCCCCATTATTTTGTTTCCTTCAACAGGTTCATATTTTTCTTTTCGTCTGTATCCGTTCCAGTTTTTTCCGCCCTGTGCAGACGGTCCGTTTTCATTTGGACCGGAGGCGGGAGCTTCAGCTTTTGGCGCCGCTGCCTGTCTTTTTGCGGCTTCCTCTATTTCTTTACGTT
>JAUMVF010000126.1 GCA_030530305.1 Bacillota bacterium
TCTCTTTCATACAGGTGGACCAGATTGCCGTGTTTGTCGCCAAGCACCTGGACTTCTATGTGTTTAGGCCTTTCGACGTACTTTTCGATGAACATATCATCGATGCCGAAGGCTTTCTTTGCTTCGCTTTTTGCGCTTCTGAATTCTTCTCTTATCTTATCCGGTGTCCTGACGATCCTCATGCCTCTTCCACCGCCGCCCGCGGCAGCTTTGAGCATTACAGGATAACCGCATTCCGCAGCGATTTTTTCAGCTTCGTCTTCGTCTTCGATGTCCTTATCTACTCCCGGAATAGTCGGTACACCTACTTCGTGAGCGACCAGCTTAGACTGTATCTTGTCACCCAGTCTTTGCATCATTTCGTGAGTCGGTCCGATGAACTCTATGCCGGCTTTTGCGCATGCTTCGGCGAATGCTGCGTTTTCGGAAAGGAATCCATATCCCGGATGTATGGCGTCTACACCTTTTGCTTTGGCAAGATCGATGATCTCGTCTATTGAAAGATAGGCGTCAACAGGAGCCTTTCCTTTACCGATCTGGTATGCTTCGTCAGCCTTCTCGCGGAACAGCGTATTCCTGTCCTCTTCTGAATAGATGGCCACACTTCTGATACCGAGTTCGCGGCATGCTCTGATGATTCTGATGGCTATTTCACCGCGGTTCGCGATGAGCACTCTTTTGAATTTGCGGATTTCTTCCATAGCTGTCAAACTCCTTTGCTTAATTATTCCGGTTTCTTATCTCCGGATTCCCTAACATGTACGTCCACCTGTGGATAAGGTATTGTGATACCGTTCTCTTTGAACAGTTTAACTGCGTTTTCTTCAAGATAATATTTCATATCCCAGTAATCTTCGGTCTTGCACCAGACGCCGTAATCGAAATCGATGCTGCTTTCACCATGATTGCTGACTCCGATCATCGGAGGCGGAGTCTCAAGTGAATACGGGCTCTCGGAGGCCAGCTGCGCAAGCACTTTCTTGGCTGTGGCTATATCGTCGTTATACCCGATAGAGATCGGGCAGTCCACACGCCTCACATCCGCTCTGTCCCAGTTAGTTATCATCGAAGTGTTGATCTTGCCATTTGGAGCTGTGATCACCTTGTTGTCTCTTGTCTTCAGCGTTGTAGTTAGTATGTCGATGCTTTCAACATATCCGGAAACTGATCCCAGATCTACAAAATCCCCTTTATAAAACGGATGCGTCACCAGTATTATTATACCACCTGCGACGTTTGCCAAACTGTCTTTAAGGGCCAGAGCTATTGCTGCTCCGCATGCTCCGAGAACAGTAACCAGCGGCGCTGTAGGTATGCCGAAATACGATATGAGGATCACAAGGAGCACTACCCACAGGATAACCCGTTCAACATTGATAACGAATTTATGTGCCGCCGGATCAAGTTTGCTTTTTTCCAGAGCTTTTTTGCTTAGATGCAGGATTATCTTAGCGATTATGAATCCGATAACGAATATCAAAGCAGCTTTGCCGAGATAAATCAGCATATCAATGGTTTTATCTGACATTATAGACCTCTTTTCTCTAATACTCCCTGTTCCTTCTGCGTTCAAGTTCCTTGAGGTATTTCTTTCTAAGTCTTATATCATCAGGTACTACCTCGACCAGTTCGTCGTTATTTATGAATTCGAGAGCCTCTTCCAGGCTGAAGATCACCGGAGGCGCAAGTTTGATGTTATCATCGCTTCCTGCGGCTCGCATGTTAGTCTGTTTCTTCGCTTTGCAGGGATTCACGACCATATCGTCGTTCCTGCTGTTCATGCCTACTATCATTCCCTCGTATACATGAGTACCCGGCGCTATGAACATCCTTACTCTTTCCTGTGTGTTAAACAGAGCATAAGGTGTGGCGACGCCTTCTTCCTGGGCTATGGCCACCCCGTTTGTCCTTTGCGGGATATCTCCTTTGAACTCCTGGAAACTGTCAAAACGTCTTACAAGCGTGCCCTCTCCCCTTGTTTCGTTGATGAATTCCGTTCTGAATCCAAGAAGGCCCCTGGTGGGAACCATATACTCAATACGGCTGAATCCGTTACTGCTGCTCATTTCTGTCATAAGGCCCTTACGGATATTCAGGTTGGATATTACGGCTCCTGCGTATTCATCAGGTACTGAGATCACGACTTCCTCGACCGGTTCAAGCACTTCATTGTTCTCACCGCGTCTCATGATTACTTCCGGCTTGCTTACCGCCAGTTCGTAGCCTTCTCTTCTCATGTTTTCAATGAGTATTGAAAGGTGCAGTTCTCCTCTTCCGGAAACTTTGAAGCTGTCTGTGCTGTCTGTAGGCTCTACCAGAAGTCCTACGTTTACTTCCAGTTCCTTCTCCAGCCTTTCCTTGATATGCCTTGAAGTTACATATTTTCCGACTTTGCCGGCGAATGGAGACGTATTGACCATGAAATTCATTGAAAGTGTGGGCTCTTCGATACTGATCATCTCCATAGGCTGCGGATCCTCAGGATCTGTAATGGTCTCGCCTATAGATATATCGGATATTCCGGATACGACTACAATGTCCCCTGCCTGGGCTTCTTTTACAGGAACGCGTTTGAGTCCTTTATATACAAATACCTGATTTATCTTCTTCTGGACGATCTCACCGCCGTCTTTGGCTACTGCCAGAGTCTGTCCTTCGCGGATGATACCCTGTGTTATCCTTCCGATACCCAGTCTTCCGATGTAATCATCGTAAGCAAGGGTCGAAATCTGCAGCTGGAGCGGTTCTTCACGTTTGTCCGGGTATGCGCTGCAGTGATTTATGATTGTTTCAAATAATGGAGTTATGTCAAGTCCATCCTGACCCTTGGCGCTCTTTCTGATTTTGCTGCCGCCTTTTTCGATTGATATATCCTTTACTTCCTCGGGATCCCTGACAACGATTCCCTGCCTTGCGATCCCGTAAAGTATTGGAAAATCAAGCTGTGAATCGCTTGCCTCCAGGTCCATGAAAAGCTCATATACTTCATCTACGACCTCATCTATGCGTGCGTCTTTCTTGTCTATCTTGTTTATAAGAAGAATAGGATCAATACCTGCCTCGAGAGATTTCTTCAGGACGAATCTTGTCTGGGGCATAGGTCCTTCGCTGCTGTCAACAAGAAGAATAACTGTATCAACAGTCTTCATTATTCGCTCTACTTCAGAACTGAAATCGGCATGTCCCGGTGTATCTACGATATTGATCTTGACATCGCCGTGCATTACAGAGCAGTTCTTGGAATAGATGGTTATTCCCCTCTCCCGTTCTATGTCATCGCTGTCCATGACGCAGTCAACGACCTGTTCGTTGTCTCTGAATACACCGCTCTGGGCAAGAAAAGCGTCTACAAGAGTAGATTTCCCTGCGTCAACATGGGCGATTACCGCTATATTGATTATTTTCTGTCTTTCTGTCATTTCAAATCCAATCTCTGCATAATAAAATCACACCACTTTATTCAACCGGTGCGTGCGCTCTGATTATACTATAAAAACCCTTTTGTATCAATGAAAAGATATATGTATGTGGTATAATTGTTCTGAAAAAGAAACAATCGGGAAAAGATTTGGTGGGAACTATTATGGATAATAACGAACGTTCAAACGAATTGAAGATTCTTTTTGAACAGGTCATCGACA
>JAUMVF010000018.1:0-5875 GCA_030530305.1 Bacillota bacterium
TTGGTTATTTTATTCTTGAAACTGTCATTGTACCGTCCCGGTGTATCCTGGGAATCATTGATGATATATGTGTTGACTATCTCGTCTGTGCGGCTTTCATCATAGCCCCAATCGATGACCATTTCGCCGTTCTTGTAGATCGTAGCTGTCATTCTGACATATCTGTCAGCCATGGAAGTACCTTGCCAAGAAGAATTCCACTGAGATGCCGTCCTGACTTCGCCAGTCGACACTCTCTTCCAGTTGTTTGCTGAACTGCCAGATGTACCAGAAGGGAACTGGGCAGCACTGTTATTAAATGAATTCGTGCCTATGGTGAATATGGAAAGACTCGTAAGTGCCGTGCAGCTGCCCGACCAGTTGCCTCTAGGTCTTCTGATATGACTCAGATCGAGCCTCCTCAGACTACTGCAGCTGCCGAACCAGTACCATCCTTCATATGCGTAGATGTTCCATTTGCTGGTGTCTATGTCCTTTAACTTGCTGCAGTAGCAGAACATGTTATTGAGGTCTGTAGATCTGTCTTTACCGCCTCCTTCATCAACATTGTTAATGACCCAGCTCCTGGTATCTATTTCCTCCAGATTCCCGCAGTAATAGAACATCTCCCAGAACTTTATGACTTTCGATGTATCCCAGTTGGTCGTGATGACTTTCTTCAGGTTTCTGCACTGATCGAACATGCATGCGACATTCACGCAGTTTGTTCCTACCCATCCGTCAGCATCCACTGATGTCAGATTCCTGCAATTGTTGAACATCCTGTAGAAAGACTGAACCTGGGAAGGATCGAATCCCGTGGAATCAAATGTCGCAAGATTCGTGCATCCGTTGAACATGTCAGTAGCACATCCGGTCATTTTGACCGTGCCGTCAAAACGGACCGACTTGATCCTGGTCGCATAATTCAGCCATGGCCATCCCGGATTGCTGCCGTAAAGACCGGTACCTCTGTTATATCCGCTGAGCGTCTGTGTGTCGCCGTTTCCGAGGATAAGAGTTCCGTCCGCGGTAATACGCCAGTCGCATCCCCTGAATGTGCCGTTAGCGATATCGTCAGCCGCTGGAGCTTTAAGTACCGGAGCGCCTGAATTATCGTCTCCATCCTCTGAAGCATTGCCCGCTGCTCTCGCTTCATTCACCGCAGCTTTTATCTGAGGCGCCTTATCGTCGACCGCCAGAGCGGGATCCGCTTTCGTCAGCATCTTCGGTGCTTCGAATTTCACCATGTTCGGCGCCTTACTACCATCCGTATCTGCGTTCTTTTCAACGTACCAGTAGATCTCCTCATCGCTTCCCAGAGGCATTCCGTCAGCGTTGTTGAGAGTGATCTTGAACGTGAATTCATCGTCCTCGTTTGCGTCCGTCAGTCCTTTCCCTACTTTGGTGAGCTTCAGGTTGCCTGGACGTGTCTTGTTGGCGAACTTCACTCCATCTGAGTCATATGCAACGGTCGCAACAAGATCGTCCCCGTCTTTTTTCACGGTGACTGTAACGGTCTCTTTGTGTGTATCCCAGTCGATTGCATCATCGTTCGGGTTCTTTTCTTCTATTGTGTATGTATGTGTGCCGACATCTGCTTCTTTGTATACTATCGGACTAAACTGTATAAATCCGCCGTCAAGTGTGGATACGGTCTCGAGCTCTTCATCGCCTTCTTTCAGTATGAATTCATACTTATCAGCTTCGGCTGCTCTGTTGTCTAAGGTCTTAGTACCATAGAACTGAACAGAAGTGGTGCCCGGTTCGTATCTGTTGACGAAGCTGGCTTCTGAAGTCACAAGCGGCTTGATCTCGCCTGAGACATTCTCCTGCGAAACAAGTACCCAGCCATGAGGCGTCTCTTCGTATATCTGATATGCCGTTCCTGCAGGGATTTCGTCGAGCGTAGCCTTTTCCCCCGCGAGGAGCGTTATCTCAAATTCGCCGTCATGCATGGCTACTCTTGTTGAAGCAGATTCAAACTCTGCATTGAGAGTTACTTTGTCTCCACCCTGATATTTGTTGATACCTATAGTGGCTCCGTTTGCAAATGTGTTTCCTTTTCCGTCATTCCACTGACTGAATCTGTATCCCCGCTTAACGAATTTATTTGCGGGAATAGTGAAGGTCCGGTCTGATCTTGCTTTGTTCTGCGCCATTGACCCTGCCGCACCGTCATCTGCCGTATATGATATAGTGTATATCGTTGGCAGATCTTCCCACACCCATGTGCCCGCAAGACCTGAATTGTACGCGGAAGCAAGCGCATCCGGAGTATACGGACCTGCGGATTTATCTTCTTTGATCCACTTTCCGGTAGTCATGTCTGATGGCGGTACCGGAAGCCGAACTGAGTCTCTGCCGTTGAATCTGAATCCCGGACCTAACGTAATAGATGACAGAGATGTGCACTGGTTAAACATGCTCATGATATTTGCATTGCTCGTAAGGTTCAGACTGCTTATATCCAGTTTCTTCAGACTTTTGCATCCTTCAAATATAGCAGGGCACCTGTTTACAGCGCTCTTAAAGAAATCGCTGAGATCAAGTTCTTCGAGCGAAGCGTCGCCTCCGAACAGATACCAGAACTGCGTAACCTGAGTCGTGTCAAAGCCATCCATGTCCGCGCTGACCATATTGGTCAGACCGCTGAATAGATAGTTAGTTGAACCAATCGCTCTCACCGGGCCTGCAAATCTAATTTTCTTTACAAGCAGTCTGTGATCATACCAAGACGGAAGATTGAATCCTGTACTATATGTCTGATTAGAATACGTCTCCGTAATTCCTTCCTGGCCCAGGATAAGCTCTCCCGCTTCTGTTATCTTCCAGCTCATTCCCTTTTGTTTCCCGGACGCAATCACTGTATCAGAGGCACCTCTCAGAGACTGCGAATCATCCGACGATCCTTTACGTGCATCCTGAATATCTGAATCTTTCTGATCATCTGAGGTGCCGCCTGCTGCACCATTGTCTTTGCTGCTATCATTCGTAGCAGAAGATCTGTCTGCTGCAGTTATTTCAACATCTATGTCTTCGTCACTTATCTTGTCTCCGATAAGTCTGACACGGAAATGGAACCTCTGGTCCGGATCCGCTTCTTCGGAATCCACTGTGGTCTTGGTAATAGAGAGTCCGCCGTCCTTCAGCTCGTTATTAAACAGAGGAAGTTTCGCGTCTTCTGTTTCCCAGCCTGCGATCTTATCCGGATCGTCCTTGTCAATTATAGGCATTGCAAGAACCTGATCGACTGACAGCGTTCCGTCTCCGTTATCTACCACTGTAACAGCGTAGCCGTATACATTCTCATCATAGATAACAGTCTCGTCATCACCCTTTGCTTCGCGTATCGCATAGTAATATGTCTTTCCTATATCTTTCTCATCATAATTAAGAGCATCCACGTCTTTTGGATCGAATGTTACTGTTCCGTCGCTCTTGTTCTTCGCAATCACCAAGGTACCGTCTTCGTTCTTGATTGGGTTTCCTTGTTTATCAAGAAGCTCGAATACGAATTCATCCTGTTCCAGGCTGCGACCCGTCAGGTCTTTCCATGCCCGCAAAATGGTATCGCCTTCTGCTTCGTAGGTATTCTCAAACGTTGCAGAATCAACTGTATTACCTTCTATGTCTTTGTATGTCGGTTCTATCTTCAGCGTACCATCGCCATTGTCCGTAACTTTGATTTCCAGCTCATATATATCTTCCGCATATGTATATCCATCTTTTCCTTTATCTATCTCCTTGATACGGTAACGGAATGTCTTGCCGTGGTCTTCCTGACTATAACGCAGTGCTCCGAAGGTAACTGGCGCTTCTGATGACTCTATGGTACCGTCATCTCTCTGGTTCACCGCTTCTGCGGTATCACTGGTAGCGGTGGCCTTAAGGACTTCAACTTCTTCACCTTCGTCATTTTCAGTTATCTCATAAAGCTCAAAGCCAAACTGGTACTTGGTCAGCGTCCTGTTATAGAGGACTTTCTTTGCTGCAGGATTATACTGTCCCTTTGCGCTGTATGCGTTGGTGAATTTAGCCTCAGCCGTCTCGTTAGGATTGACAGTGCCGGTGCTGTCGGTAGCGCTGGTCAGTGTAAATCCGCCGAGCGCTTCTTCTGTTACTTTATATTTGATATATTCAGGTATATCCTTTACATGGATCGTCTGACCACCCTTGATTTTCACCTCGCCATTAGTGGTCACTTTGCCTGTGAGCGGCTCACCTTCATCGTCAGGTACTGGTTCTCCATCCTTATCCAGGATCTCATAATCGTATTCGTCAAAAACAGGAGCGTCTGTAATCTCTCCGTCTTCTTCCTTCTCCTGAGTGAATTGGAACGTGAATGTGAACTCTGCATCTTCAGAAACATCCGTCGTTCCGATTATCTTCTTGTTCACTTTCAGATCGCCAAAGGGGTGGTATGTGTTTGTTATGTCAAATCCATCCACGTCCGGAACGTATGAATCCAGCGCGTCGCCGGTGTTCGGAGTCTTGCTCTCCTTAATGGTGTACTCTATTTCTTTGCCGTTCTCATATTTATATAAATTGGTGAATTCGTATTCCCAGTTGCCCTTGCTGTCCGGCTTTACTGTCTTTGTCTGAATCTTCTTGCCGTTGCCGTAGAGCACTACATCAATGGAGGCCGGCCTGCTGTCGTTTTCTTCGTCGCCCTCCCATGTTTTCTTCCCGGAAACAGATATCCTCTCCGGCACATGTGTATTGGTATAATTGTATGTGGTCCCGTCAATATCGACTGAATCCGCATATCCTTCAATTGGATCTTCTTTGATCACATAGTGAATCTTGTCTCCGTCCGGAGTCGTATACGGTATATGTTCAAAAGCGATCTCCGTCTCACCTTCTGCTATATTCAGGACTTGCGTCTTTCCTGTATCTTTGCCATCAGCAAAAAGACGGAAAGTAACAGTGTCCGGACGCTTGCCGTCCCGGTCGCTGTCATCGTTCCATTTCTTCGTAGCCTTGAGTGAATATTCCTGAAGACCTACCTTGTTGTAATCTTTGCGGACAAAGTTATCACTGTCGTAGTCGCCGGTTTCTTTATCTATAGAAGTACAGAGAAGATACGCGTTGTTATACGCCTGACCACTTTTTCCCCAGTGTCCATTCATTTCATCCGACAGATAATGTTTCGCTTCATCTCCCGAGGGTGCCTGCATCCTGATCAGGGCCATGATGGATTCCATAGGCTGGATGCGGAAGTGGCCGTTCTCATCTCTGTGAAGGTCGTCTGCATCATCGCTTGCCATGGAACAGTCTATAGCTATGGCTTTAACGTCAGCAAGATCGCCATCATAGTCTTCGGCCTTTATCCACACTTCTCTGTTATTCAGATCTGTATTGGTGGTGTGTGCCGCATCCGGATCGTCTTCATCAGAAAGCTGTAGCTTTTCTACTGTACTGTAATATACGGTCGGATCGCAGCCCATCTCCTGAAGCTGACTGGTGTCCACTCCGCGGAACGTACCATGCCAATGGAAGTCGGGATCACCATCTTCGCGGGCATCGATATAGTCGTTATCGCTGCCCAAAGGATCCTCCGGATCATAGGAAGGTTCAAAGTTCTCCAGTGAATCGTACATGATCAGGTCTGTGGAAATAGTATCCGGGTCAGACATGATGCGCAGACGGTAACTGTACTGACCACCTTCATATACTGTTCTCATTCTACCGCCTTCGGTAGCTTCCTTCGGTTCACCGTAAATGTCGGTATAATAAGTCCCCTCAGACCAGATACCGTCGTTGTTTACCTGCACATCTTTATACAGAGACGTTCTGGCCGCACTGAGAATATCGATCTTCGTCCAGGCTCCTGCATAAACGAAGTTGTTGTAACCATCGTGGTCAGGGTCGGTATCCAGACCTGCCATTGCTA
>JAUMVF010000018.1:5885-21633 GCA_030530305.1 Bacillota bacterium
GTTTTTGTTGTTGAAAGCATCTTTTGTGGCCTTGTTGTTATAGTCTCTTTCGTTAATTGTCGGATCGTCTGCCTCCCCAGTATAGCCGTCAATGGTTCCAAGCTGCTTGTTGCCGCTCTCATAAGCGATTACATTGTGCAGTTCGTCTCCGTAGTCGATCAGCGACTCGAAGTCATATAACGCATCGAAACTGATAGTGGGAACATCTTCATAATATGTCATGTCGCCATTGCGATACGTGATGGGCGTTGGTTTAAGATTCGCCTCGACTATCAGCAGGGTCCTTCCCGTCCCCTTATAGTTTTCCTTTGTGTATGCATCAACGAGAGTATCTCCCGTCCTTAACTTGATGGTAGAAAGTTTTGGCGTTACACCCTTCGGCAGAAGATCTCTCCAAACACACGAAGTATCCGTCTGGAGCCGCCCTTCGTCTACGGCTTCCTGCCATGTTTTCTTTTCCGCGATAACACTCCGCTCTTCAACTTTTGCCGTGTAATGGATCAGTATTGTACGAGCTTCATAGTCGACTTCGCTGAGTTTCTGTGTCGATGATTTATATGGGTATACCGCAGTATCCGTGGTGTATCCGCGTATACTGTCATATCCTTCTCTGTCAATAGAATGAATCTGCCTGGTTGCGTCACTTTTCGGAACATCGGCTCGCTCTATGAGCATGTTGATCCCGTTATATACTGACATTGCCGGTGTATTGCTGTTCGCAAAAGCCGCATCAATAAGCGTCATCATATCTTCTGTGCTCTTTAAATTTATGACTGCACGTATGTCAAAATTGATGCCTGCCTGAATTGCTTCTTCTGCACCTTCCCCGGCTTCTGTATTTTCGAGGGTAACTACAGTCCTGAAGTTCTCAGTATCTGCCGGCACTTTCACTTTGCTGCCGGCAGTCGTGCTGCCGTCTTGCTTCGTGATGACTCTGCTTCCGCTCTTCCAGCTAACAGTCGCCCAGTTTTCCCAACTGCCGTCACGCTGTACCTGAAGCGTGATGTCCGGCCAGTTGGCTTTTGTGTAATCTCTCGTATAGTTGAATGTCCCGTCGCCTGCATCCATGGCTTCCCAGGTGCCGTCTGGATTGACGTTCTGCGGGCTGCCGCGGTAAACATACGGTGTATCCGGAAATTCGATCTCTTCGTATGTGTAATCCTCAAGGACTGTCAGTTTCGGGTTATTCCTCCCGATGCTTATACCCGTATCAGAAGTGGTGAGAGTTATCGGACGGTCATAGTTACCTATTATCCTAGCCGGGTTATCTTCGCCACCCTGATTGTGAATGATGCCTCCGTTATACATCCACGGCAGAGTATAGCCGATGGTGTTTATCGTGTATGAAAGTCTTACGCTGCCATCTTTTTTGTTTTCTTCATATTCATCCTGAAGACGGTTGATGGCAGAAGGATAAATGCCGTAATATCCGTCTGAACCCAGATGAAGATCGCCGTATGTATATGTGGACTTATGGGTCCTGTTGTTTTCGCTTGTATCATCATTACCGTTTTTGTGAACCATATAGTGGCCGCCCGGGTTGATCCATTTCGGATCGGAATATGACCATTTCACCGAAGCGTTCGCATACTGGTTCTGTCCTGTTACCAACTGTGGGTCTACATCCTGAACGTTCGGGTTGGTATTCTCGGAAACTTCCGGATCCACTTCTGTCACGGTATAGTTGATTCTGTTGTGGAAAGTGTATTCAACGTCGGGTTTGAACTGACTGGCAGGATATGCCGTTGAGAAATAATAATAACTGCCGCTGCCGTCCCTATATCCTCTATAGGCATTCTCCTTTACAAGTTCTGTAGAATCGGAAGACTCTCCGCCGATAACAAAACCGTTAAGATCTGCTTCTGTCTGAAGAACGACTGTGCTGCCGACACGCGGCTCCTGATCAGGATACTGCTCCTGCGCGTCACTTAAACGTATATGCTTATTTTCATCAAACTTGTCATAACTGTCTGAAACGACAGTCCTGCTCTCGCTAGCGCTGGCTTGCGGGATAGAATCTGTCTGTTTGATAGTGTAGTAGGTATTGGAAGCCGTTGTGCCCCATACATACCACTCCACCTTTATGTATGTCTCTTCTCCGGGTACCCTCTGGTTCGCCGGTATCTGGCTTGCCTTGACTCGGCTTACCCGGTTTACTCTCTTGTTTACGTTGGTCAGTCTTGCCTCAGTATCAAACTGTGCTTTGAGCTGATTGGACCTTAACCCTATCAGGTTTCCTGCATGCGTAACTATCTCTATGTATGCGTCAAACGGCGCAGATGTTTCCATGTCTACAAGTTCCTGAGGAGACATATCCTGAATCTGGAACTGTATATATCCTTTTGTAGCAGCGCTCATTCTTTTGGTATTGGTCAGAACGTAATTATCTCCAACCAATTTCCAATTGAAATCACCCTTTTTTGATGGGTCTTCGGGATAAGGTATGATAAGATTGCCGTAATCCCGTCCGTTACGGTTCTTGAATATATGAGCTGGTACAGTGATGGTGATGTCGCCTGGATCGTAGTTGTGTTCACCTGAAAGCGCATAGTTGATTTGAAGCCGTACGCTCTGGGAATCAAGATGATTGGGTTTCCTGTACAGGAGAGAAGCGTCACCATTATCAACGCTGTCGGCTGTAATCCACTTGGCGCTAATATTCTCAATGAAAGTGCCGTCGCCCTGACGTGGTATCTCGCCCCCGTCATCACCGGTCTGATCGTCGTCGGAATCGTCGCCGTCGCGCAAATCAGTTTCGAAAAGTCTTTTTACAACCTTTTCGATCTTTTGAGTGCTGAGATCTGTCTCTTCATCAAGGATATTCTTTGCGGCTATTTTGCTTTCAGCTGCATTTCCCTGGACATCGGCCGCTTCAGTGTTATCGTTTTTTACAAAGTCCACAGCGGAATCAGCTATCTGTTCACGTTCTTCTTCACTTTGCTTTTTCTCAACCGACTTTGGGCTTGCGGCTTTCTCGTCATAGGGCTCTGCATTGTCGTCCTGTACTTCTTGTCCGTCGTCTATTTTGTCTGTGCTTTCCTTCCCCTTTTCGTTGGAACCTTTATTGTCTTCTTGCGAATTGATATCCTCAGCCGCATTTGTCATGGTCTCTTCCGTTCCCTGTTCAGCCGCGGCATTTTTGTCTTCTACCTGCGAAGCTTGCTGCTGTATGGGAGCCGTTGATGTAGCATTGATCGTCGTCGTAGGAGTATACGAAACTATCATCGCCAGTGCCAGAATCAATACTAGTATCTTTTTCATCTTCATCTTGCCCACATTCCTTACCCGAAAAAGCGATTTCCTTATCACGCTTTTTCTTTGTTATGATATGAAAAAACTTACAATTCTGCTAATTTATTCGAGTCAATTTTTCCTTCGGATTTTATACAAATTAAACTATTGTTAATTATATAACACTTCATATATATAGTGCAAGTCCGACATATTGTGTCTTCATATTGAAATTTCAACATTTACACAAGATATGTATATTGTAAAAAACGGTTTCTGTTTTTTTTGATTTGAAAAAGGCTGAAAGCCTGCAACTTCAACGCTTTTTCGCTTTATCATGATAAGTCGCCACTGTCCCCGCTCCACAATCTTTGTTTATTTCTTAACAGACTATTCACCATATGTATAAAGCGTTCCGCTCATTCATATATGACGGCAGTTTTTTGATATCCGGTCCATTTATATATCTCCGGTCGGCGATACAGATCTGTAAAGGCTTCCGTCCGCAGGCATATCCCCGTTTTCTCTGCAGAATAACACACATACCGGCCCCCTTCCGGAGACTTTTTTCTCCCTGCTTTTGTTTTACATCCCGGCGAATATAGTGTAGTATTAAAGCGTATTATCAAACCCTTATTCTTTTGAAAGAAAGGACGATTTCATGGAATTCAAAGACGTGATAATGAACAGAAGAAGTGTCCGCAGCTATGAGGACAGACCTGTATCAGACGAAGATCTGAAAGAGATCCTGGAAGCAGGTCTGTACGCCCCGTCAGCCGTCGATCTTCAGCCCTGGTATTTCGTCGCGGTAAAAAGCCCTGACGAAATGAAGAAGGTATATGAAGTCATGGGCAAAGTGTCCGATGACTGCGCCCCGGCGCTGAAAGAGCGGTTTTCGGCATTCCCTCAGGTAGCAGACGAAAGTATAAAATTCATACGCATGCTGGGCGGAGCACCGGTCGTTATTCTGGCGTTTCTGAACAAGCCGGGTCTGACCAAGACAGATGCTCCCATGGTAGAAAGCGTTTCCGCCGCCATAGAGAACATTCTCCTGGCTGCCACCGCAAAAGGACTGGGCAGCTGCTGGCTCACAGCGCCTCTTCAGGACTCAAACAATGATTCGGGCAAATGCTGGCTCGTCCCCGCGGAGGAAGGCGAAAACAGCAGGGCTCTCAGAGAGGCCTTCGCCCCGGACAAAGGCGAGCTTGTCGCCATCGTGACGCTCGGCTACGCAAAGAAAACACCGAAGGCGCCCAAGAGAAAAGAAGGACGCTTCGTAATTGTTTAATATATCAGACTAATTCAATCAGGAGGACGCAGAATTGAAAACCTTTAAAATGTTTATCAGCGCGATTTTCGCCGGCATATGCATATCATTCGGCGGGACCGCATTCATTCTTTCAGGCAACAAAATCGCAGGAGCATTGTTCTTCGTAATAGGCCTTTTCGTGATATGTACCTACGGAGCACATCTGTTTACAGGCAAAGTGTGCTACAGCCTTGAACAGAAACCGTCATTCATCGGGACTCTGATCCTGATCTGGGTCGGCAACCTTGTGGGAGCATTTATATTTGCCTCCGGGCTCAAATGCACCAGGCTGGAAATGGATACTTCTTTCATCGAGGCCAAGATCAACGACGGTTACCTGAGCCTTTTCATTCTCGGTATACTCTGTAACTTCCTGATCTTCATAGCAGTCGACGGATTCGCCAACAATCCTCATGAGCTGGGCAAATACCTTTCCCTGTTCTTCGGCGTCAGCGTCTTCGTTCTCTGCGGCTTCGAGCACAGCGTGGCTGACATGTTCTACTTCTCACTTTACGGCTGGTCGGCCAAGGCCTTCATCGCCGAACTGTTTATAACCGCCGGAAACGTGGTGGGAGGACTTCTCGGATACATCGGTTTCCGGAAGGCTGTGCAGGCGCTGAAATGATCTGATGAAACTTAGCGAGCAGGGCAAACCGTCCTGCCCGTTTAATATATTCAAACAATAAGGAGCATGAAATGGACTACAACAAATTGGCAGATATTCTTTTCCCTGATGTGACCAAAGCCCCTGCGGATTATGACGCGGTCTATCCGCAGCGCGACCTTCCGCCGGAAGCGATGGTCACAAGGCTGGGTCCCAGCCCTACGGGATTCATTCATCTTGGAAATCTCTACGGGGCTTTTGTGGATGAAAGGCTGGCCCATCAGAGCGGCGGTACTTTCTATCTGCGTATAGAAGACACAGACGATAAGCGGTACGTTGAAGGAGCCGTGAAGACTATCATAGATTCTCTGGATTTCTTCGACATACATTTTGACGAAGGCGCTACCCTTGAAGGGGACAAGGGAGCATACGGCCCCTACTCACAAAGCGAAAGAGGCGAAATATACAAGTGCTTCGTGAAGGATCTGGTGAAAAAAGGCTTCGCCTACCCCTGCTTCATGACCGAAGACGAGATCGCCGCCGTAAGACAGGAGCAGGAAGCGAACAAACTGACTCCGGGTATCTACGGTAAATACGCCAGATGCAGGGATCTTTCCATTGAAGACGTTGAAGCGAACATAACTGCGGGAAAGCCTTACGTCATCAGGCTCCGCTCGACGGGAAACCACGATCTTCCACCTGAGAAGATCCGTCAGATACAGGTGAACGACGCCATCCGGGGCAAACTTTCCATGCCGGAAAACATGCAGGATATCGTCATTCTCAAAACCACCGGAATCCCGACATATCACTTCGCCCACGTAATAGACGACCACTTCATGAGGACGACTCATGTGGTACGCGGAGAAGAGTGGCTTTCTTCCCTGCCGATACATATCGAACTCTTTGAAAAACTTGGGTTCGAGCCGCCGGTATACTGCCACACAGCCCAACTGATGAAGCTGGATGAAAACGGCAACAAGAGAAAGCTCTCAAAGAGAAAAGATCCGGAACTTTCTCTGGATTACTACAAAGAGACGGGATATCACCCGGCGGCTGTAAGAGAATATCTCCTTACCATCCTCAATTCAAACTACGAGGAGTGGCGGAAAGATAATCCGGATGTTCCGGCTGATGATTTCCCATTCTCACTTAAGAAAATGAGCAATTCGGGCGCGCTGTTCGATCTTGACAAGCTCAGCGACGTATCGAAAGACACGCTGGTGAAGATCCCCGCGCCGGAGCTTTATACTTTCCTCCTTGACTGGACGAAAGAGTTCCGTCCCGAACTGACGGATATGATTTCGGATAATCAGGATATGGTCACAGCTGCTCTGGATATAGGAAGAAGCGGCAATAAGCCGAGGAAAGACCTGGTATGCGCAAGCCAGATGTTTGATTTCATTTCATTCTTCTTCGATGATTTCTTTGAAGTGAAAGACGAGCTTCCCGAGCAGGTAACCCCGGCGGACTGCAAAGAGATCCTAGCCCGCTACCTTGACACATACGACCACGCAGACGACCAGTCCGCATGGTTCGACAAGATTCGCGTCATCGCCACAGATCTGGGATACGCGGCAAAACCAAAAGACTACAAGAAAAACCCTGATGATTTCAAGGGTCACGTAGGCCATGTGAGCACAGCTGTGCGCCTCGCCCTCACAGGTAAGACCCAGTCTCCCGACATCTGGGAGATACAGCAGATACTGGGCGAAGAAAAAACCCGAGCTCGTGTAAATGCCTACGCGGCAACCATGTAGCGCACATGCATCCTCGCGGAAGGCAAGCAAAGGTTTTCACTTTCGCATAATAAACTTATAATAAGCTTGTTGAAAATTTGTCACTATTTCTTTATTTCGAGGAATAGTGACAATTTTTGTGGCTTTGACACCTGCAAATCATCTCTATTCCGTGATTTCATGCCGTTTTCGCTTTTAGCACACCTCGAAAACGTTGAAAAAATGTCACTATCCCCTCTTTTTTGAAGAATAGTGACAAATTTTGTGGCTCGTATTTAAATGTTTTGGTTCGAGATTTTCTCCCCGAACAATTCAGACGATTCAGCTGCTTTATAATTTCCAGCTGTTCAGATACGCTTCCTGTTCTTCGGTGAGGGTATCTATCTCGGTGCCCCATGCAGCAAGCTTCATGCGGGCGATCTTATCGTCGATCTGATCAGACACGTCCACAACTGCTTTTCCAAGGGCCTTGTAGTTATCTTTGATGTAAAGAGCCGACAGCGCCTGCACCGCGAAACTCAGGTCCATGATCTCCGCCGGATGCCCGTCCCCCGCTGCAATATTGCAGAGACGCCCTTCGCCTATGACGTTGACCGTTTTTCCATTTGTCAGGCGGTAAGCTGTGATGTTGTTTCGCGCCTCGTTCTTTGATACGGCCTCTTTTTCGAGAGCGGCCATATCTATTTCAACGTTGAAATGTCCCGCGTTAGCGAGGATAGCCTGGTCTTTCATCTTCAGCATGTGCTCCATGGTTATGGTCTTGCAGCAGCCTGTTGCCGAAACGAACAGGTCACCGTGCTCTGCGGCTTTTGCCATAGGCATCACCCTGTAGCCGTCCATTCTGGCCTCCATTGCCTTTACCGGATCGATCTCAGTAACGATCACATTGGCGCCCATGGCGTTTGCTCTCATGGCTATTCCTCTGCCGCACCATCCGTAGCCGGCAACGACAACAGTCTTTGAAGCTATTATAAGGTTAGTGTTTGCCATCAGACTTGTAATGACAGACTGACCCGTTCCGTAGCGGTTGTCGAAAAGGTGCTTGCAGTCGGCGTCATTGACTGCGACCATGGGGAATTTCAGGATGCCGTCCCGCTCCATGGCTTTGAGCCTGATGATACCGGTGGTTGTCTCCTCGCATCCGCCCCACATATCTTCAGCCAGCTCCGGCCTTCTTGTATGGAGAGTCTCCACCAGATCGCCTCCGTCATCGATGACGATATTGGGCTTATGTTCAAGGCACATTTCGATATGCCTGTTGTATTCTTCTTCCGTTGCGCCGTGTACCGCGTAGATCCTGATCCCGCTATCCGCCAGCGCGGCCGCCACATCATCCTGCGTTGAAAGCACGTTGCTTCCCGTCGCGGAAAGATCCGCGCCGCCTGCCGCCAGTACCAGACAGAGATACGCGGTCTTAGCTTCCATGTGGATAGAAAGGGATATTTTCACCCCTTCAAAAGGTCTGGTCTTTCTGAATTCATCTTCAATAGATGAAAGAAGCGGCATGTTGTGCTTCACCCACTCTATTTTCCGGTGACCCGATGCCGCAAGAGCTATGTCTTTTATCTCGTATTCTTTCATTGTTCCGTCCTTTGCTGTTCTGCCGTCCCGGCGGTCTACTCTACCGTGACCGACTTGGCAAGGTTTTTAGGCTTATCTATGTCACAGCCTCTCTCTTTCGCCACATAATACGCGAAGATCTGAAGAGGCACTACCGAAAGCAGCGGCGTAAGTTCGTCGATGCAATCCGGAATATATATACTGTCTTCAACAAATTTACCGATCTTAGTATTGCTTTCTTTTGCCAGTCCCATGACGTGGGCTTCTCTGGCGGTGATCTCCTCTATGTTGGAGATCATCTTTTCAAAGAGTTTATCCTGCGTTGCCAAAGCGATGACCAGAGTCTTATCGTCCATCAGCGCGATGGTGCCGTGCTTCAGCTCGCCCGCGGCGATAGCGTAAGCATTGATATAGGATATCTCTTTGAGCTTCAGCGCGCCTTCGTATGAAACTCCTACGTCCTGCCCTCTTCCTACGAAGAATATCTTGTCCCAGTCGTAGAACTTTTTCGCGATTTTTTCTATATCACTCGTCTTTTCCAGCAGCCGCGAAAGTTTATCCGGGATCTCTTTCAGTCCGTTTACGATCCTGTCGTAGCACTCTTTGTCGATGTTTTCCTTCTTGCTCGCCATGTAAAGCGCAATGAGATACATGCAGACAAGCTGTGTGGTGTAAGCTTTCGTGGATGCTACAGCGATTTCCGGACCAGCCCATGTGTAAAAAACATCGTCAGACTCGCGTGCTACGGAGCTCCCGACAACATTGACCACGGAAAGGACGCGTGCTCCCTTTCTCTTTGCTTCTCTCAGAGCCTCAAGTGTATCGAGAGTTTCCCCAGACTGGCTGATAGCGATGAAAAGCGTATGATCGTCCACGAAGGAATCCCTGTATCTGAACTCTGAAGCGATATCAACTTCCACAGGGATCTTGACTATTTTTTCTATTATGTATTTCCCCACGATGCCGGCATGGTAAGCCGTGCCGCATGCTACGATATATATCTTGCTGATGTTTTCGATATCTTCCTTTGTCAGGCTGATCCCGTCCAGTTTGATGCTTCCGTCATCCTGCAGGCGCTGGTGAAGCGTATCATATATCCCCTTTGGCTGCTCGTTGATCTCTTTGATCATGAAGTGATCGTAGCCGCCTTTTTCCGCTGAATCAACGTCCCACTCAATGTGCTGCACTTCGTGGATGACCGGTTCGTCGGCGTCGTTGAATATTTTCACATTATCCTTTGTCAGGAGCACCGTCTCATCATTGTTTATGAAGTAAACGTCGCGGGTCTCTTTCAGTATCGCCGGAACATCTGACGAGATAAAGTTTCCGTCTTTGCCAAGGCCGACTATGAGCGGAGCATCTTTTCTTACCGCAACGATCTTATCCGGTTCGTCAGCCGCAACGACACCAATAGCATATGCTCCGCGAAAACGTGCTACGGCTTTCCTGACTGCTGCCAGCAGATCCCCGTCATAGAGCTGACCGATCAGCTGTGCTATGACTTCCGTATCTGTTTCCGAAAGGAACTTCACTCCGTTTTCTTTGAGCTCAGCTCTGATGTCTTCATAATTCTCTATGATCCCGTTGTGAACTACAGCGATTTTTCCGCTCATACTCATATGCGGATGAGCGTTCACCGCTGACGGTACGCCGTGGGTGGCCCATCTTGTATGCCCGATTGCCACGTTTCCGTCAAAGGAGGTATCGCCTATTATCTTTTCGAGATTTTCTATCTTTCCTTTTTCTTTTCTGATCTGTATCTGTCCGTCCATACAGATAGCGATCCCGGCTGAATCGTATCCACGGTACTCAAGCCTCTTCAGGCCATCTATTACCAGACCTTTTGCCGGACTGTCTCCTATGTATCCAACTATGCCGCACATGTTAAACCTCCGTATACCCCTGTCCAAATAACCTGTATTATCTGTGCCCGGCGTCATATACGCCGGAAATTTCTGTCTCAGCCGGCGCTGCACGCGCCGGACCTATCTGTTCAAGCTGGTTCCTCTCAACCCAGCTTCTCTTCGAAAAGCGCCGCCAGATCTTCTGCCAGCTTCGTTATGTGATCGACATCCTCGCCTTCAAGCATGACTCTTACGAGCGGCTCGGTTCCGGAAGGCCTGATCAGGACTCTGCCTCTGCCTTCCATTTCGTCCTCAACTTTGCTTATGGCATTCATTATGTCGTCATCTCTTTCGTATTTGTTTTTCTTATCTTCACGCACTTTCGCATTTTTAAGCACCTGCGGATAAATTGTGATCGCGTCTGAAAGCTCCGAAGGCTTTTTGCCTGAATCGAGGACTGCTTCCATGACCTGCAGAGCTGACATTGTTCCGTCTCCCGTAGTCGTGCGGTCGAGGAAAATTATATGACCCGACTGCTCGCCGCCAAGAACGCATCCTGTTTTGAGCATGCTCTCCAGCACGTATCTGTCGCCTACTCCGGTAACATCCACCGTGCACCCGATAGATTCCATATATTTGTGCAGACCCAGATTGCTCATTACTGTGGCTGTGATCTTGTTGTCCGGGAGTTTTCCTTTTTTCTTCAGGTGCTCCGCGCAGATACACATGAGTTTGTCGCCGTCCATGATGCGGCCTTTTTCGTCTACCGCGATCAGTCTGTCCGCGTCGCCGTCAAAAGCAAGACCCATGAAGGCTCCTTCATCCACGACAGCCTTCTGGAGTTTTTCCGGATGGGTCGAGCCGCATCCATCGTTTATGTTTATGCCATTTGGATTGTTTCCTATGACTTTTACTTTTGCCCCCAGATCTTTGAAGACACGTTCTGCCGCTTTATATGACGCTCCGTTGGCGCAGTCCAAAACGACTTTTATGCCTTTCATATCGGCGTCTGTAGATTTTTTCAGGAATTCAACATAAAGGTCAAGGGCGCTTTCGTCGGCTTCCAGACATTTTCCGATGGCATCGCCTGTTATATGCTTATTAGCGTCTATGTCCCTGACGATAATGTCTTCGATCTCATCTTCAAGATCGTCGTCCAGCTTGAACCCCTGCCCGTTAAAAAACTTTATTCCATTGTATTCGAAAGTGTTGTGGGATGCGGAAATGACTATCCCCGCGTCCGCGTTGTAGTGCCGCACAAGATACGCCACTGCCGGCGTCGGGATTATTCCCGCTTTTATGACGTTGCCTCCTACAGCAAGGATTCCCGCTGTAAGAGCGTTTTCAAGCATGTCGCCGGATACTCTGGTGTCCATGCCTATAAGGATCACCGGCTTGCCATGGGCTTTGCTGAGCACGTGGGCTCCGGCTTTTCCAAGATTGAATGCGAGTTCCGGTGTCAGTTCGGAATTAGCGATTCCCCTGACGCCGTCCGTTCCAAATAATCTACTCATTTTGTTCCCCTTTATCCCTTTTGACGCGCGCCGCCGCTGCGTTCCGCAGCCGGCATGCGCTGATGCAGCTGTCCGGTCCGGTCTCCCGCTATTTTACAGTTACCGTCGCGATCAGCTTATCCGAAGATGTGAGTACTTTGATCCCCTCCGGCACATCCGGAACAAGGGTAAATACCGCCGTTCCTTTAACGCCGCTCACATCTATGCTTTCTGTCTTTATGGTCTTGATCTTAGCCAGATCTTTCTTTGTTCCCTGTATTTTGATCTTTCCGGGAGCTTCTACGGTTACATTGCTGCCGCCGCCTTTTACGACCGTTTTGAGATTGACTGTCTTTGTCCTCATGACGGAAGCTTCTACTCTGACCTTATCTGTGGAAAGCTCCACTTCTTTGACCTGGTCTCCTGAACCGTCTACAGCCACCAGACTGACTTCTGTTCCTCCGTCGCCCTTTTCCAGGTTCTTAGCGGATACCGGCGCGTTGATACTTCTGACTCTTTCCACGTCAGATTTTGCCCCGCTTATCTCTATCATATCCGGTGATGCCGTCGCGTCCTCCAGTTCAATCCCTTCGGTTTTTCCGGTCAGAACTACGGCGACCTCTTTCTGTTCGAACACCTTCTCTTCCACTTTTATCTTAATTTTGCTGTCCTTTATGTCCACGACTTTTACGTCGTCCGGCGCTTCGACCTTGACTTCCACGTAATGGGTGCCTCTCCTGTAACCCTGTACGTCAGCGGTAATATCCAGATCGTCGCCACGTACTTTTTTCACGACGGAGCGTTTTCCCTCCATGGTGACCGCTACTCTGAAGTCTGTGTTGCCGGCGATGGCATAACCGTCTTCTTCAAGAATATCCTCGTTGACTATATTCACCTTCAGGTTTTTCAGCGTATAAGTGGTCGTCGGCGTTACCTCGCCCATCACATACGCCCACAGGACGATAGCGATAAGCAGCGAAAGGATTTTGACGGCTGTTTTATTTTTCAGCATCGTTGTCATCCTCCTTTCTGAAACGGTCAAAGAATCCGGAAAGTCCGGACGCATCTTTATCCGGCATTGCCAGATAGAGACTGAGCAGGTTCTTTTCTACGTTCTTGATGTCGAGGAATCTGGTGAGGGCGCCGTCTTCCGCCATTGAAATGACGCCGGTCTCCTCCGACACGATGTATGTAATGGCGTCTGAGTTCTCGGTGATACCTACGCCGGCTCTGTGCCTGGTGCCCAGGTTTTTCCCCAGATTCTTATTGGCTGTAAGCGGAAGGACGCATCCTGCGGCCAGAAGCCTGTCGCCTCTGACTATGAGCGCGCCGTCGTGAAGGGGCGAGCCTTCGTAAAAAATGTTCTCGATTAGCTCGGCGGAAATATCCGCGTTCAGCTGGGTGCCGGTCTCCGCCACATCCGTCAGCGCCGTCTGTCTTTCGATTATGATAAGCGCGCCGGTGCGGGTCTCCGAACAGTCTTCTATAGCTTTTACGATCTCAGAAACCATGCGTTTGCTTTTATCTTTGTCGAGTCTGCCGAAAGTTCCCTTGATGAATTTGTTACGTCCAACGTATTCCAAACCACGGCGGAGTTCCGGCTGGAATACCACGACGAGCGCAAAAACACCCAGGGTCAGCACCCCGTTAAGTATCCAGTGAAGGGTATAGAGATTGAGTTTGTCTGACAGGAATGTGAGAAGCACAAGCAGAAGCAGGCCCTTTACGAGCTGCTCCGCACGGCTCTCTCTGATAAAGCCGATAAGCTTATATACCAGAAAAGCCACGATCAGGATATCTACAATATCGTTGATCCCGATATCAGAAAAAACGTTCTCAAAAAATTTCTGCATTTACTGCCCCTTTAGTGATGTGTCTCTTCAGTGATCCCGGTATGCCTTCCGGCACCAGTGCCGTTCACACTGCCCCTTGAATCATTTTACATAATATATACACTGTTTGCAAGGTATGTGGGCACAAAAAGCAGTACAAAAAAACAGCAGCGGGATCATCCCGCCGCTGTCTGTTTCTGTTATCAATAAACCGGCTCCAGTACGCCGTAGCTGTTGTTCTTTCTCTTATAAACTACCGCTACGCTGTCTGTCTCAAGGTTGAGGAATACGAAGAAACTGTGTTCCAGAAGTTCCATCTGCATTATAGCTTCATCCACCGTCATAGGCTGGAGATTGAACTTCTTCTTCTTTACAACTTCCACTTCTTCCTGAACTTCCTCTATCTCAGGCAGCTCTGCAAAGTTCACGGTCTTGTTGTCCTTGTGCTTCTTCTGCAGTTTCTTCCTGAACTTTGACATCTGGGTGGAAAGTCTGTCTACGACCTTGTCGATACCTTCATAAGGCTCGCTGGTAACATCCTCCGCCCTGAAGATCGTTCCTTTTGTGTTGATGGTAGCTTCAACCTTATACTTGCTGCCTCCTTCTGTCTTGAATTTCACGTTTGCCGGAATCTCATCCGAGAAAAACTTGTCCAGCTTACCGAATTTCTTCTCGACAGTTTTCTTGAGTTTGTCACTGGCGTTAAAGTTCTTGCCGGAAATTACTACCTTCATAAGGCACCTCCTGTTCGCCTGTTAGCATTACCGTCCATATTCAATTGTCTGTAATTATTATATCACATATGGGCTTCGTATTTTGTACTTGTTTTGCGACATTTTCACTTTTTTCCCTGTCGGCTCCCCCGCTGACCCGGGTTCGACCTGACACCCGAACTTTCTTTCTGACCAAAGGCAACAATCCTTGCAATTACACTGTTAATCTGAAATATGTGAATTCACAGTGTAATTGCAGTGCCTCCGGCCGCCGAAAAGCTCCTGTTTTTTTCGAAAGTTGCTTTCACCGGAGTAATCGACCTCCGGACCCATTGAATTTACACTGTTAATCTGAAATATACGAATTCACAGTGTAATTGCAACGTTTCCTCGAGGCGAATGAATTATCAGTTACTGCACCTGCATTTCTGGGCGCGGCTTTAGTCAGGGCGCGATTTCAGGATGCGGTTCCTGGGCGCGATTTCAGGGCAAAATTTAGTGAGTGAATCATTAAAAAAAGAGAGGCGGTCTTGCTTCCGTCTCTCTTATTGATTCAAGCTTAACGCTCTGCGCTTTTACCGGAACACCCCTTGAAAGGGCTTCTGAAGGGGCTTTCGAAAGGGCTTTTGAAAAAGCTTTCGAACATCCTTCTGTATCAGGTTTCTCCGAACCGGAGATCTGCTGTTATTTCCTGTTCCTCAAAAGCATTCCGAAGTAACTGGCTACACCCGCAACGACAGACACCAAAATGATATACGGCATCGCCAGGGCATCAACATAAGGAATGTCCTTTTTCAGGCTGAAAACTAGCGCGATAAGAAGCCAGCTGAGGATCGTATTGACCAGCGCTTTTACAATGAAGCTGCTATTCATAACGGCTCTCCTGTAATCTCAATTGATTTATGCGGCTTAGCCGAAATATCTCTTCAGAAGTCCTTCGAATGCTTTGCCGTGTCTTGCCTCGTCCTTTGCCATCTCGTGAACTGTGTCGTGGATAGCGTCCAGGTTCTGCTGCTTAGCTTTTGCTGCAAGCTCTTTCTTGCCTGCGCAGGCGCCTGCTTCAGCTTCCACTCTCATCTGCAGATTCTTCTGTGTGGAATCTGTTACTACTTCGCCGAGAAGTTCTGCGAACTTAGCAGCGTGCTCTGCCTCTTCAAAAGCAGCCTTTTCCCAGTAAAGTCCGATCTCCGGATATCCTTCTCTGTGAGCTACTCTTGACATTGCAAGATACATTCCTACTTCTGAGCACTCTCCGTTGAAGTTGTCTCTCAGGCCCTGAACGATCTCAGGATCAACGCCCTGAGCAACGCCTACTACATGCTCATCTACCCATTCGAGGGCTCCTTCTTTGACTTCTACGAATTTTTCTGCCGGTACTCCGCACTGTGGGCACTTTTCCGGTGGGGTATCCCCTTCATGTGTA
>JAUMVF010000019.1 GCA_030530305.1 Bacillota bacterium
CTTCGGACAGGGGGGCCGGGGGAAAAGGGTTCCCCTGCGTTTTTATAGGAAAAGGAGAACGAGATGGGAAAATACATCCCGCCCTATGACAGCATAGTGAAGGGCGATGAGAAAAAGATAGTGATAGTAAGTCACGGATTCGGAAGCAGCAGAGGCTGTCCGACAGCTGAAACAATAAAGAGAGTCATGCCCGAAGCCGGCATAGGCGTGCTTGCCTATGATTTCCCGGGACATGGTGAAAGCGAGCCGGGAAAACCGGAACTCAGGATCGAAAACTGTCTGGACGCTCTTGAGACCATGGAAGGCATCGCCAAAGAAAAGGCGCCGGAGGCGGAGATATGCTATTTCTCATCCAGTTTCGGCGCGTATATCACGCTTCTCTATCTGACGAGGCGTGAGCATAAGGGGACGAAAGCCTTTTTCAGAAGCGCTGCCGTCAATATGCCTGAGATATACAAAGACCTTGAAGAGCAGCAGGAGCGCGAACTGCGGGAACGGGGATATACCGAGGTGGACCACGGTTTCGATCAGCCGGTCATCGTGACGGCGCCTATGCGCAAAGACTTCAGCGAATATGACGTCTTTGAGATGTATAAACCGGGAGCGACGGAGATCAGAATGATCCACGGCACGGCGGACGAGGTGATAGATCCGGAGGCGGCGAAGAGATTCGCGGAGAAATTCAATATTGACATCACATGGGTGCAGGGCGGCGACCACAGGCTCAGCATACCGGGCGCGGAAGACAAAGTTATGGCTCTCGCTAAAGAATTTTTCCTTGGCTGACAGATTCTTTTTTGCGCAATCTGCTTGACATATGCCAAAAACAGTACTATTATCTAATTGGTTAGCGAACGCTAACCAATTTTCTGCGTGTACGGTTAGTTGAAACTAACTCTGCGCAGGCAACAACAGACTTTAAAAAAGAGATATTTTTTTTGACAGGCGGTTAGCACGGGGTAACCCGGACGGGACCGGAAAAAAGGAGCGTACAGATGATGCCGCTGGTTTTTGCAGATAAAGGAGCAGCAGTAAAGATAAAGAGAATAAACGGGGCGCCGGATATCAGAAGACATCTTGGGAATCTGGGGTTCGTAGAGGATGGAGATGTGACGGTAGTGTCGGAAAACAACGGCAACCTTATCGTGAACGTGAAAGAAACACGCGTTGCGATCAGCCGGGAGATGGCGACCAGAATCGTTGTTGAATGAAATAGAAAAACGGAGGGAAACAGGAAATGAAAACTTTGAGAGATGCGCAGGTCGGATCCACAGTAACAGTAAAGAAACTGCACGGGGAAGGAGCCGTGAAGAGAAGAATAATGGACATGGGGATCACCAAGGGCATTGATGTATATATCAGAAAGGTAGCGCCGCTGGGCGATCCTGTAGAAGTGACAGTAAGAGGATACGAACTGTCAGTAAGAAAAGCCGACGCTGAAATGATAGAACTCCAGTAGACGGCAGTATCCGCGAACAATCAACCTTTTTCACCGGGCCGCAGGACGCGGCCCACGCAATCATTGACCGCGCAGCCTGCGGAAGACAGGCTATGCGAGTATCATTTTATGGAGGTATTACAAAATGCGCATCAGAATGGCGCTTGCCGGAAACCCGAACAGCGGAAAGACCACCCTGTTCAACGCGCTGACCGGATCCAACCAGTTCGTCGGGAACTGGCCCGGTGTCACAGTCGAGAAGAAGACCGGCAAGATCAAAAGCAGCATAAAGAAAGGAAAAGACGTTGAAGCAGAACTCACTGACCTGCCGGGCATCTATTCACTTTCTCCCTATACGCTGGAAGAAGTTGTAGCCAGGAATTTCATACTGGACGAAAAGCCGGACGTGATAATCAATATCATCGACGGATCCAACCTGGAGAGAAACCTTTATCTGACTACACAGCTCACTGAGCTGGGACTGCCGGTAGTAGTGGCAGTCAACATGATGGACGTGGTCAGGAAGAACGGCGACACTCTGGATACAGCAAAGCTCAGCGAGGAGCTGGGATGCAGATGCATCGAGATATCCGCGCTGAAGGGCGACGGGATCGAAGATGTAGTTGAAGCGGCTATCGAAGAGGGAAGCGCAGGGAATCCTGCCGTGCCCAAGCATGAATTCAGCGGGAGCGTTGAGCACACAATCGCCCATATTGAAGAGGCTGTTCTTCACGATTTCCCTGAGGCCAGCCAGAGATTCTATGCTGTAAAACTTTTTGAAAAAGACGAAGACATACGCAAAAAACTCAACGTTGACGAAGCAACGTGGAATCACATAAGCGGTGACATCGCAGCCTGCGAAAAAGAAATGGACGACGATGCGGAAAGCATCATAACCAACGAAAGATACATTTTCGTAGCAGGCGTAGCGGGAGCGTGCCTTACAAAGAAAGGTAAAGGCCAGCTGACCACTACCGACAAGATCGACAGAGTAGTGACAAACAGATGGCTGGCGCTGCCCATATTCGCGGTGATCATGTTCCTGGTATACTACATTTCCGTAACGACCATCGGTACCATAGTTACTGACTGGACCAACGACGTGCTCTTCGGAGACATCATTCCGCCGGCAGTTGACGGCTGGCTGACAGACATCGGATGCGTTGAATGGCTCCACAGCCTGATCGTAGACGGTATCATCGCCGGAGTCGGCGCCGTGCTCGGATTTGTTCCGCAAATGCTGGTACTGTTCCTGATGCTGGCATTCCTTGAATCGTGCGGATATATGGCAAGAGTCGCTTTCATCATGGACAGGATCTTCAGAAGATTCGGACTTTCCGGAAAGTCCTTTATCCCGATGCTCATCGGATCGGGCTGCGGAGTTCCGGGAGTAATGGCTTCCAGGACCATCGAAAGCGAAAGAGACAGAAGAATGACGGTAATGACTACCACCTTTGTTCCATGCGGAGCAAAGCTTCCGATTATCGCTCTCATAGCAGGAGCGCTTTTCCACGGAGCATGGTGGGTAGCGCCAAGCTGCTACTTCGTAGGCGTTGCGGCCATAGTTATTTCAGGAATAATACTCAAGAAGACAAAGATGTTCAGCGGCGATCCCGCACCATTCGTCATGGAGCTGCCTGCATATCACCTTCCTACATTAGGCAATGTCCTCAGAAGCATGTGGGAGCGCGGCTGGTCATTTATAAAGAAAGCCGGAACGATCATCCTGCTTTCCACTATATTCATCTGGTTCGTATCTAACTACGGATTTGTTGACGGACACTTTGGCAGAGTCGAAGATCTGTCAGACGGTCTGCTGGCAAGCATAGGAAGCGCTATAGCATGGATATTCATACCGCTCGGATTCGGCACCTGGAAAGCGGCGGTTGCCGCGATCACAGGCCTGGTCGCAAAAGAAAATGTAGTAGGTACATTCGGTATACTCTACGGATTTGCTGAAGTCGCTGAAGACGGCCAGGAGATCTGGACAAATGTGGCTGCGGACTTCGCGACATCAGGCGCCTACGCGTTCCTGGTATTCAACCTCCTCTGCGCGCCGTGCTTCGCAGCTATCGGAGCCATCAAACGTGAGATGAACAGCGCGAAATGGACATGGTTCGCTATAGGATATCAGACCATTTTCGCTTACTGCATATCACTGATCGTATACCAGCTCTGGGAGCTCTTCGCATTCGGAAACTTCGGAGTGGGCACTGTGGTAGCGTTCATTCTCCTCGCGGTATTCATCTATCTGCTGTTCAGAAAGCCTAAGTACGACAACAGCAGACTGACGATAGCGCCGGAAGTATAAAAAACTGCGTGTAAAAGCAGTAAGGGAGGCGATCGGTACATGTTACCATCCATACTCATAGGCGCGGCGGTTCTGCTGGCAGTAGTGCTGGCGGTACGCTCAGTCGTGAAAAACAGGCAGCATTGCAGCGGGGACTGCGCCGCGTGCGGTTCAAACTGCGGTAACCCCGGCAGCGCTGACGCATTAAAGAAAGAGATGATTAGCAGGATCAAAGATCTGGAAGATCAGAAATGATCTGCCGGAGAAATAACTTCCATCAGTTACAGACAATAAACAAAGCAAAAGAGCCCCCGCGGCAGGCGGGGGGCTCTTTAATTTGCGGGGCATGTGAAAGTCATGTGAATTTTGCGAGGGATCCCCAAAAGAGCTTTTGTTTGAACTTATAATGTAGGTATGATATAATTTCAAAGCGTATGTACATTTAGGTAGAATGATTCGGTAAGGAGGTTTTCACACGTGGAAGACGGAATAAGCAGAGAATCAATAAGCAGAGATATTGCGGAATTTCTTAATAAACTGGATATAAAAAAGGCCCGCATCGGAGGATTTGACCGTGAGTCGGTTTACTCCTGCATGCAGGATCTTTGCGACAAATACGAGGAAAAGCTCGATCAGCTTGAAAACAAGTTCATGAGAAACAGCATGGGAAACGACATGTTCGAGGCTCTGAAAGAAGAAAACAGGGAGCTGAAAAACAAACTGAGCATGGGCGGCCAGCCTGATACAGATGCGATAGAGGCAGCCGTTGCGGCAGCAAAAGCGGAGAGCGCTGAAGAACTTGAAAAGGTAAAAGCTGAGGCGGCAGCCCTTGCGGAAGCCAAGGAAAAAGCTGAGACCGCGGCAGCGGAAGTTAAGGCGGAAGCAGAATCCGCGGTAGCGGCAGCCAGAGAGAAAGCTGAGTCCGCAGTGGCGGCAGTAAAAGAGAAGGCAGAGTCTGAAGTTGCGGCATTCAGGGCAAAAGCGGAGTCCGAAGCGGCAGCTACGGCAGACAACGCCGGGGAAATGGAAAAAATAAAGGCGGAAGCAGAGTCTGCGGTAGCGGCAGCAAGAGAGAAGGCAGAGACCGCAATGGCGGAAGCCAGAGAAAAAGCTGAGTCCGCAGTTGCAGCAGCAAAAGAAGAAGTGAAAGCGGAAGTGGCGGCGCTGACAGCAGCCAAGGAAGAAGCGGAAAAAGCGGCAGCAGAAGCAAAGGAAGAAGCCAAAGCAGAAGCAGCAGCCCTGACAGCGGCCAAAGAGGAAGCGGAAAAGGCGGCAGCGGAAGCTAAGGCGGAAGTTGAAGCCATGGCGGCAGCAAATGAAGAGAAGACTGCGGAGGAAAGAAGAGCGGCCCAGGAAGAAGCAAGAGCTGAAGCCCAGGAAAAACTCAAGTCGATCATAGCTGACGCAGAGCAGAAGAGCAGAACCTTTATGGAACAGGCTAAACTCAAGGCGGATCAAATGCTTTCCGATGCTAAACAGAATGCGGGACAGACTATAACTGACGCGGAAGAAAAGTCGAAGGGCATCCTTGAAGAGGCTAAGCAGAAGGCCGATGAAATGCTCGCCGCAAGCGAAGTAAAAGTTGAAGAGAAACGTGCTGAGCAGAACAAGGTGATCAGACTCCTTGAGAGAGAAAATGATAAGTATCTCGCCTACATCAAGTCGGTGGAAGGCGGCGTGCAGCAGATAGAAAAGAATCTTGCAGAGCTGAAAGGCAAGTTTTCAATGGTAACAGCTGACAGCGCGAAAGCGGAGGATAGTTCAGATGAGTAAGATCCCGGAAGAGGTTATGGGAAACGAGCAAAATGAATTAGGCGCAAAAAAGCCTGATTTTGGCATATTTGAAAAGTTACAGAAAGAACTTGACGATACGGTTGACGCGATAAATGCTAAAGCGGATACCGCAGCCGGCAAAATGCAGGAAACTGCAAAGGCAGCGGTCGACCGGTCTGAAGTCAATGTGGAAAAGATCATGGATTCACGCACAAGAAGATCCATGATGTCCGATACCATGGAGGTCAAGCCCATAGTTGACGAAGCTGCGGAGGCAGCAGGAAAAACAGTTGAAAAAGCGGCGGCTCCGGTTGAGGATGTAAAGGACACAGCAACCGGTGTGGCTGAAGAAACTGCAGATAAAGCAGCAGGCGCAGCAGAAGATGTAAAAGAAACGGCAGCCGACGCAGTTGACGGAGCTGAAGAAGCGGCAGCTGATACAGTTGAAACTGTCAGGGACGCAGCAGGGGAAGCCGCTGACGGGGCAGAAGCCGCAGTGGATGACGCAGCTGATAAAGCATCCGACGCACTTGGCAAGGCAGAAGACGCTGCGGAGGGCATCGCTGAAAAAGCTGAAGAGACGGCAGCCGGTGCAGCCGGTGAGGCAAAAGACGCATTAGCAGGTATCGCAGGGAAGGCGGATGACGCGGCAGCTAAGACTGCGGACGAGATACCTTCAGACCCGAGAGAAGTCCTTAAGGGCAAGATCGAGACCGCAAAACGCAGGAAGGGATGGCATGTGCTCCTTATCGAGGCAGTAGTCATCGTTCTTGCGGTAGTGATAACTTTCACACTGATACTTGGAAGCTCAACTGTAAAGGGAACTTCTATGGAGCCAAACTTTTTCGAAGGTGACAGAGTGCTCTACTTCAAGATGGCCAGCAACTTTGAGCAGAATGACGTAATAATCTTCCACACGGAAGAGAACAGAGACCTTATCAAGAGAGTCATTGCGGTCGAAGGTGATGTTGTAGATATAGATGACGGGGAAGTGCTGGTAAACGGCACGCCGGTCGAGTCACTGAATGTAAGCCAGGAGACGGAAGAATCAGTGTCGGGAGTATCTGATCCGGTAGACTTCCCGCTTACAGTAGAAGCAGATCATGTATTCGTTCTCGGTGACAACCGTTCAGTTTCCATCGACTCCAGAACGAAGAAGATCGGACTAATAGACAAAGACGATATCGCAGGAAGAGTATTCTACCTGATGAGAGGAAAGATGAAATAGCCTGCAGGTCTTGAGAATAAGCGAAACAAAAGGACAGTCGGTAAGAACTGTCCTTTTTGATTTGCTTTTTATGATCTTTTCATGCCCTTCCCGTGCCGGAGCGCACCGGGCTCCGGAGCCTATTTCCTTTCTTCCATAGGAACATAATCTCTTGGCGGCTGAACGCATACGTTGGCCGGGCGCACGAGCTTGTTGCCTGCCACCAGCTCTTCAAGTCTGTGAGCGCACCATCCTGCAAGCCTTGCTGTAGCGAACAGCGGGGTAGCTACGTCGATAGGAATATTCAGAGCGCTGTACACGAAGCCTGAGTAAAGGTCCACGTTGGCGCACATGGGTTTTTCGCTTCCTGTCACCTCGGCATGGAGAGCGGGAGTAAGCCTTTCAACCGCTTCGAACAGCATGAACTGATCCATAAGTCCCTTGTCTTCCGCCAGTCTTTTTGCCATTTCTTTCAGAAGTTTTGCTCTCGGATCTGAAAGAGTATAAATGGCGTGCCCCATACCGTATACAAGGCCTGTTCTGTCACCGGCTTCTCCCTGGAGGAGTTTCCTCAGATACGCGCTTATGGAGTCATCTGAGTAATTCTTGATATTGGCCACCATGTCCTTCATCATATTGATTACCGCTATGTTGGCGCCGCCGTGTTTAGGTCCCTTGAGGGAGTTTACAGCAGCGGAAATAGCCGCGTAAGTATCGGTGCCTGATGATGATATCACGTGGGTGGTGAATGAGGAGTTGTTTCCTCCGCCGTGCTCAGCGTGGAGCATCAGGGATATATCCAGAAGTTTTGCCTCAAGGGGGGTATATTCGCCTGTAGGCCTGATCATTCTCAGTATGTTCTCCGCCGTGCCCAGCTCGGGTATCGGCGTGAAGAGATGGAGATCTTCCTTGCTGTAATATGTGTGTTTTGCCTGATACGCGTAGGATATCAGTGACGGGAAGTATCCCATCAGATCGATTGACTGTCTCAGTACGTTTGATATGGAGATATCGTCCGGGTTGTCATCATATGCATAGAGTGCCAGAACGCTTCTGGCCAGTTTGTTCATTATATTGTTGGACGGAGCTGTCAGTATCATATCACGGGCAAATCCGAGAGGAAGATCCCGCTTTTCCCCGAGTATCTGGCAGTATTCGTCCAGCTGCTTTTTGTCCGGAAGCTCTCCGAACAGCAGGAGATATGCGGTTTCTTCGTATCCGTAGCGGTTTTCCGCAAGACAGTTTTTCACCAGGTCTTCGATACTGTAGCCGCGGTAGTACAGCTTACCTTCCACAGGGTTCTTGTTGTTCTGATCGTCAAGATCGTAACCAACTACGTTACTGATTTTGGTAAGTCCAACTATGACGCCTGTGCCGTTGGCATTACGCAGGCCTCTTTTTACGTTGTATTTGGTATATAACTCGCTGTCTATCTGGTCGTTGACTATGAGTTTTTCCGCCATTTTGTCAGCAAAAGCGAAACCGTCGGGAGTTCCGGGCTGTGTTGCTTTATTGTCTTTTTTGTTGCGCTTGAAAATATCCAGCATTTATTGTCCTTTTCCTTTCGTATAATTACTCATATTCCTGTACATTATACCATTATATAATGTTGATTTCAAGAAACGGGTGGTTTAGTGTGAACATCTGTTTGCGGCAGGGCGGCCTCTGTGATATACTGAAATGCGAAGAATCAAGGAGAGAAAATGCCAGAATTCAAGGTCGTTTCAGAATACAAAATGATGGGGGATCAGGAGCAGGCGGTACAGAAACTTGCCGACAGGATCCTTGCGGGAGAAAAGTATCAGACTCTCATGGGAGTCACCGGTTCGGGGAAAACTTTTACCATGGCAAATGTCATCGAGAAGGTCCAGAAGCCGGTGCTTGTCATATCACACAACAAGACTCTGGCAGCCCAGCTCCACGGGGAATTCAAGGAGTTTTTTCCGGACAACGCAGTAGAGTACTTTGTCTCATACTACGACTACTATCAACCGGAGGCATATGTACCTTCAACGGACACTTACATCGAGAAAGATTCGGATATCAACGAGGAAATAGAGAAACTGAGACATTCGGCGACAGCGGCCCTGGCGGAAAGAAGGGACGTCATAATCGTTGCCAGCGTTTCATGTATATACGGACTGGGAAGCCCTTTCGACTACGAGAACCAGATGCTTTCACTCCGTCCCGGCATGGAAAAAAGCAGGGAGGAGATCCTGAGAAGACTGGTGGATATCCAGTACACGAGAAACGATATGGACCTCGTCAGGGGAACCTTCAGAGTAAGAGGGGACACCATGGACATCTATCCGGCAGGGTCTGAGAGACCTGTACGGGTGGAGCTTTTCGGAGATGAAGTTGAATCTATAAGGGAGATAGATCCGGTTACCGGTGAGATAATCGCTTCCAGGAACCATATCTCAGTTTATCCGGCTTCACATTACGTGACTTCAAAGGAGAACATTGAGATCGCGGCAGGCACTATAGAAAAGGAGCTTCAGGAGAGGATCGCCTGGTTCAAGGACAGGGGCAAACTGCTGGAGGCCCAGCGGATAGAGCAGAGGACCAGATACGACATAGAAATGCTCCGGGAGATCGGCACGTGCAAAGGCATCGAGAACTATTCGAGACATCTGAATCTGCTGCCGCCGGGGACGAGACCATATACCCTCATAGACTATTTCTCCGACGACTTTCTCATAATGATAGACGAATCCCACGTTATGCTGCCCCAGCTGAGGGCGATGTACGCGGGAGACAGATCCAGGAAGCAGTCTCTCGTTGATTACGGTTTCAGACTCCCGTCGGCTCTGGACAACAGACCGCTGAGATTTGAAGAATTCGAGGATCTTACAAAACAGATACTTTACGTCAGCGCCACGCCCGCGGCCTACGAAAAGGAACACAGCGGCGGCGTCAGCGCGGAGCAGATCATAAGGCCAACGGGGCTGCTTGATCCGCCTATCGAAATACAGAAGACAGAAGGTCAGATAGACCATCTCATAGACCAGATACACAAAGTCACCGCGGCAGGTGAAAAGGTATTCGTGACTACTCTCACCAAGAAGATGGCGGAGAGCCTGACGGATTACCTGAAGAACGCAGGTATAAGAGTCAGATACCTTCATTCTGAGGTGGATACCCTCGAAAGGATGGAGATACTCCGAGATATGAGGATGGATGTCTTCGACGTGCTGGTGGGCATCAACCTGCTGAGAGAGGGACTGGATATACCCGAGGTATCACTTGTGGCCATACTGGACGCGGACAAGGAGGGATTCCTCCGTACGGAGACGTCTCTGATCCAGACCATCGGAAGAGCTGCAAGGAATATCCACGGCAGAGTCGTTATGTATGCTGATTCTGTGAGCCCGGCCATGGCCGCGGCTATAAAAGAAACTGACAGACGCCGGGAGATACAGGAGAAATACAACAAAGAACACGGCATCACGCCGAAGACCATAGAGAAATCAGTAAGAGAAGTCATAGAGGCGACTAAGGCGGCGGACGATGAAGAGGCGTTCAAGGGCAGAAAGCCGCTGGAGATGACGAAGAAGGAACTGAAGGAGTACGTCAAGGTACTGGAAAAAGAGATGAAACAGGCTGCTCAGGATCTGCAGTTCGAAAGAGCCGCGTCCCTGAGAGACAGGCTGTTTGAGTACAAAGCCAGACTGTAACAGCCGCCCGGCGGCCGGATGGAGGATACGAATCAGATAATGGCTAAAGAGATATATGTAAAAAAGACAAATGAAAACAACCTTAAAAATCTCAGCGTGAAGATCCCGAGGGACAAGATGGTAGTCATAACCGGAATATCCGGTTCAGGCAAGAGCTCCCTTGCTTTTGATACCATCTACGCGGAAGGGCAGAGAAGGTATATCGAGAGTCTTTCCGCTTACGCGAGACAGTTCCTGGGACAGATGGAAAAACCGGATGTGGAGTTCATAGAAGGACTTTCCCCGGCCATATCCATAGATCAGAAAACTACCAGCAGGAACCCCAGATCCACTGTGGGCACTGTGACGGAGATCTACGATTATCTGAGACTTCTTTACGCACGGGCCGGAATACCCCACTGCCCTGTATGCGGCAGGGAGATAACCAGCCAGAGCATCGATCAGATCGTTGACGCTCTCATGGCTGAAGGCGAAGGAGCCCGACTGACCATATTCGCGCCTGTAGTCTGGGGCCGCAAAGGGACACATGAAAAGGTCATAGACAGGATCAGAAGAGACGGTTTTTCCAGAGTCAGAGTAGACGGCGAGATGTATCGTCTTGACGAAGGCGATATCAAAATGGAAAAAACATATAAACACAATATAGAGATCGTCATCGACAGGATAAAGGTAAAGGAAGGCGTTGAAGCCAGGCTGTCCGAGGCCTGCGAACTGGCCATCAGCGAAGGCGGGGACCTGATCGCGGTAGAAGTATCCAGGGACGGAAAGACTGAGACGAAGACATTCAGCACCAGCCTTGCCTGTCCGGAACACGGGATAAGCATAGAAGAACTGGAGCCCAGGATGTTCTCCTTCAACGCGCCCTACGGAGCGTGTCCCGAGTGCAACGGCCTGGGATTTATCCAGAAGATAGATCCTGAAAAAGTCATCGACTATGACAAGAGCATAGTGGACGGGGCTCTCAGCAAGGTGTTCGCTTCGATGGAATACAGCGGTTATTACCGTCAGGTGATACAGGTGCTGGCGGAGCAGCGCGGAGCATCCCTTTTTACTCCTTTCGGGGAACAGCCGAAGAAATTCATACAGGAAACTCTCTACGGGACAGGGACCAGAAAACTGAGATATACATACAGAAACAGGACCGGTACTTCAGTGCGGCAGATGAATCATACCTTTGAAGGAGTGCTGCCTAATCTTGAGCGGCGGTACATGGAGACCGGCTCGGATTTCATAAAAGAAAAGATCGGCGCTTACATGAGTATCTCCACATGTCACGCCTGCGGCGGGAGGAGACTCAAGCCCGAGGTGCTGGCAGTGACCATCGGCGGTATCAACATATCAGAATTCTGCGACATGTCTGTGCTGGAGGCGCTGGATTTCCTGGATAAACTTGAACTGACTGAAAAGCAGCAGATAATAGCGAAACAGATACTGAAGGAAGTTAAAGCCAGACTGAAATTCCTGGCGGACGTGGGACTTGATTATCTTACTCTTTCCCGTTCGGCAGGCACTCTTTCCGGCGGGGAATCCCAGAGGATAAGACTGGCGACCCAGGTGGGCTCAGGGCTTGTCGGCGTGCTTTACATACTTGACGAGCCAAGCATAGGTCTCCACCAGAAGGACAACGCCATGCTGCTGAAGACCCTCCGGGGTCTTACGGACCTGGGCAATACGCTGCTTGTGGTCGAACACGATGAGGACACCATGTACGCGGCGGATCAGATAATCGACATAGGCCCGGGAGCGGGGCGCAAAGGCGGCAGGCTGGTGGCCCAGGGTACTGTTGAAGACATCATCAACGAGCCTAAGTCCGTCACAGGCCAATATCTTTCAGGAAAGAAGAAGATCAGCATTCCTGACAGCAGACGTGAAGGAAACGGAAATTATATAAAGGTTTACGGAGCTGAGGAAAACAACCTGAAGAAGATAGACGTTGAGTTCCCGCTGGGGAAATTCATCTGTGTCACAGGAGTCTCCGGTTCGGGAAAAAGCAGTCTGATCAACGAAGTGCTCTATAAAGCGGCGGCAGGTTCCATATACAATTCAAAGGAAAAGCCGGGAAAACACAAGAAAATCGAAGGTCTGGACAACATAGACAAGGTGATAGACATCGACCAGTCGCCTATCGGAAGGACCCCGAGATCAAATCCGGCCACATATACGGGAGTTTTCACACACATAAGGGATCTTTTCGCCAAACTTCCGGAAGCGAAGATGAGGGGATATGCCAAAGGCAGATTCAGCTTCAACGTAAAAGGCGGAAGATGCGAAGCCTGCAGCGGCGACGGGATCATAAAGATCGAGATGCATTTCCTTCCGGACGTATACGTTCCCTGTGAAGTATGTCACGGCAGGAGATACAACAGGGAGACCCTTGAGGTGAAGTACAGGGGGAAGAGCATATACGACGTGCTGGATATGAGCGTTTCCGAGGCTCTGGAGTTTTTCAGCCACATACCGCCTATCGCAAGGCAGCTTCAGACTCTTGAGCAGGTGGGCCTTGGATATATCAAACTGGGACAGCCTTCCACACAGCTTTCCGGCGGCGAAGCCCAGAGGATCAAACTGGCCTCAGAACTTTCAAAGAGAAGCACCGGCAGGACGCTGTATATACTCGATGAGCCTACGACAGGTCTTCATTTCGCGGATATCGATAAGCTGCTGGCAGTGCTGGACAGGCTCGTGGACAGCGGCAATACGGTGGTCGTCATCGAGCACAATCTGGACGTGATCAAGAGAGCGGACCATATCATAGACCTGGGTCCGGACGGCGGTTTCAGAGGCGGCACTGTCATAGCCGAAGGGACGCCGGAGGAGCTTGCGAAGGTGAAGAATTCGTATACCGGCAAATATCTGAAAAAAGTATTGAAAAAACGATAGAGACAGGAGACGGATCAGGAGCGGGACATGCTCCTGATTCTTTACATACGGGACAAAAAGTGAGATAATATCATTTGTATCCGGATGCACGGACGCATGCGGATGTTAGACCCTTTTATAGGAGAAAGGTTTTTTAAAAAAAGGCGTTTTAGATGTATACCAAACAGAATCTTACCCTGCTCACCGATTTCTACGAGATCACAATGGCAAACGGATATTTTGAAGCAGGAATGAGAGACGAAAAAGCTTACTTCGACATGTTTTTCAGAAGGGTGCCCGACGGCGGCGGCTTCGCGATCATGGCCGGAGTGGAGCAGATGATCGAGTATTTCAAAAATCTCAAATTCGATGATGAAGATATAGAATTCCTGAGGAGCAAGAACTGCTTCAGCGAAGGATTCCTTGAGTATCTCAGAGACTTCAAATTCTCATGCGACGTATGGGCTGTTCCGGAAGGAACGCCGATCTTCCCGGGAGAACCTATCGTGACTGTTCACGGACCTCTGATACAGGCCCAGTTCGTTGAGACCATGATACTTCTCCTGATCAACCACCAGAGCCTGATCGCCACCAAGGCCAACAGGATCGTAAGGGCGGCCAAGGGAAGAGGCGTCATGGAATTCGGAACAAGACGCGCTCACGGTTCGGCGGCGGCAATACTTGGCGCAAGAGCGGCCTACATAGCAGGCTGCGTCGGTACCGCATGCGCCATCGTGGACAGGGAAGATGACATCCCGGCTCTTGGCACCATGGCTCACAGCTGGGTACAGAGTTTTGACGATGAATACGAAGCGTTCAAGAAATATGCGGAGATCTATCCGGATAACTGCACGCTTCTGGTGGACACATACAACGTACTCAATTCGGGAGTGCCCAACGCTATCAGAGTGTTCAAGGAAATGAAACCTTCAAGCATGGGTATCAGGATAGACAGCGGAGACATTTCATATCTGACCAAGAAGGCCAGAAAGATGCTTGACGACGCAGGTTTTGAAGACTGCAAGATCGTCATCTCCAACTCCCTTGACGAATACCTGATAGAGGACATGCTGGCTCAGGGCGCATGCATCGATTCCTTCGGCGTAGGAGAAAGACTGATAACAGCAAAATCAGAACCGGTATTCGGCGGAGTCTACAAGCTGGCCGCTGTTGAGAAAGACGGAGTGATCATCCCGAAGATGAAGATCAGCGAGAACGTTGAGAAGATCACCAATCCGGGAGCCAAGAAAGTCTACCGTCTCTATGACAGGGAAACAGACAGGGCCATGGCTGACGTAATAGCTCTCATGGACGAAGAGATACCGGAAGAAGACGGCTACACCATATTCGACCCGGACAACGTATGGAAAAAGAAGAACCTGAAGGATTTCTACGCCAAGGAACTTCTTGTACAGATATTCAAAGAAGGCGAATGCGTATATAAATCGCCTGACATAAAGGAGATCAAAGCATACTGCGCCGAGCAGGTAGAGCACCTCTGGGAAGAGGTCCGCAGATTCGAGAATCCGCAGACGTACTACGTCGACCTTTCAACCAAGCTATGGGAGATGAAAAGAGGTATTCTTGAACAACATACCTGATGAACAATGGCACGATATATGGTATAATCTATGTGTATTTGATATGAAAGGACACATACTATGAAACCAAAGTATAAACGAGTCATTCTCAAAGTCAGCGGAGAAGCTCTGGCAGGCGATAATCATTTCGGGATCAACGAAGCGATGCTCAAAAAAGTCGCCCGCCAGATAAAAGAGATCCATGACCTCGGAGTCCAGGTAGCCGTAGTAGTCGGAGGAGGAAACTTTTGGCGCGGCAGGAGCAGCGAGAACATGGACCGGGCTACGGCAGACTACATCGGGATGCTTGCCACAGTCATGAACGGTCTCGCGCTGCAGGACGCATTTGAGGCGGAAGGTATGCCGACCAGAGTCCACACTGCCATAGAGATGCGGGAAGTGGCTGAGCCATACGTAAGACTGAAGGCCATAAGCCAGCTGAAGAAAAACAAGGTAGTCATCTTCGCGGCAGGCACAGGAAACCCGTTCTTCTCGACAGATACCACAGCGGCGCTGAGAGCTGCGGAGATAGACGCTGAGGTAATACTGCTGGCAAAGAATGTGGACGCCGTATACTCGGACGATCCGGTCACGAACCCGGACGCTGTGAAATACGACAGTCTCACTCACAGGGAAGTGCTGGAGAAGGATCTGAAGGTAATGGATTCGACGGCTGCGTCACTGTGCAGGGACAACAATATAGACATACATGTTTTCGGTATAGCTGAGGACGGCAACGTCATGAAAGCTGTATGCGGTGAAAAGATAGGAACAATAATCACATAAACGCAGGAGGAAATATCATGAGTAAGGATGTACAGGGAATTCTTGAAGAGAAGATCGGCAAGAGCATATCGGTGCTCAAAGAAGAGCTCAACACAGTAAGAGCCGGAAGAGCAAACGCCGCTCTGCTCGATAAAGTTACAGTTGATTACTACGGTTCGCCGACACCGCTGAAGGCTCTGGCCAATATCTCAGTGCCGGAACCGAGGATGCTCCTCATTTCTCCTTTCGATCCAAAGTCGATCCCGGAGATCGAGAAAGCCATCAACGTTGCCAACGTAGGTATCAATCCTGCGAATGACGGCAAGGTAGTAAGGCTGGCGATCCCGCAGCTGACTGAGGAGAGAAGAAAAGAGCTCACCAAGACAGTCAAGAAGATGGGTGAGGACACCAAGGTAGCCGTAAGGAACCTGAGAAGAGATTCCAACGACGAACTGAAGAAAGAGGAAAAAGCAGGCGAACTTACAGAAGACGATCTCAAGGAAAGCCTGAATGACGTTCAGAAGGCTATCGATGAGGCAATAAAGAACATCGATGAGATAATCTCCGAAAAAGAGAAAGAGATCATGGAGATATAACAGGATATCTTTTTAAGGTATCGCCTAAGAACAGGAAGGATATGTGGTCACCGCTAACGTGACCACATTTTCAAAACAGGAGAAAGAATGCTGGACAGGGAAAGAATACCAAGGCACGTGGCCATAATCATGGACGGGAACGGCAGATGGGCGAAGAAAAGATTCCTGCCTGCCTTTGCCGGGCACAACGCCGGGATGAAAGCCATGATCGAGATCGTGAGACACGCGAGCGATATCGGCATCGGTTATCTTACGGTATACGCTTTTTCCACCGAAAACTGGAAAAGATCCAGAGAAGAAGTGGGCGGCATATTCAAACTTCTCGTCAGATATGTGGACAGCCAGCTGAAGGAACTGCACGCCAACAACGTGAAGGTGAACATCCTGGGGGACGTGAGCGTTTTCCCGGATGAAGCCATCGAACGTCTTGACCGCATGGTCACAACGACGAAGGACAACACGGGAATGGTGTTCAATATCGCCCTGAACTACGGCGGCAGGGACGACATAAGAAGAGCCTGCGTTTCCGTCGCGGAAGAAGTGAAGGCCGGCAGACTTGAACCTGAAGATATAACGGAAGAGGAGATCGGCAAAAGGCTCTGGACAGGCATAAAGGACGTGCCGGACCCGGAACTGCTCATAAGGACCAGCGGGGAAGAGCGGATCTCCAACTACCTTCTGTGGCAGATCGCTTACAGCGAGTTCGTTTTCGCAGACGCGCTGTGGCCGGATTTCACACCGGAGGAAATGGATAAAGCTATTGAAAAATACCAGAAACGGGACAGGCGTTTCGGCGGGAGATAGGCAATGAAAACGAGAATATTATCAGGACTGGCAATGGTACCTCTTCTGGCCATATTCTACTTCGGGGGATATGTGCTTTTCATAGGGGTCTTCATACTGGCGCTTATGGCGCTGAAGGAATTCTATGACGGGTTCCGGGCCATGGATGTCAAACCGGCGTATTTCATCGGATGCCTTTCCGCTGTGGGACTTTACGCTATAGGCCTTTTCAGACTCGATACAAAATGGTATCTGCTCTGGATATTCCTGACGATAGTACTTGCGGCTCTCTATCTTTTCAACATAGATAACAGGAAACTGGAGGACGCTCTGGCCACCATCACAGGAGTTTTCTATATAGTATTCTTCTCGTATCACCTGGTGCTGGTGGATCAGACCGGCGAATACCGGCTGATGGTATGGCTCGTCATTTTCTCAGCTTTCGGCACGGATATCATGGCCTACTTCACCGGCGTGCTCATGGGCAAGCACAAGCTCTGCCCCAAGATAAGCCCGAAGAAGACCATAGAAGGATCCATCGGAGGCATTCTCGGAAGCGTGATACTCTGCGGATTGTTCGGATGGTTCTTCATGCACCCGTATTTTATCCATTGCGTGATAATAGGCGTGCTGGGAGGCGTGTTCTCACAGATCGGCGATCTGACCGCGTCCATATTCAAGAGGAAGATGGGCATCAAAGACTACGGCAACCTGATACCGGGCCACGGCGGGGTGCTGGACAGGATCGACAGCATACTGTTCACAGCTCCGATGGTCTTTTACTACATAGCATTTATCATCTGCTAGGAGGATGAAATGAAGAGGATAGCTCTGCTGGGAAGTACCGGCTCCATCGGTACACAGGCATTGGATATAATCGGGAGAAATCCCGGACGCTTTTCTGTTGAAGCTCTTGTGTGCGGAAGCAGGATAGACGATCTGGCGGCCCAGATAGAAAAGTTCAGACCGCGTCTTGCGGCAGTGGCAAGGGAGGAGGACGCGAAAAAACTCGCGGAAAGATTCCCCGGGCTTGATGTTTACTGGGGCGAGGAAGGGCTTATCACAGCCGCCACATGCGACTGTGATATTGTTTTCAATTCACTTATGGGAATGAGAGGCCTTGCGCCTACGTACGCCGCCGTGCTGGAGGGAAAGACCATAGCCCTTGCCAACAAGGAAACTCTCGTGGCGGGCGGCGATCTGATCATGAGGACCGCTGCGGAAAAAGGCGTTTCCATCCTGCCTGTTGACAGCGAGCACAGCGCCATTTTCCAGTGTATACAGGGAAACGAAGGGAATCCTGTAAAAAGGATAATCCTTACTGCTTCCGGTGGACCTTTCAGAGGATACAGCCGGCAGCAGCTTGAGGAGGTGACTCTTGAACAGGCGCTGAAACATCCCAAGTGGAACATGGGACGAAAAATAACCATTGATTCTGCTACACTTATGAACAAGGGGCTGGAAGTTATCGAAGCCAAATGGCTTTTCGGTGTCAGACCGGATCAGATCCAGGTGGTGGTGCATCCTCAGAGCATCGTCCACTCCGGCGTCGAATTCATGGATACGTCTGTGATCACCCAGATGGGTCTGCCGGATATGAGGATCCCCATAAGCTATGCGCTGGAATACCCGGGACGCTGCGTGAACGACTTTGATTCACTGGACTTTTTCTCGACCGCCTCTCAGCTGACATTTGAAAAGCCCGATATGGACACCTTTAAATGTATAGGTTTTGCCTACAGGGCCCTTGAAGAGGGCGGCACTCTGGCTGCTGCCATGAACGGCGCCAACGAGGTGCTGGTACAGCAGTTCCTGGAGAAAAAGATAAAGTTCACAGATATCCAGGATACGCTGGAAAAGATAATGGATACCCACGAGAACAGTCACGATATGAGCATCGAAAATATCCTTGAAGCTGACAGGTTCGCAAGGGAAAAGACGATGGATATCCTGAAGAAATAAACGGAGATAAGAAGTATGATAACCGTTATATGCGGCATTTTAATATTCTGTCTTATGATCTTCCCCCACGAACTGGGGCACTTTCTCACAGCCAAGGCGTGCGGTGTGAAAGTCAATGAGTTCGCCATGGGGATGGGTCCTGCCATATACAAAAAGCAGAAAGGCGAGACCCTCTATGCCATACGCGCCATACCTATCGGCGGATACTGCGCTATGGAAGGAGAGGATGAAGACTCGGAAGACCCGAGGGCTTTCGACAACAAGACCAACTGGCAGAAAGCGATAATACTGGCGGCAGGTTCTGTCATGAACTTCCTGGTGGCTCTGCTCATTATCATAGGGCTAACTTTCTACACGGGAGTTGCCACAACTTCTCTTGAAACGGTGACCGACGGAGGTCCTGCTATGGAGGCAGGCCTTCAGAAAGGTGATGTCATAACTGCAGTAAACGGGGAAGAAACTCCGGGCTGGGCCGATGTGACAGGCATTATAGGCAGCACGAAACCCGGAGAGACAGTTACTCTGACAGTAGACAGAGACGGCAGTGAAAAGACTTTCACGAGCAAAGTCGAAAAGGCCGATGACGGCAGGAGCGTCATAGGCATAGAGTGCCACGTTTCCCATAACTTTTTCACCTGCATAGCAGGGGGATTCAAGAGCACCGGCCGGATGATAGTCACACTGGGGGACGCTCTCAGACAGATATTCACCGGCAAGGTGGGAATGGACCAGCTGGGAGGCCCTGTGGCAATAGTCAAAGTCGCCGGCGACGCGGGAAAGAACGGAATCGCTACGTTCCTGTATCTGGCGGCATTCATAAGCATCAACCTGGGAGTATTCAATCTCCTTCCGTTTCCGGCTCTGGACGGCGGAAGGCTTGTGTTCCTTGTGATAAGAAAGATAACGGGAAAGCGCGTGACAAAATCCGCGGAAGCGAAAGTTCATTTCATAGGAATAGTGCTTCTGCTGGCGCTGATGGTGTATGTGACCTGGAACGACATATCGCGTCTGTTCACAGGATAGTTAAAAAGCAGGTATATATATGAGTAAAGCAGTACAGTGCGGAAATGTGACCATAGGAGGCGGAGCTCCTGTCTCCATTCAGTCCATGACCAATGTGGATACAAGAGATATAAAAGCGGTTGCGATGCAGATCAACGATCTGGCCTCTGAAGGCTGTCAGATCGTCAGAGTAGCTGTTCCCGACATGGAAAGCGCGGAGGCGCTGAAGACCATCAAACAGATGAGTCCTGTCCCCATCGTCGCGGATATTCATTTTGACCACAGGCTTGCCATAAAGGCCATACAGATGGGAGCTGACAAGATCAGGATCAATCCCGGCAACATAGGCTCACGGGACAAAGTCAGGGAAGTCGTAGAGGCGGCGAAGGAGAGGAACATACCAATACGCGTCGGTGTGAATTCTGGATCCCTTGAAGAGGATATCCTGAAAAAATACGGCGGAGTCACTCCGGAGGGTCTGGTTGAAAGCGCTCTGAACAACCTTCATCTGATAGAGGATATGGGATATGACAATCTGGTGGTATCCCTCAAGTCGTCGGATGTACAGATGAATTATGACGCTCACGTCATGATCGCGCAGAAGACGGATCATCCGATCCATATAGGGATCACGGAGGCAGGCACAGTGCACAGGGGAAAGATCAAATCCGCCGCCGGTATCGGCGCGCTGCTTCTGGCAGGTATCGGAGACACCATGAGAGTGTCGCTGACCGCGGACCCCGTCACGGAAGTGGTTTTTGCGAAAGAACTGCTGAAAGCTATCGGACTCAGGAAGGAGTCCATCAATCTGGTATCCTGTCCGACATGCGGAAGGACAAAGGTCAACCTGCAGGATATAGCGCTGCAGATACAGAAGGCTCTTGAACCCATTGAAAAAGAGCGCACAGCAAAGAACAAGAAGGGAATAACCGTGGCTGTCATGGGCTGCGCGGTGAACGGGCCCGGCGAAGGCCGAGAAGCAGACATAGGAGTGGCCTGCGGAGACGGCAAGGGGATAATATTCGTAAAGGGCGAAACTGTAAAGACAGTTTCCGAGCAGAACATAGCCATGGAAATGATAAATATGATAAAGGGGCTCGAATGATCAGTACTATCTTAGATAACATCATCTGGGATGAATTCGAAACAGATATAAGGGAAAAGGCGGCAGTGGACCTTAAGGGGGCAGCTCTTACAAAATCAGGCAGAGGGCTGACCATTACTTTGGGTCTTAATTTTGTCATGCCTTATTCCTGCTGCGAAAAGATATGTGAGGCTGTCAGGGAAAAGATCACAAGCGACGGCAACATCGCCGGGATCGAAGAAGTCTCTCTTGAGTTCGTATACGGACCTCTCGTTCAGTCGGAGGAAGAGGCGTGCAGGGCCTACGTGGAGCACATGATAATGATGGCTAACGGGGACTACGCGGCAGTGACGAAGACCATCATGCCGGAGCATACAGTGGTTACAGATGATGAGATAAGGATCTCGGCTGTCGGCCGGCTTTCTGTGGACAGGCTGAACAAAGAAGTGGCGTCTCTTTTTGAAAGAATGCTCGAAGAACTGCCTGTGACCGGCAGGAAAGTGGTGTTCGTAAATGATACTGAAAGCTGGGATGAGACCAGACAGTCACTGGAAGA
>JAUMVF010000020.1 GCA_030530305.1 Bacillota bacterium
ATAAAAATAGAAGAGTTGTCCAGAAGGACTAAAGATGCCACTATGTATCTTATTGCGCATAACGGTTTGATGGATCTTTCCATAAACAGCATCAGCAAGCAGAGCGGGATCAGCGAAAATCATATTTACCGGCACTTTGGCACGAAGGACGAAATCCTCTATCAGTGCTACAGGGAAGTGACAGAGCAAATAGTTTCTAAATTGGATTACTCCAGGAAAAACACCCTTTGGACAGATCGATGGGGGGGGTCAAAGATAGAAACGTTCTGGTCGCGTTATATAGATGTTCTGATAGACTTAGACTACAAAGCGTTATTCTGGCAGGAATACAGAGCCTCAAAAGCGTTGTTGACTAAACTTAAAGATCCCAGATGGCAGAAAAAGTATATCGCCGTCAACACAAAGCTTGATATCGTACTCAATTCTTATTTCAGACTCAGCAAGTATCAGAAGTATAGATTCGTGAAGACTCTTGCCGTCACGCAGGCAGACACAGTAGCAAGACAGATCATAGAGAAGGATACGGCCTTGGTTAGCGAGACAGAGCGCGGGGAGTGGAAAAAGTATGGCTTGGACCTTCTGCTTTTTGGCGTAACACAAGGAACGAAAAAGTAGAAAAAGACTCCCAAAGAAAACAATAAAAAGAAGTGTTTGCTTCAAAAAAAACATGCAGTTACCATGAATATGGAACAGGTAGTTGCTCGCAAACGGCAGGCAGCAGAGTTTACATACGGAGGTGACTGGCATGATAAGATTCTTTTTACCGGTTTTGGTTATAGTTGTTTCTAATGTGTTTTATGATATTTCCGCAAAGCTTTTTCCCAGCGATCTGAACGCGCAGTTCGGTTTGATGGTTGTTTACACGGTAGGGGTAGTGACTTCCGCTGTGATGTTTTTCATAACCACAAAAGGGAAAGTGTCACTGAGAGCTGAACTCAGGAAGGGGAACTGGCTGTTCATTGCCTATGCGTTATGCAGCATGGGCATCGATTTTGGATACATTCTTCTTTTCAGGGCAGACTGGAATGTCAGCATAGGTTCACTGGTGTGCAATATACTTCTCGCGGTATCACTGCTGCTCATCGGGGTGCTGTTCTACAAAGAAAAACTCGGAAAAACACATTTTGCCGGAATGTTTCTTTGTATCGCGGGGCTTATAGGGATAAACTGTCAGAACGAATTCAGTTTTGGATACTTTTTGCCTGTAATAATCGTCGTGGTGGCAAATGTGCTTTATGACGTTGTGGCAAAATCGGTTCCTGAAGACATAAACACATTCGTTGGTCTTATGATCACGCATTTCACGCTGATCATAATAAACGGGGCAATATACTTTGCCGGCCACGGATTCAGCGATGTTGCGAACCAATTCTCGATGGTGAACTGGGCAGTCATAGCATTCGCCATTACAATGGTAGGTTTGGATGCGGGATACATTCTCCTCTATAGGGCGGGATGGAATATAAGCCTTGGAACCCTTGTGTGCAATATTTCGCTGGCGATCGCCATGCTGATAATAGGAGGCACAGCATTCAACGAACTCGTCACATGGCTGCAGATAGTAAGCGTAGTCGTATGTGCAGTTGGGCTTGTGCTCATAAGCTACATGGAGATCCGCATCAAGACCGGCGAAGAGGAAAAGATCCCGGATCAGGCCTGAGTAATCAGAAAGCTAATTATTTTTTATAGCGGTCATCACAATATAATGTGGTGACCGTTTTTTAAACATTATTACATAACGATGCTTTGCGGAATTTCTGGACATCGCGTGTAAAACAGTGATATAATACTTACTGCTGTTTTTCTGTTTCCCGTGATTTTTTACCATGAAAGACCGGAGGAAAAACGGCTGAGGAGGAAGCAATAAATGAGAAAAGCAGGCGTTTGGGCCCAGTATGACGCGGACGTAAAAGCCGCGTGGGACGTGCTGACCAACAGGGAGGACGTTTCCTGGCGTACGGACCTTAAGAAAATCGAATACAGAAGCGTGAATGATGACTTTGTTGAATATTCCAATGACAACTATCAGATGGGTTTTGTCATCACAGAAGAACGCCCGTACGAATACTATGAGATAGAGACATGGAGTCTGGAGACTAAAGGCAGAAGAATGTACACCTTTGAAGAGACCGATGACGGCAAAGCCAGAGTCATACTTCAGGAGGAAGTAAAGATCAGACCCATATGGATAGAGTGGCTCTCAAAATTCTTCATGCCCCAGACAAAGATACTCTCCAAGATCCTTGAGGACGCAAGGGACTATATCGAGATGGGACCCGAGGCGGCGAAAAAGGAAAGAGAGACAGGGGAACTTGCCAGAGAGGCCAAGGCACAGGAAGAGGCTGAGATACTGGCAGCGGACCCGGACCTTCCGGACCCTGAAGAGCTGAAGGTATACGATACCAATTATCTGAGCGATGAGGCGGAAGAGCCTGAAATATCCCTTAATGAGGCAGAGCGCATGGCTGAAGAAGCAGCGGAAAAAACATCGGAAGAGTAAACGGCGCGGCCGGAGAAAAACCGGAAAAAACGCCGGAAGAACAGGCGGCGTACAGATAGAAAGGAAAAAACGATGGTTGATGCAAGCGTAAAACAACTTTACAGAGAGCCTGAGAACTACACAGGCCAGGAAGTCACAGTAAAAGGCTGGATAAGGACCAACCGTGGAAACAACAAGATAGGTTTCATAGAACTCAACGACGGGTCCTTCTTCAAATCCGTACAGATAGTTTATGAAAATGAACATCTGGATAATTATGACGTGGTATCAAAAACGCCTATATCTGCGGCTCTCAAAGTGACAGGAGTTTTTATACTGACTCCGGACGCCAAGCAGCCATTTGAGATAAACGCAAGAGAGGTAAGCATAGAGGCCGATTCCGAGGCGGGATATCCTCTTCAGAAGAAGAGACACAGCCTGGAGTTCTTAAGAGAGATCGCCCACCTGAGACCGAGAAGCAACACCTTCGCGGCAGTATTCAGGATCAGATCCATCGTGGCTTACGCTATCCACAGATTCTTCCAGGAGAACGATTTCGTATACGTGCACACTCCGATCATCACAGGCAGCGACGCGGAAGGCGCAGGCGAGATGTTCAGAGTTACCACACTGGATATGGAAGATCTGCCGAAGACTGAAGACGGCAAAGTTGATTACACAGAGGACTTCTTCGGTAAAGAGACAAGCCTTACCGTAAGCGGACAGCTGGAGGCGGAGATATTTGCTCTGGCTTTCGGCAGGGTATACACATTCGGGCCTACTTTCAGGGCTGAGAATTCAAACACAGCGAGACACGCGTCCGAGTTCTGGATGATAGAGCCGGAGATCGCTTTTGCTGAACTTTCGGACAATATGGACATTGCTGAGTCCATGATCAAATACATAATCAAATACGTGCTGCAGAACGCGCCTGAGGAGATGGAATTCTTCAACAAGTTCATCGACCAGGGACTCATGGAGAGACTTTCTGCAGTGGCGAACGCTGATTTTGACAGAGTCACATACACAGACGCTGTTGAGATACTGAAGAATGCCGACAGGAAATTCGAATATCCGGTAGAGTGGGGCATCGACCTGCAGACAGAGCATGAGAGATATCTTACTGAAGAGGTCTTCAAAAAGCCGATCTTCGTAACGGACTATCCGAAGGACATCAAGGCCTTCTATATGAGGCTCAACGATGACAACAAGACTGTAGCGGCGTGTGACCTGCTGGTGCCGGGAGTCGGCGAGATCATCGGCGGCAGCCAGAGAGAAGAAAGATACGACGTGCTGAAGAGCCGTATCGAAGAGCTGGGAATGGACATGAAGGATTACGACTGGTATATGGACCTGAGAAAGTACGGCGGTGTAAAACACTCCGGATTCGGTCTGGGCTTCGAGAGGATCATCATGTACATCACGGGCATGGGCAATATCAGAGACGTGCTCCCGTTCCCGAGAACACCGAAATCGGCGGATTTCTAAAAAAGTCATTACCGGAAAGCGCGGGCGGAAGGGCCGCCGGAGGCTCTGAAAAACGGCGATTTTCCGTTAACAATATATTGCGGACATAAATGTTCAATGATATAATATCTGCACTATGTGAAAAAATATTTAGGAGGTCTTATTAGAATGAAGGGCTATACAAGCGACAATATCAGAAACGTTGCTCTGGTCGGACACGGCGGAAGTGGTAAAACCACTTTTCTGGAGAGCTGTCTGCTGGCAACTAAAGTTGTAAGCAGACTGGGTAAAGTAGAAGATGGGAACACAGTATCAGACTGGGACAAGATGGAGATCGAAAAGGGTTACTCCATCAACACATCTATCGTTCCAATCGAATACAATAAAGTAAAGATCAACTTTGTTGATACTCCGGGATTCTTCGATTTCGTAGGTGAAGTAAACGCGGCGCTGAGAGCAGTTGAAGCTGCTGCCATCGTAGTAGACGCTTCAGCCGGCATCGAAGTAGGAACAGAAAAAGCATGGGCATCATGCAAAAAGTTCGGAGTACCGAGATTTTTCCTGATCAACAAGATCGAGAAGGACAACGTTGAGATGGATCAGCTGATCGCAGATCTGAAATCACAGTTCGGAACAGCAGTAGTTACTCTCGACGACAGAGACGCACTCAACGAAGCGATCGCGGAAACTGACGAAGAGCTGATGGAAAAATACTTCAGCGGCGAAGAATTCACAGACGCTGAGTTCAACAGCGGAATGTCAAAGGGAATCAGCGAAGGCGACATCGTTCCTATCATCCAGGTATCAGCCCTTGAGGGAACAGGTGTGGAAGACGCGCTGCAGACATTCATCGACCTGGTTCCGAAGGCAACAGATCACGCTCCGTATCCTGCAAAGGACGGATCAGACGCTGACATCGAAGTTGCTCCGGATCCGGCAGGAAATCCTGTTGCTCTGGTATTCAAGACTATAGCCGATCAGGTACTTGGTAAGATCTCACTTGCAAAGGTCATCTCCGGCAGCTTCAAGAGCGGTCAGGATGCATATAACTCAGTAGCTGAGAAATCAGAAAAACTGGGAACAATGTTCTTCTTAAGAGGAAAGAACAGAGAAGATACTACAGAAGTTTGCGCTGGCGACATCGTTGCTTTCGGTAAGCTCCAGAACACAAAGACAGGCGATACGCTTTGCGACAAGGGCAATCTCGTGAAGCTTCCGACCATCGAATTCCCGCAGCCAACTCTCTATCAGGCAGTTGAGCCGAAGAGCAAAGGCGACGAAGAAAAGGTCGGCACAGGTCTCAACAGACTTATGGAAGAAGACCCGTCATTCGTTCTCGAGAGAAACAACGAGACACACCAGACTCTCCTCGGCGGACAGGGCGAGATGCAGCTGAACATCATCAAGTCCAAGCTGAAGGATAAGTTCGGCGCTGACGTAGATACAGTTCCACAGAAGATCGCTTACAGAGAGACCATCAAGGGAACATCCGATGTACAGGGTAAACATAAGAAGCAGACAGGCGGCGCAGGACAGTACGGAGACGTACACATCAAGTTCTCACCTTCACAGGAAGAGTTCGAATTCACCGAATCACTCTTCGGCGGATCGATTCCGAAGAACTATGTACCGGCTGTTGAAAAGGGCCTGAGAGAATCCATGGAAAAGGGACCTCTCGCAGGATGTAAAGTAGTTAACATCAAGGCTGACCTGTACGACGGTTCATACCACGATGTAGACTCCAACGAAATGGCGTTCAAGATCGCTGCTTCACTGGCGTTCAAGAAGGGTATCGTTGAAGCTAACCCGTGCCTCCTTGAGCCTGTAATGAAAGTTGAGATCACAGTTCCTGACGAGTACATGGGCGACATCATGGGCGACATGAACAAGAGAAGAGGAAAGATCCTCGGTTCAGAGCCTCTCACAGGCGGCGGCCAGAAGGTAATCGCTGAAGCTCCTCAGGCAGAACTGTTCGACTACGCGATCACAGTAAGATCAATGACACAGGCCCGCGGCACTTTCACAATGGAATTTGAAAGATATGAGCCGGTTCCTGCTCACCTTGCTGAGAAGATCATCGCAGCCCACAAGGCTGAAGAGGAAGACAAATAGTCCGACAACAATAAAGACCAATAATGAAAGCCCGATCACAGTCAACGTGCATCGGGCTTTGTTGAAAAAGATACTGTGCCGGCCCGGCCGGCAGCGCAGCCGGATCCCCGGACTGCCTGACCCGACCCGAGGCGCAGCGCAGTTTTTCAGGAGAAAGATATGGCAAAAGGGAAAACAGTATTCGTATGTCAGGAGTGCGGGAGCGAGTCTCCCCGCTGGGCAGGCCGCTGCAGCGTATGCGGAGCCTGGAACTCCATGATAGAAGAAAAAGTCCCCGAATTCAAAGAGGATGACAAGAGAAGACGCACCGGCTCCCGGGCCGGAGGGCACGCCGCGGGAAAACCGGAAAAGCTCAAGTCTGTGACAGCTCAGACCTTTACCCGTATGAAGACCGGCATCGACGAACTGGACAGAGTCCTGGGCGGCGGCATAGTGCGCGGATCTCTCACTCTGATCTCAGGCGAACCGGGCATCGGTAAATCCACAATTATAATCCAGGCGGCGGCCGAGATAGCTGCGAAGGAAGGCCCGGTGCTCTACGTTTCGGGCGAGGAATCAGAGGAGCAGATCAAGATGCGCGCCGACCGTGTATGCGGCGACATGAGCGACGATCTTTTCGTACTTTCTGAAACGAATATGGAAAACATATCAGCCATAACCGAGCAGACGGACTTCAAGTTCATCGTAATAGATTCTATCCAGACCATGTATTCAGACGAACTGGATTCGGCGCCGGGAAGCGTCTCCCAGGTGCGGACATGCGGCAATGAGCTGATGCGGATAGGCAAGGGAAAGAACATACCTATCTTCATAGTCGCCCACGTGACTAAGAGTGGCGAACTGGCGGGACCGAAGATAGTAGAACATCTGGTGGACTGCGTGCTTCAGTTCAACGGTGAACGCAGTCAGGATCTGAGGATCCTGAGAGCCGCCAAGAACAGGTTCGGGACCACCAGCGAGATCGGCGCTTTTGAGATGACAGAGAAGGGACTTGAATCCATACAGAATCTTTCACGCAGTTTTCTTGACGGGATGGAAGAGAATATCGAAGGTTCCGTTGCGGCCGCGGTATACGAAGGCACCCGTCCGCTGCTGATCGAGATACAGGCGCTGACCGCCTCGACCAATGTGGGTTTTGCCCGCAGGACAAGTCTGGGCGTAGACGCCAGAAGACTCAATATGATAATCGCGGTCCTGGAGCGCAAAGCGGGACTTGATCTTATAAACAAAGATGTCTACGTAAATGTAGTAGGAGGTCTCAGACCTGAAGGTACGTCAACAGACCTTGCCGCGGCTATCGCCATCCATTCGGCAACGCTGGGCCGCCCGGTGAAAGGACGCACACTTGCCATAGGCGAGATAGGCCTGACCGGTGAACTCCGCCCTGTGCAGAACGCGGACAGGATGGTGAACGAAGCCGCCCGTATGGGATTCGACAGAGTGATCCTGCCGGCGTCCGGCAAAGACGAAATAAAAAAAGCCCCCGACGGCATCCAGCTCATCAGGGCCAAAAGCATCAGGGAGGCTTTGAAGGCATATTAACGCATTTTTGCTTTGATGATGGCGCGGTAAAGGGCGAAGAGCACGCCTGCCACCGGCCAGATGATCCAGCTTCTGCCCCAGTCCATGGTTATGAAGCTGTAAGCCAGATATGCCGCAGTGATGATAGTCCAGTAGATACCATCGTATCTGCTGACTTTCTTTTCTATGGGAGTATAGTCTCCCTCTTCAAGCAGCTTGTCCATTCCGCCTTTTATAGTTGAAGTTTTTACTATGAGTTTTACGCCGATGGCTACCAGAACCAGCAGAAGCCCCGTGCAGATGGAAATGAGCCCGGTAACAGATCCGGTGCCGGAAATCAGCGGGGCCGGTACAGAACCGTCGCCGAAGGCAAGGGAAACGCCGATCAAAGGGATGACGGAAACGATGAACAGTATGACTCCGATCACGACATCTCTGGTGTAATACGGCATGTGTTCTTCTTTCATACGGCGGACCATGCCCGATACACCGTATTCTGTTTCGATTCTGTTCTTCTCAAGGTAATCGAATCTGCTCAGTGCCATGCCGCTGGTGACGAATATGCCGACTGCCGCTGCGATCAGGAGGAGCAGTACGGTGATACCGATTCCCGCCACGGCTTTTACGCTCATGTTTATCCATTTCGCGTCTACAATGCCGGCAAGCACTATGAGGAAAACAGGTGAAAGTATGCAGAGCATTACGCCTGTTGATATGCGGCCTGCGTGTTTCTCGTTGGAAGCAAGAAATTCATTGGCTTCTTCCATTGATACATTTCTTGTTTCCTCGTCGTCGTAGCGTACTTCGGGGACTGTGTCAGCCTCGCCGGGCGCCGGATCTTCGATCTCATCTTTAAGAAGGTAGTCAGTGGAGACGCCGAAGAGTTCCGACATCTGGACTATCTTCTTCATGTCCGGCACCGACTGGGCGCCTTCCCACTTTGATACCGACTGGCGGGAAACCCCCAATTTGTATGCCAGGTCCTCCTGGGACCAGCCGTTTTTCTTTCTGTTCTCGATTATCTTATCTGCTAATATCATTTTGGTCCTCCTTGATCAATAATGCCTTGTTTCCGCCGCTGTAGCGGCTGCGCTTTTCTTTTTTCTGATCAAAGGATATCTCAAAGGCCGGTTGCACTCTACCAACCATGCTTTTCAATGTGTCAACTGCCGGTTGCTTTTCCCGTTATTTCTTTCTTTTGCTGCCCCACAGAGTCCTGTATGCTCTCTGGGTATCCTGTCTGGACATATCAAGCTCGAACCAGAAGGTGGTGCCGTGACCGATCTTACTGTTGACTCCGAAGTTGGCCTTGTGCATGGTCAGGATCTCTTTAACGATGGAAAGTCCGAGGCCTGTACCCTGGCTTGAGCGCACAGTATTGGAACTGGATCTGTAATATCTTTCCCAGATGTATTCCAGTTCGTTCTGTGGTATGCCAACGCCGTGGTCTGTTACCTGGCAGAGAGCCTTGGCGCCGCGGCGCTTTAAGGTAACGATGATTTCTTTATCCGTCCCGCAGAACTCGATAGCGTTGTTGATCAGGTTGGAGAGGACCTGCTTGATCCTTTCTTCATCTGCGTTGACAGGGACGAATTTTTCCCTGCATTCGAATTTGATATGATAGCTTTCCTGTTCCTCCAGAAGAGAGTATGAATTCAGAAGCTGGCGGATCATCTCGCACAGGTCGAATACCGCCATGTCCACAGTCAGGGCTCCCGACTGCATCCGCGAAAGGGCGAGCATATCGCTTACGAGGAGATTCAGTCTGTCGGCTTCGTCCATTATTACCTGAAGATGGGCGTTTCTCTTTTCCGGATCGTCCCCCGATATATCCTGGATCATCTCCGCGTATGATTTGATCATGGTCAGCGGTGTTCTCAGGTCGTGGGAAACGTTGGCGATCAGGTCTTTCTGAAGTACGTCCGATTTTTCAAGTTTTATGGACGTGCGCGTCAGGGTGTCTGCCAGATCTGAAAGTTCTGTGTACTGGCCGCCTCTGAAAACTATTCCGTATTCGCCCTTGGCCAGCCGGTTGGCGGATCTGGACATATTCTGGATCGGGTTGCTGATCCTGGATGACAGATAGAAGGACATGAGGACCGCAAGGACGATGGATATTATCGTGATGTATATGAGCTGGCTGCTCAGTATGGAAATGGTGCTGTCCATCGGATAAAGGGGCGAAAAAACATACATGAATATAGTCCGGCTGTTCCCCTTCCGGAGCCGGGAGGCGTAGACAAGGGTCTCGTTATTGGAGTCCGGCTTGGTAGTCTTGAAAATGATGCTGTTCTCGGTATAGCCTGCGGACTGAAGCTGTTGCCTGGCTGTAGCCTTTTCCTGAAAATACGTGGAAGAGGTGGCTTTCGTTCCCCAGTTCAGCGAGGAGAAAGCGTCATATCCGTCTTCTGTTTCAAAATATGTATAGATATCATTAGGCGCGGAGATGCTCTCCACGGTGCTGATGAAGTCTTCGTCGTTGTCGGTGTTCAGATATTTAGAGGTAATGAGAGTCGCGGCTTTGTCCGCGGTCTCTTCCTTCATTACGGAGTAATAGTTGTTAAGGAAGAATATCTGCAAAAACCACAGCACAAGCATAAGCCCTGCCGCGAACAGGATGAAATAGAGCCACATTCTGAATTTGATACTGCGGGAATCAAATCTAAGCTTCAAATTTATATCCCACTCCCCTCAGTGTCACGATGTGATCTCTGTATTCGCCCAGGTTGTTCCTGAGATTTTTGATATGCGTATCGATGGTCCTGTCGTCTCCGAAGAAGTCATAGCCCCATATGTCGGAGAGCAGCTTGTCACGGGAAAGAGCGATGTTCTTGTTCTGCACAAGATAAAAGAGCAGGTCGTACTCCTTGGGAGTGAGTTCAACTTTTTCGCCGTCCACGAGAACTTCCCTGGCGGCGATGTTGATAGTGAGCCCGTCGAACTGGAGCTCCTCCGCCGGCTGGATCTCGTTTTCTCTTCTCGCAAGGATCGCACCGGCTCTTGCCATGAGTTCTTTTGGGCTGAAAGGCTTGACCACGTAGTCGTCTATGCCCAGCTCAAACCCCAGGAGTTTGTCGTCTTCCTCGCTTCTGGCGGAGAGGGCGATTATTGGGGTGTCCTTGATCTTTCTTATCTCTTTGCAGGCGGTAAAACCGTCCATTCTCGGCATCATGATGTCCATGATGATTATATCGTAATCATTGAGCTTGCAGAGGCCTACGGCGCTGAGCCCGTCTGCGGCCTCAGTCACGTCATGACCGTTGAATTCCGCGTACTCTTTTATTACTTCTCTTATTTTCTGTTCGTCGTCTACGACCAGGAATTTTGCCATATCTTACCTCGCTTTCTCAGCGTTATTATTGTACCACACCGGGGGGAAAAGTGAAAATCAGCGCTCCTTCAAAGCGCCGCGTTCCCGCTGCCCGGAAGGTCAGTTTTCCTGCCCGGCTTCCTGTTTCCTTTGAAATGGATTCGGCACTTTCGACGCGATGAATGCCGAAGCCGCCAGAGGAACGATATACGTTACCGGGAAGCACAGCAGAAGTATGGCGATGGCGGTGACAGGTTTTCTCGTCAGGTATCCGTACATAGAGGCAACCAGCACTGTCGCCGCGAATGAGTAGTCGATCCCGATGAACCAGGATACAGTGAAAGCGGCCAGAGTCCCGCAGAAGATAAGGGGGAAGATGTTTCCGCCTTTCCATCCCAGATCGATGCACAGGCTTATGAGCATCAGTTTGATAAGCACCGTAATGATAAATACAAGTGCCAGCTCACCGGAACTGCCGGGCATGATATCGGATCCCGGGGCTCCGGGCCCCGTGGAAATCAGCTCGATTATCCCGTGCATCTGCTTTTCTCCCGAAAACATGACAAGGGGGAAGAACTCCCCGCATATTGCAAGGACAGCGCCTGCGATGAGGCAGCTTACGATCCTGTATGAAGCGAGTTTCTTTCCGATGATGCCGGTGATCTTTGCGAAAAGTCCGTAGTAGAGAGCCAGGGCAATGCCGATACCCATGATCGGGAAGGCCCAAAGCCATTGTTTCACAGTTACTTCGTGCTGTACAGGGAAGCGGGGCAGTCCCGCGGAAAGCCCGGTGAGAGCCCCAAGGACGTAGAAGGCCAGCATACCTCCGGCGATGCCGAAGCAGTACATGATTATTCTTTTTCTTTTGCTGAGGAATTTACCTTTGTAGGTCTCGGTTCTGTCGTCCGGTTCCAGGTTTGAGGCGAGACCGAAGAAAGGCGCGCCGAATATTACTGAAAGGCTGGCGGCAAAGCCCGTCTCCGCCAGAGCGGTCAGACGCTCCGCCTTGTATCTGAGCCTGTCTGCTATGAGGCAGCACAGCCCCGCGATGAAACCGGTAAGGCCGGCTTCGGGACCTACAGAGCCTCCGAATAAGAGAGGCAGCAGAAAGGCTATCGCAATGATGTGCAGTCTGTCGTAAGGATATTTTCCTTCTTTCTTGAGACGTCCCATGACCTGCTCCATGTTGTCCGGAAGCACGCCGTGCCTTTTCTGCATAAGGCCTATGACAAGACCTCCCGCCAGACACACGGCGAGAGAATAAAGCAGGCTGCCTTCAAGACCGAGGGCAGTGGGAAGTTTGTCCCAGATGAGGCCGATGCCCAGATTCATGATCTGAAGCAGGCCCCAGCATATGGCTCCTGCGGCAGACCCCATGATAAGGGTGAGCACGCAGAACGAAAGATACTTAAGTGCTTTTGACATACGACAGATCAGGCCTTTCCTTTCGCGGCTTTTCTGGCCAGCGCTTTGGCCTTTTCCTGGATCTCGAAAAGTTCATCGTGATCGAGTTCCGTCAGATGTTCCAACTTATCCATGAACATGCTGGCGGTCATCTGCTCCCTGCGGTGTATGACCTCGATGTAATGACTGATGACTACGCCGGAAAGCAGAGCCACCAGTACGATCTCATAAACAGTCAGATATACGGTGATCAGCCGGCCGAGGATAGTGTCGCTTATTATATCCCCGAAACCGATGGTGGTGCAGGAAACAAAGAGGTACCACATGGCGTCTCCGTAGTTTTTGATCCCCGGCTCCGTCAGCTGGACTATCAGCGAACAGACGAAGAAACTGATTATGAATACGTAAAGGAATTTATCGAAATGACATCTTTTAATAATAACCCAGAAAAATCTTATTCTTCTCATTTTTATCTCCTTGGATATTTTTATAAGATGACACATTATACCATATGTTAAAGCCGGTGTGAATTCGCCTTCATAAAAGAGTAAATAATATATTGACATGAAAAAAGCAAAGTGATATATTAATAATTTACTTTCTTGACGGTAGACATAATTTCCTATATACTAGAATCAGAATAATAGCATTTTCTTTCTTTTGAGCTGATCCCAGACAAAGGAGAACGATGCTATGCCGGGCTGTCCGCTCACGCGGCACGTGCTTTTACGGGTCCGGCAGGAGGCCGAGATGTACAAGATAGGAGATAAGGTCGTGTATCCGATGCACGGCGCCGGGACGATCGAGGAAATAGAGGAAAAAAAGATCCTTGGAGAGCTCAGGGAGTACTATGTCCTCAACATTCCAAGTGTAGACATGAAAATAATGATCCCCGTGGACAACTGCGATAAAATCGGGGTGAGAGATGTTATCTCAAAGGCGGAAGTCGAAACAGTTATGGGAGTCCTGGGAGGAGAGACCACTCCTATGGAAAGCAACTGGAACAGACGTTACCGCGAGAACATGGAGAAGCTCAAGACAGGAGATATACTTCAGGTAGCTGAGGTGGTGCGCAACCTTATGAGGAGCGACCGGAGAAAGAGACTCTCCACCGGTGAAAAGAAAATGCTCACCAACGCCAGACAGATTCTCATCAGCGAGATCATACTGGCGAGCGATATGGATGCCGAGAGCGCAGAAGGACTTATTGAAGAAACCGTCTGATTTTTCGTTTCTGACGTAAGCTTCTGCCGCATTTTAAATATATAAAAATTTAATAGAAAGGAGGAACTGAAATGCTCAGAAGACTCTTCAGAGCAGCATTCACTCTTGTGGGTATGCTCATAGGGTACGGAGTCTTCATGTTGGTGAATCTGATACTTGACCTGCCGGACGTTCGTGAAAAAGTCCATATCGAATTTACGGGCGTGTGGGAAATAGTGGTACCTGTATTATTTGCAATTATTTTTGGTTTTATTTTTTTCAAGCTGGCACCCGTCATCAACAGGAAAAGTCAGAAGGTCACCGCGAACATCGAAAGAGATCTGAAATCTATATCAGGCAGAGACCTGGTAGCGGGAACAGGCGGTCTCATTGCCGGACTGCTCATAGCTTTTCTCATAAGCAGCATCTATGACGGCATCAAGATCGATTATGTGCCCACGCTTCTCAGAGTAGTCACCTATCTGGTGCTCGGTTATCTGGGCGTGGTCATAGCTACCAGAAAAGGAAGCGACATACTGCCTAACATCAAAGGCGGAGACGATACGAAAAAAAGCAATATCGCCACCGTAGGCAAAAAGTCCAAAATCAGGGACAAGGGCGAATCATCACCCAAGATCCTTGACACCGGTGTGATAATAGACGGAAGAATAGCGGACATCATGAAGACGGGGTTCATCGAAGGCCCAATCGTGATACCAGAATTTGTTCTGCTGGAACTGCAGCACGTGTCTGATTCTTCGGATTCCCTTAAACGGAACAGGGGAAGACGCGGTCTTGACGTGCTCAACAAGATCAGGGACGAATACGGTATAGACATATACAATACCACAGGTGAAAAGGCTATTGAGGAAATACCGGAGGTTGATATCAAGCTTCTCAAACTTGCCCAGATGATCAAAGGTAAAGTCGTGACCAACGATTACAACCTTAACAAGGTCGCCGGGGTAAAGGGAGTAGAAGTGCTCAATATCAACGAGCTGGCAAATACCCTGAAGCCGGTAGTGCTGCCAGGTGAGGACATGACCCTCACTCTGGTGAAAGAAGGAAAAGAAAACAACCAGGCCGTCGCATATCTTGATGACGGTACGATGATCGTCGTTGAAGACGGCAAGAAGTTCATCGGAAAGACTATCAATACGACAGTCACCAGCGTATTGCAGACATCCGCAGGCAGGATGATATTCGCAAAACCCGCAGGCAGAAAGTGATGGGGCAGAGACGGTAAAACCGCTTTTGCTCTTTGAAAACCGACAGGATACTCTCATGGAAACAAGGAAAACTGCAGTGATAATTGCCGCCGCCGGTAAGGGGACCCGCATGGGCGGCGGCATTCCCAAACAATTCATGAAGATATCAGGAATACCGATGATCATAAGGACGATCGGGGCTTTTGTGAATGCAGGATGCTCTGACCGTATCTTTGTAGTTGCGGGGAAAGACCAGCTGGACGAGACGGAAAAGCTGGTTGCAGAGTACGGGTATGCTGACCGGGTGAGCCTTGTTGAAGGCGGCGCCCGCAGGCAGGATTCCATATATGAAGGGCTTAAAGCAGCCGCTGAGACCGACGCGGAGTATGTTTTGATCCACGACGGCGCGAGACCTTTCATCCACAGGGAGACCATACTGGCGGTGCTTGAAGCCGCGGAAAAACACGGAGCCGCAGTGGCGGCCGTACCTGTCAAGGACAGCATGCGGCGCAGTTCGGGCGCTGTTGACAGGGAAGGGCTTTATTCTGTACAGACTCCCCAGGGATTCAGGATGAAGCTGATACTTTTTGCTTATGAAAAGGCGGAAAAAGAGGGTTTCGAAGCTACCGACGACGCCACAGTCGCGGAAAACGCGGGATTTGGCGTGGAGATAGTTGACGGGACCTACGATAATATAAAAGTAACGACGAAAGAGGATATGCCAATGGAGATGCGTGCGGGAACGGGATTCGATGTACATGGATTCACAGAAGGAAGACCGCTGGTGCTGGGCGGAGTGACCATACCTTACGACAAAGGTCTTGACGGACATTCCGACGCGGACGTGCTTACCCACGCGGTGATGGACGCTCTGCTTGGAGCGGCCTCCGCCGGTGACATAGGAAAGCACTTCCCCGACACGGATGATTCCTGGAAAAATGTCTCCAGCATGGTTCTTCTTGAGAAAACAAGTGAGATTATAAGGAATGAGGGCTACACTCCTTCCAATATAGATGTTACACTTATAGCTGAGCGGCCGAAGATATCGGCGTATACCGGTGAGATGGAGGAAAATATCGCGGGAGCTCTCGGGATACCGAAGTCAGCCGTCAGCGTAAAAGCGACCACTACAGAAGGACTTGGATTTACAGGCAGAGGCGAGGGCATAGCCGCCCAGGCAGTCTGCATGATCAATAAATAACAACGAGGAGAAATCGAAAAATGAGACTTTCAAAAATGCACATGAAAACTTTACGTGAAGTACCGAATGAAGCGGAGATCCCCAGCCATATCCTGCTGCTGAGAACAGGTATGATCAGGAAACTGGTATCGGGAGTATATGGTTTCATGCCTCTGGGTATCAGATCACTCAGAAAGATCGAGGAGATCGTAAGGCAGGAAATGGACGCTGCAGGGGCGCAGGAGGTGCTCATGTCCGCCGTTCAGCCGTCAGAACTCTGGGAGGAGTCTGGCAGATGGTACGCCTACGGGCCGGAACTCTGGAGACTGAAGGACAGGAACGGAAGAGATTTCTGCCTCGGACCTACACATGAAGAGATTTTTACTGATATAGCAAGAGACGACATCAGTTCATACAGACAGCTGCCGGTGATGCTCTATCAGATACAGACAAAATACAGGGACGAAGCAAGACCGAGATTCGGACTTATGAGGAGCAGGGAATTCCTGATGAAGGACTGCTACTCCTTCGACAGGGATGAAGAGGGCCTTGATGAGAGCTACAGGATAATGTACGACGCTTACACCAAGGTGTTCACAAGATGCGGACTCACATTCAGACCTGTAGAAGCCGATTCGGGAGCCATAGGCGGAAGCAATTCACATGAGTTTACTGCTTTTTCCGAAGTGGGCGAAAGCGAGATCGCTTACTGCGAGAGCTGCGACATGGCAGCCACGTCAGAGCGGGCCGAGTGTGTGGACGATCCGGCTGCGGAAGGTGAAATGCTTCCTATGGAAGAGGTATACACGCCGGGTACGAAGACCATAGAAGAAGTTGCCGATTATCTGGGACTGGACAAGAAACAGACGATGAAAGCCCTTCTGTTCGCTGTATATGATGAAGAAGGCAAAGTTAAGGAATACGTGGCAGCTTTCGTAAGAGGCGACAGAGACCTGAACATGACGAAGCTGATCAACGCGCTGGATATACCTGAGCACGCTATCGAATTCGCGGATGAAGAGGCCATGGGCGAAGCCACCGGATGTGTAGGCGGATTCACAGGCCCGACGGGTCTTCACGACTGCAGGATAGTTGTGGACAGCGAGCTTCCGGGACAGAAGAACCTTTGCGCCGGAGCATGCAAAGAGGATCATCACCTGATCAACGTGAACTTTGACAGGGACTACAAAGCCGACATCATCACAGACATAAAGATGATCAAGGAAGGTGACAAATGCCCCGTATGCGGAAAGCCGGTAAAGATGACACGCGGCATCGAAGTGGGACAGGTATTCAAACTGGGCACCAAGTACAGCCAGTCCATGGGAGCCACATATAAAGACGAAAACATGACAGACCAGCTGATCGTCATGGGATGCTATGGAATAGGCGTTTCCAGAACGCTGGCAGCCGTGATCGAGCAGCACCACGATGAGAACGGTATAATCTGGCCGGTTTCGGTAGCTCCGTATCACGTGATCATAACTGAAATAAAGCCGGGCGATGAAGCGCAGGATAAAGTCGCCGAAGAGATATATGAAAAACTGACGGCGGAAGGCGTAGAAGTAATGCTGGATGACAGAAAAGAAAGACCGGGCGTCAAGTTCAAGGACGCGGATCTTCTGGGCATACCGGTACGCATAACAGTCGGCAGAGGCGCCGCGGACGGGCAGGTGGAATACAAGCTGCGCCGCGACCCCGAGAAGGAAGACGTGACTGTTGAAGAAGCAATCGCGAGAGCGGTAGATATAGTAAGAAAAGAAAGCAGAGGGTAAGTGCCGGGGCCGTAAGGCTTCAAATGACACGCAGGACGTTCTGACGGAGCATGCGGAATGGAAGAGAAAAAAGAGAACAACTTCAAAGCGCTTGTAAAGCTCTTCTTTTCGTTTTTCCGAATAGGTCTGTTCACAATCGGCGGAGGCATGGCCATGCTGCCGGTGATACAGCGGGAAGTCGTTGTGAACAAGAAGTGGCTGGATGAAGATGAGATGCTTGAGTGTATCGCGCTCAGCCAGGCTCTTCCGGGAGTCATCGGAGTCAGCTGCGGAACGTACATAGGAAAGAAACTGTACGGTCTGAGGGGAGCCATTTTCGCAACGCTTGGAGTAGTGCTGCCGTCGATACTCTGCATAATCGCCGTAGTATACATTCTCGACGCTGTCGAAGGCAACCCGTATGTTGACGGGGCGCTGACGGGAGTCAAAGCCGCCGTGACGGGAAGCATCCTTGTCACAGTGTGGCAGATGGGAAAGAAAGCCATCAAAGATAAATTCGGATGGTTCGTAGCTATTGCGGCATTCGTGATGATTGCCGTGTTCAAATGGAACGCGGTCTGGGCGGTAGTATTCGCTATCGCGGCAGGACTCACAGCAGTTTTTACCGGAAAGATCACAGGCAAGAAAGAAAAGAGCGGTGAGACCGGGGAACGCGGCACCGGGGATCGTGACACCGGGTACCGCGGCGGATCACACGACACAGAAGAGCAGGGCGGTGATAACACATGAATCTGCTCATACTGTTCGGCTCTTTTTTCAAAATAGGAATATTCGGATACGGCGGAGGGACAGGAATGCTTCCGCTGATATTCCAGACAGTAAGAGATCTGGGACTGGTGACTGAGAAGCAGTTCGCCGATCTGGTGGCCGTATCCCAGGTGACGCCGGGACCCATAGCGGTTAACGCGGCCACATTCGTGGGCTTTTCATCGCAGGGGCTGGCAGGCGCACTGGTCGCGACGCTGGGAGTTGTCATTCCTTCGTTCATCCCCATCCTCATAGTCATGAGGCTGATGGACAAATACAGGGAGACCACGGTGCTTACGGGGATCATGAAAGGCGTGAAGCCCGCGACGCCGGCGCTGATCGCGGCGGCAGTCATCTTCGTGGCCCAGACATGTATAGTAAACTGCGATGTCTTTTCCACAGAACTGATAACCCAGTGGAGGGACATGATCAACTGGATACCCCTTGCCATGTGCGCCGTGACGGTGGTCATGGTCGGCAGGTTCAAAGTGAACCCTATGATCATGTACGGAGTGATGGCGCTGATAGGTGCTTTTGTATGCAGATGACGCATCTGAGTCAGGGCGCATCTTAATGAAAGACGCGTCTGAAAAAGAAAGGAAGAAGACATGAAGAAATTCACTATCGAACTTGAAAACGGAAAGAAGATCACAGGCGAGCTTTATCCCGAAAAAGCTCCGGAGACAGTTGAGAACTTTATCAAACTGGCAAACGAAGGTTTTTACGACGGGCTCATATTCCACAGAGTAATACCCGGATTCATGATCCAGGGAGGATGCCCTGACGGAACAGGTACAGGCGGCCCGGGATACAGCATCAAAGGCGAATTCGCCTGCAACGGATTTGTTGACAACGATATCAGACATACACGCGGAGTCATTTCCATGGCGAGAGCTATGGACCCCAACTCAGCAGGATCACAGTTCTTCATCATGGTCGCTGACGCGCCGCATCTCGACGGACAGTACGCGGCATTCGGCAAAGTGCTGGAAGGTATGGAAGCTGCCGACGAGATCGTGGCAGTTGACAGAGACTTCAGAGACAAGCCTTTTGCCGACCAGAAGATGAAGACCATCACGATTACGGAAGAGTAGATAAAGGAACGGCGGTTTACGGAAGGCCGCCATGGCATAAATAACAGAACCCATTATAAAACAGGAGTAACTGAAATGAAGATCAAATTTTGCGGAGCAGCAACAGGAGTAACAGGCTCGTGCCATCTTATAACCACGCAGAACCATAAGCTGCTGCTGGACTGCGGACAGTTCCAGGGAAACAAGGCAATGGAGGAACTGAACTATAAGGATTTCCCTTTTGACCCGGCGGAGATCGAGTTCGTGGTTTTATCCCATGCGCACATCGACCACTGCGGCAGGATCCCTCTTCTCGTAAAGAGAGGATTCAAGGGCCAGATCTACTGCACAGATGCGACAGCAGACCTGCTGGATGTTATGCTGAAGGACAGCGGATACATCCATGAAAAAGAAGCGGAGCAGCAGAACAAGAAAAATGAGAGAGCGGGCAGACCTTTAGTTGAGCCTCTCTACACATTCAACGATGCCGTAGATTCCCTCAAATTCGTAACACCGGTGCTCTACGACCAGCTGGTGCAGCTAAACGACGAGATCAGCATCGTGTTCAACGACGCTGGGCACATACTTGGTTCAGCGGTAACAGAACTCTGGATAAAGGAAACAGATGAAGACGGTAAAGAGAACATATCGAAGACAGTCTTCTCAGGCGACCTGGGAGTGATGAACAGACCGATCCTCAAGGACCCGACGATAATAAAGAAAGCCGACCACGTGATCATGGAAACCACATACGGCAACAGGCTCCATCCTGAAAACTCAACCAGCATCAAGGAACTTCTCGACATCGTCATCAGGACCATAAAGAGGGGCGGCAACGTAGTCATCCCGTCATTCGCTGTAGGAAGGACCCAGGAACTTCTGTACGAGTTCAACAAGGTATATGAATACAAAAATGAATACTCGGATCTTCTAAAGAACGTTCCGGTATATGTGGACAGTCCTATGGCTTCCAATGCGACGGAAGTGTTCAAAGCCAACGCTCAGGTATTCGATGATGAGACGAAGGAATTCCTCAACAAGGGGGATAACCCTCTCGACTTCAAAGGACTGTTCTTTACCAAGACATCCGAAGAATCCAAAAGGATCAACGTGGACAACCAGCCGAAGATCATCATATCCGCAAGCGGTATGTGTGAAGCCGGCAGGATCAGACACCACCTCAAATACAATCTGGGCAATCCGAACAACAGCATCGTATTCGTAGGATATCAGGCTGAAGGTACTCTGGGAAGATATCTCCTGGAAGGGGCAGAGTCAGTCAAACTCTTCGGGGAAGAGATCAACGTCAAGGCTGAGATATGCAACCTGGAAGGCTTCTCGGGACATGCCGACCAGGACGGGCTTCTTACATGGCTCAGAGGTTTCCAGAAACCGCCGAAGGAAATATTCCTGGTTCACGGCGAACCTGACGCAAAAGAAGACTTCGCGGCACTCGTAAGAAAAGAACTCGGATATGATCCGATAGTAGTAAAGGGACTTTCAGAATTCGAACTTTCCAAGGGCGTCATAACCAACAAGGAAGAGGCGCTGAAGGAAGCTCTGGACGACGAGATGCTCACGAGCATGCGCAAGAACATCGCGGACGTCCACAGAAGTCTGGAAGAGATCCTCTACAATACAGATCTGGCGATTGGAAAAGATCAGCCGCTTGAAAAAGTAGCTGCTATCAACAACAGGATCGTGGAAGTCCGGAAAGCCATTCTCAATCTGGGCTCAGCAATAAGTGACAGCCAGAAGGGCACCGACGCCCCGGATACTGACCAGAAAGACGGCGAAACTCCGGAAGGTGACGGAAGCGAGGCGCCGGCTCCGGAAAACGACAAGTAAAACCTGCCCAAAGCAAGCGGCGTTGCGGAGGAAAAATAAAAATGTGAAAAAAATGAGAAAAAACGCGTGTTTTTCACACACTTTGCCCGCATAATGCCGGTGTAAACCGGAAAAGTAAGAGCTGTTTAATATGAAAATGAAAAAAAGTGTGATTTTCCAGATATTATTATCTCTAAAATCGCACTTTTGCTTTTTTGTTAGCTAAAAAATA
>JAUMVF010000127.1 GCA_030530305.1 Bacillota bacterium
GGGAATGATAATCGGCAAAGGCGGCAGGAAACTCAAGGGCATAGGCAAAAGCGCCAGACAGGAGATAGAGGCTCTCCTGGGAACGAAGGTATTCCTGCAGATGTGGGTAAAGATAAGAGAAAACTGGAGAGACAGCGACATCGCTCTTTCCAATTTCGGATACAGGCAGCAATAGAAGAGCAGGCATGACCGGCCCGTGGGCGGGAACCATGCCGGGAGCAGAGTGCATATATGTACACCGAAACCGAAGGAATAATACTGAAACAGGTAAAGACAGTGAACGGACGCCGCATGCTCCATCTTTTTTCGCGCAAATTCGGTAAGATAAGCGCGGGAACAGGAATCAGCGAGCGGAGCAGAAGCAAGGCGGGTCTTGCCATGCGCCCTTTTACATACGGCAGGTACGAGCTGTACAAAGGCAGAGACACCTACAACATCAACAGCGCCGAGACCATAAAAAGCTACTACCGGATCGGGGAAGACGTGGACAAGTATATGCACGCGTCATATGTCCTTGAGCTGGTGGATAAACTGACGGTGGAGGAGCATTCATTCCCTCAGCTTTTCAACCTGACTCTCGCGTTTCTTTCGGCGATGGAGGAAAGGAAGAAAAAGTACGGCACACTGGTGCTGGCTTTTGAACTGAAGGCGCTGAAGCTCATGGGTATAGAGCCCCAGTTCGACAGCTGCATGAAATGCGGAAAGCAGATCACACCCGCGGACAGCAAAAGCCCTGTTGTTTTCAGCATTCCGGAGGGAGGCGCGATCTGTGAAAACTGCGCCGGGCAGGTCCCGGAGGAGGGTGACAGCAGGTTGATTTATTCACTGAATACTGGTATAGTAGATATACTGAAATACTTTGTGGATAACCCCATGAAAACCATAGAAAAACTGGGACTGGATGATGGTCTTTTTCAGGAGATACACAGCATGGTAAAGGCATACATGGAGCATCATCTGGGCATCGGAAAACTTAAAAGCGAAGATTTTATAGGGGACAGTTGATATAGTCTGCCCGCGGCAGACGGATAGGAGGAAACGAAATGGAAATCACTCTGGAAAAAATCGAAATGGTAAAAGACAGAACAGGAGTAAGCTACAAAGAAGCGAAAGATGCTCTTGAAAAGGCAGATGGAAGCGTAGTTGACGCCATCATAGACATAGAAGAGACAATCGGCACAAAGGCAGGCGCGTGCTGTGAAGGCGGATCCATTGCGGACAGGATCAAATGCCTCATCAGAAAAGGCAACAAGTCCAAGATCGTTGTAAGAAAAGATGACGACACACTTATCAATCTTCCTGTTACAGCAGGTCTCATCGGAGCGGTTTTGTCTCCGGTAGGATGCGCAGTAGGAGCTATCGCAGCCTTTGGTTTCAAGTGCGAAGTTGAGATAGTAAAGCATGACGGAACTATCATGGACGTAAGCGACGCAGCAAGAGAAAAGATGGATGTAGTGATCGAAAAGGGAAGCGCAGTTGCCGGAGCAGCAAAGGATATGGCTTCAGAAAAGTTCGAATCAGCTAAAGACATCGCCGCAGAGAAGTTCGAATTCGCAAAAGACGTAGCTTCCGATAAATTCGAGAGCGCGAAGGATAAAGCGTCAGAAACATTCAACAAGGCAAAGGAAAAGGCTTCTGAGACCATCGAGACCGCGAAGGAAAAACTTGATGAGAAGAAGGAAGCCGGTGAGATGGATATAGATTTCTCCGGATGTTTTGGCGAAGATGATGAGATCAACGATACTATTTAGTTATCGTAAGAATTAAATTACCTGAAAGGACGACTTTGAATAAATGAGCACAGAAGTTACTATGGACAAAATAACAGCGCTGGCCAAGGGCAGAGGTTTTGTATATCCGGGTTCAGAGATATACGGCGGCCTTGCCAATACATGGGACTACGGTCCTCTCGGCGTTGAATTCAAGAACAACATAAAGAAAGCATGGTGGAAGAAATTCGTACAGGAGTCAAAGTACAATGTGGGACTTGACGCCGCCATACTCATGAACCCCCAAACGTGGGTCGCTTCAGGCCACGTGGGAGGATTCGCTGATCCGCTTATCGACTGCAAAGCCTGCAAGGCAAGATTCCGCGCGGACAAGCTCATAGAGGATTTCCTCAAAGAGCAGGGCAAGGAAGAAGTCGTTGACGGATGGTCCAACGAAAAGCTGGAAAGCTTTATCAGAGACAACGGCATAAAGTGCCCAGAGTGCGGAAAGACGGATTTCACGGATATCCGCCAGTTCAATCTGATGTTCAAGACTTTCCAGGGAGTAACCGAAGACTCAAAATCAGAACTTTTCCTGAGACCTGAAACAGCCCAGGGAATATTCGTTAATTTCAAGAACGTCCAGAGAACATCAAGGAAGAAGATTCCTTTCGGTATAGCCCAGATAGGTAAATCTTTCCGTAATGAGATCACTCCAGGCAACTTTACATTCAGGACGAGGGAATTTGAGCAGATGGAGCTTGAGTTCTTCTGTGAGCCGGGAACCGACCTTGAGTGGTTCAGCTACTGGAAGGACTACTGCGTTTCATTCCTGAAGAGTCTGGGCATGAAAGAGGATCATATCAAACTCAGAGATCACTCGCAGGAAGAACTTTCCCATTACAGCAACGCGACAACAGATATCGAGTATCTGTTCCCGTTCGGATGGGGTGAACTCTGGGGCATCGCAGACAGAACAGATTTTGACCTGAAACAGCACATCGAACACTCAGGTCAGGAAATGAACTATGTTGATTCAGAAACAGGCAACAAGTATGTGCCTTACTGTATAGAGCCGTCGCTTGGAGCAGACCGTGTGGCGCTGGCGTTCCTCATCGACGCTTACGATGAAGAGACAGTGACAGACGCGAAGGGCAAGGAAGACACCAGGACAGTCTTGAGGCTTCATCCTGCTCTGGCGCCGTACAAAGCGGCAGTGCTCCCGCTGGCCAAGAAACTCGCTCACGTGGCAGAGCCGATTCATGAACAGCTCAGCAAATATTTCGCGGTAGATTATGATACCGCAGGCTCCATAGGCAAGAGATACAGACGTGAGGATGAGATCGGCACACCGTTCAGCATATGCGTTGATTTTGATACAGAAGAGGACGGATGTGTGACCATCAGGGACAGAGATACCATGGAACAGGTAAGAGTCCCGGTGGATGAGGTGAAGTCGTATATTGAAGAAAGGCTTGAGTTCTAAAAGCTTTTCACGGAAAAAATTGTTATGGGTAAATATGTCTATTCGTTCAGCGAAGGCTCCAGGGAAATGACGGATGTGCTTGGCGTCAAAGGAGCCAACCTGGCTGATATGACCAATATAGGTCTCCCGGTGCCGTTCGGATTTACGGTCACAACGGGAGCCTGTAACCGATTCTATGAAGAAGACCTGCAGATTGCAGGCGACATCAGAGAAGAGATAACTGAAAAACTGGAAGACCTGGAGAATGTCACGGAGAAACGTTTCGGCGATCCGTCGGCACCGCTCCTTCTTTCAGTGCGCGCAGGTGCTCCCGTAACCATGCCGGGTATGATGGACACCATGCTCAACATCGGAATAAACGATGAGATAACAG
>JAUMVF010000128.1:0-2222 GCA_030530305.1 Bacillota bacterium
TGTATCCGTTCAGGGAACCGGTATGGGAATGCCTTCAATGGGCATCTATTCATGGGAGCTAATCACAGAGTATGGCTGCCAGAACCTGATCAGGATCGGCACGGCAGGCTCTTTCCATAAGGCTGCGGCTATCCGGGATATAGTCGTTGCAACGGCTACATCTACAGATTCCAATTATGTGCACGCTTTCAACGTGCCGGGGAACTACTCTCCTACCGCAAGCTGGGAACTTCTGACCAAGGCATACGAATGCGGAAAAGAACTGGGAATACCTTTCAAGGCCGGCAACGTAGTCTCATGTGACGTGTTCTACGAACTGGGCGATGAATGGTGGAAACAGTGGGCGTCAATGGGCGTATGGGCAGTTGAGATGGAAGCGGCGGCCCTGTACATGAACGCGGCCTACAACAACGTGAACGCTCTGGCCATGATGACCATCTCCGACCACTTCGTGACAGGCGAAAGATCCACCAAGGAAGAGCGCGAAAAAGACTTCACAAATATGATGAAACTGGCGCTGGAGGTGGCAGTGAAATAAAAGAGCTGATCAATTTGAAATGGGTAAAATATAACCGGCGCTGCCTGCGCCGGTTTTTTATAATAAAAAAGAGGCTCTGGGCCCTCTGCAATTATAGCAGTAGACCAAAGCCTGTCTAAGTCAAATATTATATATAATCTGCTTCGCTTACCTATTTGTAAATCATTCATTTTTTAAACAATATGGATTTCCTCATTCGCAACATCATACTCATCTATACAAACACTCTTTATACCCGGATCCGCATAGGTATTGTAATAGTACGTGTTTGTCTTTGAGGAAAAGCCGCCTGTGTATATGGTCTTTTCGTACATCCCGTCGGCCATCTTTGCCGCTCCGTCTATCATAGCCACGCCGGCCAGAGTATGGAACAGTCTTGATACGTTTTCTGCTTCGGTTTCTTTTGCCGGGTAATGTGAGTTCAGATACGCCGCACGCACAAATCTCGATGTGGAGTAGTAATCCCCCGGGATCCCTCTCATGAGAGAGCCGGAGCCGAAAGGCTTCAGCTCAGCCTTTTGCCAGTCAACGCTCTCCGGCATATCGCTTTGGAGATTCATGTAGTTCCTCAGGTTTTCACGATGCCATAAAAATCCCGGCTGATTGGCAAGCACATCCGTATCATTATCAAAGATCTCCATTCCTTTTGCTGTATACTCGACTACGATGCTTCTTTGGGCATCGCCTATGATCCAGTGGAGCTGGGAAACAGGAAACTTGTCATTGACCGGTTTTGCGACGATGGCAACTTCTCTGAGCGCCTTTTCCGCTTCATCCGCGCTGGAAAAATTCATAGCTACCCAAAGTGGAAATTCGTACGCTGCTATATTTGTTTTTCCCGGAACTTCCGACTCTTCAAAATTCGCATATCCCGGGAAGTTCAGTCCTGCTACCGCAAGACCTGCTTCGTTTCCGCAATCGAAATACAGAGGAATGCCCTCTTCCACGATTCCCATACCTATGAGGGCGTATTTTGCAGAAACTTTACCCAGAAAAGCCGATTCCAGTTCATACTTTCTTCCGGTGATCACGACTTTTTGTCCATACCCTACGGACCAGTCCAGGTTCCTGCCGAAATACATGTTTCCGTTGTTGTCGCTAAATCTTATTCCAGTGCACATGGGTGTCTCCTTTGCTTTATATTATGGGGTGCAGTACGATTAAGCTGCTGCAAGGTACTAACTTGGTTGATTATCCCTGTAAGAATCAATCTTTCGCCTCAGCAATTAGTTTTTCATTCACAGCTTCTTCAATAAAACTGTTCAGACTCTGTTGGTGTGCAATGGCATAAACCGCAGCGCGCTTATGAAGATCTCCTCTGAGCCGCACGTTCAGGCTTCCCTTGTAGGCAACTTCCGGCGCAGTGCCATCTTCCTCACATAGAGCGAGATAATCATCCACAGCTCCATGAAAGTCTTTCACCAGGTCTTTCGCATTTGTACCTTCATAGGAGACCAATGAGCGAATGCCCTGGACTTTTCCGAAAAAAAGGCCATCCGCTTCGGAAAATTCAACACTGCCAATATATCCTTTGTATTCCATTGTGTTCTTCATAGCAGACCCTCCTGTTCTAATTGGTTTAACAGCTGCTTCACCTGGTAGTCCGCCTCAAATTGTTTTCCTTTCTATTACTATAACACGGTCACATAACATACGCAACTATATTTAGTTGCATATGTTATGT
>JAUMVF010000128.1:2232-3558 GCA_030530305.1 Bacillota bacterium
AACTATTCTTGCCGATGGCATGCACACTACCTGTTTGTTATATTGTATCTCCAGATTAAGAAAGAAAGCTGCCGTATTATCAGACATTCTGTCGGTTTTCAAGACAAAAAAAAGGCCCTAGGCCTTTCGTCAGTGCAACAATGGGTCGAACCGCTCTTTATATAAGGTTAGGCTCTGGGCCCTCGTCTTAAAGATCTATCTCCAGCTGCACCGGGCAGTGGTCGCTGCCCATGACATCTGTAAGTATGGCGGCATCCTTCAGACGGCCTTTCAGAGCTTCTGACACCAGGAAATAGTCTATGCGCCATCCTGCGTTGTTGGCTCTTGCGTTGAAGCGGTAACTCCACCATGAATAGACCCCGGCAAGATCCGGATAAAAGTACCTGAAGGTATCGATGAGCCCCGAATCCAGAAGTTGCGTCATCTTTTCCCGCTCCTGATCGGTAAATCCGGCGTTGTTTCGGTTGGTTTTGGCGTTCTTTATATCTATCTCTTCATGGGCTACGTTCATGTCACCGCATATTATCACCGGTTTGGTCTTTTCAAGATCTTTGATATAACCGCGGAAATCATCCTCCCACTTCATGCGGTAATCAAGTCTCTTAAGCTCATTCTGGGAATTGGGCACATATACGTTCACAAGGAAAAAGTCCGGGTATTCAAGGCATACTATGCGGCCTTCATTGTCATGCTCCCCGATGCCCATGCCCTGTGTGAAAGAGAGGGGCTCCTGTTTTGTCAAAGTCAATGTGCCGGAATATCCCTTCTTTTCTGCGGAGCACCAGAAGTCATGATAGCCTTCAAGTTCCACATCCGCCTGCCCTTCCTGCATCTTGGTCTCCTGGATACAGAGTATGTCCGGATCAGTTTCCTTTACGAACTCATAAAAATTCTTTTTCATAACGGCGCGCAGGCCGTTGACGTTCCATGATATTAGTTTCATTTGGAATTCCTGCTTATATGGTCTCCTACTTATGCGTCATTCTTTTCAATTCTTCTACCGTATATGCGCCGTCTTTTTTGCTGTGAAGTCTTTTACATCGGTCAAATCAATGAACGAATTCCTATTCATCTATTCTGATTCCACCTTTATTCCGTCCAATCCTTTCAAATCCTCTGCTTCAAGTTCCCCATCAAGGTTGCAAACTATTGCGGCTGTTGTTCCATCTTTTTTTAGGCAAACAATGGTATCAGAAGATGGATTTGTTTCCGATATAGCTACAATATCTTTTAATTTGCTCAAATTGCCCTGTCGTGTGGCAATTAAAGTGCCGTCTTTCTTTAATCCTATAATGTAGTTCTCGCATGCTACGACTGCCACAATGT
>JAUMVF010000021.1 GCA_030530305.1 Bacillota bacterium
AGCGCGTCAGTAATCTTTACGTCTGCCTTCTCGCTCTTATAGTTCCTGTAACTGATCTGGTATGTGATAGCGTCACCGGCATAGACACCGTCCAGAAGTCCTGTGCCTTCATACGGGGAAGTTTCAGTTTTTTCCGGTTCTTCCGGTACAGGGTCCGTTACAGTCTCGGTATCGTACTTTGGATCGTTTCCGACCTGCACTTCCGCCTGATTGACGACTTTTCCCGGACCTCCTTCGGATTTTAATGCCTCTTTTTTCACTTTTACGATCAGCGTAACGAAGCCCTTATGGCCTGCCGGCACGTCTTTCAGTATCCACTTTACAGTTCCGTCTGTGTTTGCTCCGTTGTCACTGGCAGATACGAACTCAACATTCTCATCAAGCTCGTCGCTGATCACAATGTCTGCCGCTGTGCTCTTATAATTTGTATAACTTATCTGATATGTGATCTGGTCGCCAACCTTTACAGCTCCAAGCTCTCCTGCAGTGTTCTCCACAGTCTTGTCCGGATCGGACGGATCAGGTATAAACTCGTCATTGCCCTGATATGGACTGGTTTCCTTCTTTGATGGGTCTTCAGGTACCGGATTGGTTACTGTACCGGTATCAAATTCCGTATCGTTGCCAACCTGTACCGAAGCGCTGTTCACGACCTTTCCTGCCTGCTGGGCTGAATCCTTCACCTTTACCTTAAGGGTGACTGTGCCCTCTCCGCCGGCTGCAACATCCTTTACGGTCCACGTTACTGTTCCGTCTTCTTCTGTCGCCTCATCGGATGCTTCAACGAATTCAACGTTCTTATCAAGCGTGTCTCTGATGATGATATCTGCTTTCTCAGACTTATAGTTCTTGTAACTGATAGTATATGTGATCTCATCGCCTGTCTTTACAGCGCCCAGCTCCCCTGCTTCGTTTTCTATGAGCTTTGACGAATCATCCGGATCCGGAATGAAACTGTCGTTGCCTTCATAGGGCGCCGTCTCGTTCTTGACCGGCTCTTCGGGAACAGGGTTTTCCTCTATATTAGTTTCGAACTCGTTGTCGTTTCCGACCTTAACTGACGCCTTGTTGTCCACCTTGCCGGCTTCTTTGGCGCCCTCTTTGACTTTGACGACAAGTGTCACCATGCCGGATTCTCCGGGCGCAACGTCTTTGATGGTCCACTTAACTGTGCCGGACGTATTGCTTCCGCCATCTGACGCAGATACGAATTCCACGTTCTCATCAAGTTTATCGCTGATGACTATGTCTGCCTTTTCAGTTTTATAGTTCTTATAGCTGATGGTGTATGTGATATTGTCGCCGACCTTAACAGCGCCCAGAACTTCCACTGCGTCGTCGCCTGTACCCTGATAAGGCTGTGTCTCCATTTTCTTCGGGTTCTCGGGAACAGGGTTGGTAACTGTCTCGGTATCGTACTCCGAATCGTTTCCGACCTGTACTGAGGCTTTGTTCTCTACCTCGCCCGCAGTTACTGCCGAACTCTTCACCTTCACTTTCAGGGTGACATGTCCTGTTTCACCGGCCGCAACGTTTGCGACAGACCACGTGACTGTACCGCCTGATTCAGTGCCGCTGTCGCTGGCAGAAACGAATTCAACGTTTTCATCAAGCACATCGGTGATTTTTACAGTCGCAGTCTCTGACTTGTAGTTCTTGTATTCGATGTTATATGTGATCTCATCGCCCGGTTTTACTCCTCCGAGTGTGCCGTTTCCTTCATAAGGCTCGGTCTCTGTCTTATGATTCTGTGGTACCGGGTTTTCTACTGTTTCTGTATCCACGGCATCGTCGTTGCCTACCTTTACGCTGGCAGTATTCACGACTTTTCCCGGCTCTCTTGCGCCTTCACCGACCTTGACGGTAAGCGTAACGTAACCGGAATCTCCTGCCGGCACATTCGTAATGGTCCATTTAACAGTTCCGTTTTCTTCTGCTCCTTCATCTGAAGCGCTGACAAAATCCACGTTTGCATCCAGTTTGTCCGTGATAACGACGTTGGCTGCCTCGTTCTTATAATTCTTATACTGGATCTTATATGTGATCTCATCACCTACGTTCACAACGCCAAGGACGCCGCTTCCTTCATAAGGCTCGGTCTCTGTCTTCTTTGGATTCGGAACCGGGTTTTCTACTTCATTGGTTTCGATAGAATTGTCATTTCCTACCTTTACGGTTGCCGTATTGACGATCTTTCCTGCTTCTTTGGCGCTGTCCTTTACTTTGACTTTCAGGGTCACCGTTCCTTCAGCCCCTGCCTCAACTCCGGAAATGGTCCAATTGACTGTTCCGCTGCTGTTGGTTCCGCCGTCGCTGGCAGAAACGAACTCAACGTTCGGATCCAGTTTATCTTTAATGGAAATATCCGCCGCCTGATCTTTATAGTTTTTATATGTGATCTTATATTCCACGGTCTGCCCGGGCATGACCATACCAAGAGTACCTGTTCCCTGATAAGGATCAGTCTCCTCTTTCTCCGGTTCTGTGACCGGATTGGTCACCGTCTCCGTCTCCTGGGCGTCATGGTTGCCTACTTTTACAGACGCGGTATTCTCAACCTTTCCGACGGTCTTCGCGCTGTCTTTGACTTTGACTTTGAGTGTAACGGTACCGTCGGTCTTTGCCGCAACATCCTCAAGGTTCCATGTTACGGTCCCGTCCGAAAGTGTCCCGCCGTCGCTGGCAGAAACGAATTCAACATTTGCGTCCAGCTGGTCGGTTATCTTTACTGTTGCTGCTTTGTCATATGTATTTGAATAGCTTATCTCATAGGTGATCTCATCACCCGGCCTTACCCCGCCAAGAGTCCCGTTACCTTCGTAAGGCGCTGTCTCATTTTTATGAGGCTCTTTCTTTTCGATAGCCACATTGGAGAAGGTGGTCACTTCCGTTACCTCAGGTGTGGTCTTGTCACTGTCTACTGAGTAAGTCCCGTCATCTTCTGTCTTATCCAGTACTTCGTCACCGATCATCGTATCGGAATACTTGTCAGAATCCACGTTGAGTTCCTGTATGTAATATGTTCGGTCAATAGGGATGCCGTTGATCCGCAGCTTCTGGTTCTTCTTCAGTGAAATCACGCCGTCCGAACTGAATTGCGGCTTGGCGCTGTCTGCCATCTTCACCCATTCAGATCCGTTGTATTCGTATACGTCGTATCCCTCAAACTTATACTTGCCCATGGAACTGTCATTAGTTCCATCATAGCGGAAGAATTCTGTCGTGGATCCTTCTTTGGCTACATTTACCGCATAATCATATGTATCATCCTCATCGGCATAGTAGTCAGAAAAATCGGTGATCTCTTCACCGTCTTTATTAACGACCTTCTTCTGCACATCGATGGATTTGATCATCATAAGGTTCATGGAAATGTCCAGATTGGAGTACATTCCGCCCCGCTCCAGATAGAAGGCCTGAATATGGTGTTTCACATACGGTTCGGAATTCCATGTCTTTCCCGCGCGCTCAAATATCTTCGCGAGGTTCATATTGTCGCCGGTAAGAATTCCTATGTTTCCGTATTGATCATAGTAGAAAGAGTTTCTGCCGTCAGTTGCCTGCTGTCTGTTGTCAGTGCCTACCTGCTGAACAGCGGACATGATCGTCGCGCCTGCGTGGTTTCCGTCGTATATCGGGGCCTGGCCCATGGAAACAGTTCCGTCTTTGAAGTTGATCTTCCCAGAAACAGGCTGATGGATGCCGCCTATGTCGAGGACAAGTACTCCGTCAATGAATACCCACATGTCGTCATCTCCGGAGAACTCAAAAGTCATATCTTCCCCATCAAGCTGCCCGGACTCATTCACAGCGAAGTAAGCGTCCATGGTCATGCCGAAATGATGGTTGTAATATCCTCCGTTTGCGTTCATATTAGCGCCGGATACTTCCGTTTTGCTCGTATCCGGATCATTGAACGGAAAGAATCCTATAAGCCCGCTGGCCTCCTGTTCCAGACAATAGTACGGTTCACTGAGTGTAAACTGTTTGGTTGATTCATTCATGCGGGCATAATAATCCTCGCACGCGTATTTTACTCTATAGTCAGAGCCGCTGCCCTCCGGATTGGCTTTGTATAGCAGTCCATCCACGCCTAAGTAATCTGTTCTGTAGTCGTTAGACGTTTCCGGATCGAAGAGGTAAGCCAGACTGTCTTTTCCACCCACTGCAAGCTTGGGATATCCGCCTTCCAGCGTGTTCTGAACGATACCCTGGTTGGCCGCCGCGCCGGTTCCATTCTGGTAACTTGGCGATCCGGTCCAGTTGTTGTACCCATTTCCTACAAGTCCGTTTGAATAGAATTTCAGAGTCTTGTTCTCATTGATTCCCATATTATTCTCAGCCCTATACTCGTTGGACCAGCCACTATCAATAGCTGCCGGGCCGTAATCGAAGAGATTGACCTGAATCCCTCTTTTCTGCATCTCGATCACGGAAGGATCCCCGGCTGCTTTCAGAGGCGAAGCGGGCGCCTTCTTCGCAGCTCTTCTCCCGGTCTGGTCACCCGCTGCGGGTTCTACTGCCTTCTGCGAATCCCCGCTGCCGGAAGAACCCTGCTCATCTGTCTCTGTCACAGATCCTTCATCCACCCCGGTCTGTTCTTCCTCAGAGCTTTCATCTGATGCGCCCTGCTGAAGGCCTTCACCATTATCGCCGGATACAGCACCTTCATCCTCCGGCGTCTCTGTAGTTATGCTTTCCTGATTAGCGCTGCCATCTTCCACAGGTGTTTCCGCGTTTACCGCAAAAGACATCTGGAAATTGGAAAAAGTCATCGTAAGCGCGACTATCACAGCCACTAATACTTTCCAGTTTTTCCTTCTTTTCATTGCTTAGACCTCTTGCCTTCTCTTTCTGTCAATGCCTTGTTAAGTCTGATTATTCCTATACAGATTAAACCTATCACAACAGGCATGTTCCCTTCTTGCAGTTTCATCTTGTGTTTGGCAGTTTTGTTATATTAATTGCAAAAAAGCCTTCAATATTATGAAAAAAACGGATATCGCTCTTCACGCATCAAAAAAACAGGCAGAAAAACTGCCTGTTCATAATCGTATGTATGCCCGTTCAGCCGGGAGCACAGGAATGATCTAAAGCATCCTGAACCTCTCGTCCTTGAGCATTCCGTGATCCTCCATTGCCATCCTCAGTTTCGCCAGCATGGTCTCTTTGTCCCGTGGCAGATCGCCTCTGAGTGAAACGTAATTGGACGCGTGGTTGCTTCTGAATACGCACGGCCCCTTCACATCTATGTTCTTTACGAGAAGCAGCGTCTCAGCAACTACTTCCTCCGCGGTAAGCAATTTGAACTTTCCCTCCGCTATGTCTCTTGTCAGCGGCGCCGCAGGCTCTGTCATCAGTGTAAGGAGACCCACATATGACGGATCCATCTCACTTATCATGGTACCTGTTTCGACTGCGTGCTCTTCCCAGCCGTCCCGGCCCGCAAGTCCGGATATGAAAGTGACCGAGGCTTTGATTCCTGCGTCTTCGATCTTTCTGACCGCGGTGATTATCTCGTCGCGGGTGGAACCCTTGCATATGTCCTTTAATACTTTATCGCTTCCCGATTCCGCGCCGATGTATATTATCTCTATTCCGTTATCCCGGAGCAGCTTCAGTTCTTCGGGAGTTTTCCGGAGCACGTCTTTCGGAGAGCCGTAAACCGTTACCCTCTCGCACTCGGGAAAAAGTTCATTTATTCTTGTAAGGATCGCAAGGAGCTTATCGGTGGCAAGACACAGCGCGTCGCCGTCAGCCAGGAATATCCTCCCAACAGATCTGAAACGCGCCCGGGCCATATCCAGATCCTCGAAGACCTCTTTCACGTCTCTTACTCTGAACTTCTTATCTTTGAACATACTGCAGAAGGTGCACCTGTTATGAGCGCACCCTATCGTTACCTGCAATATATAACTGTACGCCTCGCTTGGAGGCCTGTATATGCTTCCTTCGTATCTCATGTCCTGTCTTCTCTCCGGCGCGGTTTTTACATCTTCTCCGGCGCTGAAATGCCAAGAAGTCCCAGTCCGTTCTTTATGGTATTGGCCGCAGCGATGACAAGGGCTGTCTTCGCCAGCTTCTCTTCTTCGTTATCCACAAGTATATGCTCATCATGGTAGAACCTGTTGAAGGCCTGGGCCACATCAACTATGTGCCTTGTTACGACAGAAGGCTCATACTTTTTGGCGGCTTCCCCGATCACTGCCGGGAAGGCATATATGAGTTTCGCCAGCTCATAGGCGCTGTCGCCTGAGATATACTGCATATCAAGACCTTCAGCAGCTTCCGCTTTGGCAACCACGTCATCGCCCGCGTTGCGGAGCACGCTCTTTGCCCTGGCGTATGTGTACTGTACGTACGGTCCTGTTTCGCCGTCAAAGTTGAGCACCTTGTCCCATGAGAAGGTATAGTCTTTTATCCTGTTGTTGGAAAGTTCCTGGAACATTACAGCCCCTATACCTACCATGGCAGCGGTCTCGTCAATATTGTCTGTTACGACATTCTTTTCGACTATGATCTCTCTGGTCTTTTCAACGGCCTTGTTGAGTACGTCCTCCAGAAATACGACCCTGCCGTGTCTTGTTGACATGGTGCCCTCTTCAAGGCTTACCAGTCCGAAAGGCACGTGAACACAGTCGTTTGCCCAGTCATAGCCGAGCAGTTCCACTATCTTGATCCACTGCTGGAAATGCAGGTTCTGCTGCGAAGCCACCACATAAACGTTCTTGTAGAAATCATAGTGTTGTTTCCTGTATATGGCCGCGGCTATATCTCTGGTGATATAAAGAGTCGATCCGTCCGATTTGGTGATCAGCGCCACGCCAAGGTCGTAATCCTCAAGATTTACGACCATAGCGCCCTCCGATTCTTCAAGGAGACCCTTTTCCTTCAGTTCATCCACTACAGCAGGCATCTTGTCTGAATAGAAGCTTTCTCCCGCGTAGGAATCGAACTCGATACCCAGCATCTTATATACGGTGGTGAATTCCTTCAGCGACTCTTCTCTGAACCATGTCCACAGTTCCAGTTCTTCCTTCTCACCGTTTTCCAGCTTGGTGAAAATATCCCTTGCTTCCTGATCCAGATCCGGATCTTTTTCCGCCTCTTCGTGGAATCTGGTGTAGTATTTCAGAAGCGTCTTGATAGGCTCCTTCTCCACCTCTTCTTTGCTTCCCCAGTGCCTGTAGGCGCAGATCATCTTTCCGAACTGGGTGCCGTAGTCACCCAGGTGATTGATCCTTACTGTATCATATCCGAGGCAGTCAAATATCTTGTATATTGAGTTTCCTATTACGGTGCTTCTGATATGTCCTATATGGAAAGGCTTGGCTATGTTAGGCGATGAATATTCCACGATCACTTTCTTGCCTGCGCCTAAATCGCTCTTTCCGAAATCAGCGCCTTTTCCGTTGGCTTCTTTGATCACGTCTTCAATGTAAGCGCTTCTGGAAATGAAAATATTCACATAAGCGTTGACCTGCTCCACTTTTTCAAAAAGCGGGTTGCCGGATATCTTTTCCGCAATATCCTTCGCGATCAGCGGCGGGGCTTTGCGCATCACCTTCGCCAGCTTGAAGCACGGGAAAGCGTAGTCCCCCATCTTATTGTCTGCCGGTATCTCAACCAGCGCCTTCACGTCTTCTGCCTCCAGACCTTCTGTGGCGTCCATGACCGCCTGAGTTATCAGATCCCTGTAATCGTTCATTCTCCTGCTTCTCCTTTATACGTTCATCTTAACTACTGTGACACCGTCTCCGCCTCCATGGAAATCCCCGGCGCGGAAACTTTTCACCTGTTTATTCTTCTTCAGCATCTGCTGTATACCGCTTCGCAGTATGCCTTCCCCTCTTCCATGTATGATTGTGACTTCTTCAAGTCCCGCCATGAAAGCGTCGTCCAAATACTTTTCAACTTCCGGTATGGCTTCATCCAGGCTCTTTCCTCTGACGTCCACCTGCACAGAAACGGTCTTTGCCTTCTGTTTGTACATGCTGCCGTAGGATGAGCTGACCTTCTTCTGTCTGTTGGTCCCCATCGCGCCGCCTTCGATCAGCATTATATCTTCCACGTTGGCGTTTACCTTCAGGCTTCCCACCTGCACCTGCAGGTTTCCTTTCTCGTCGGGAAGCCCTATTATCTCGCCCTTCTGGCCCAGGGTCAGGACTTTGACTCTGTCACCGAGCCTTAAGTCCTCCGGAGCCACCGGGTTGTCGTTTACTTCTTTGATTATCTTTTCCCTGTACTGGCCGGCTTTGTCTTTGAGCCTTTTGCGGTTTTTGTCGAACCGTTTATTCCGCTCGCCCATACTGTCGATCTTATTCAGTTCTTTGAGTTCGGCCTGCACTTCCTTAGCTGTGTTCTGCGCGTCTTTTATGATGTCCCTGGCACGGGCTTTCGCGTCGTTGAGCATATTCTCCCGCTGCTCTTCGAATCTGCGCATCTTGTTATCGAGATCAGCCTTCTGCTTTTTCATGGCCACATTGAGCATTATGGCCTCGTCCCGCTCTTCTTCAGCTTTTCTCTTGTCTTCTTCAAGAGCTGAGATCACTTCCTCGAAGCGGATATCCCCGCCGTCCAGGAGCATCTTCGCCCTGTCTGTTATATCCTGTGAAAGCCCCAGTTTGCCTGATATTTCAAAGGCGTTGGACTTTCCCGGTATGCCCATGGCCAGTCTGTAGGTGGGACTCAGTGTCTCCACGTTGAATTCCATGGACGCGTTTTCTACGCCTTCCGTGCTGATGGCGTATTTCTTCAGTTCTGTATAGTGTGTCGTCGCAGCAGTCCTTACGTTCCGCCTGAAAAGCTCCTCAAGTATGGAAATAGCCAGAGCCGCTCCTTCCGTCGGGTCTGTGCCCGCCCCCAGCTCATCCAGCAGCACCAGCGAGGAATCGTCAGCGTCATCCATTATCTCCACTATGTTCTTCATGTGTGATGAGAAAGTGGAAAGACTCTGCTCTATGCTCTGCTCATCGCCGATATCGGCGAAAACTTTCTGAAATACCGGTATCATACTGCCGGAAGCCGCAGGTATATGAAGTCCCGTCTGCGCCATGAGCACCATCAGGCCGATAGTCTTTAATGTCACGGTCTTGCCGCCGGTGTTCGGGCCTGTGATGACCAGTATGCGGTAATCGCCGCCCAGCGAAACGTCCACGGGAACTACCTTTTCAGGATCGATGAGAGGATGTCTCGCCGACTTGAGAACCAGCCTGTCAGCCACATCGTCTGTAACGCCCGGCTCCTCTCCCTGATATAACACGGAAAGTTTGCCTTTGGCCATTATGATATCCAGCTGTGTCATCAGCTTCTGGTTATTGATGATATCGTGGAAATGCTCGGACACTCCCTGGGAAAGCTCTCCCAGGATCCTGTCCATCTCAGCCCTTTCCGCAAGTTCCAGTTCCCTCAGTTCATTGTTCATGTTGACGATGACCTGAGGCTCTATGAACACGGTTGCGCCGGTGGAACTCTCATCATGGATCACACCGGGCATCTGATTTTTGTATTCCTGCTTGACAGGCACCACGTATCTGCCGTCCCTTACCGTTACGATGGCATCCTGTAGGAACGCCTGATTCCCTATGGAATAAACGATCCTGTCCATCTTAGCCTTGATGGAGTCCTTCTGCCTTGCGATGGATCTGCGTATATCGCGGAGTTCCGTACTGGCGTTGTCAGACATCTCATCTTCGGAGACGATACACCTGTCTATATCCTCTTCCAGTTTTCCCGCCGGTACTATAAGCTCGGCAAGGCTCATTATGGCCGGTATCTCAGGTATGTCGCTTTTCAGGAAAGTGACTACTCTGCGGGCTATGGAAAGATTGTATCTCACGTGAAGCAGCTGGCTCATGGTCAGCACTCCGCCTTTTCGGGCGAAATGCACGCTGTCTGAAATATCATAAAAACCACCCAAAGGCAGCGGTCCTTTATGAATGATAAGGTTTACCGCTTCGGTGGTCTCTTCAAGGCCGTCACGTATCTGTCTGACATCACAAAAAGGCCTGAGTTCCGATATGATCTCTTTTGCCATGTCGGAACCCGCCTGATCAGTCAGAAGCCGGATGATCTTGTCGTATTCCAGAACTGCCAGTGCTTTTTCTTTCATTTTCTGCCTTCTGCCTGCTGAAAAAATGAGATCCTATTCTTCTGTATCACGTTTGTAAGTGCCCAGTTCCTTCTTCAGCTGGATATTCTCCATCTGGATATCGAAGAAACTGTTCTCAAGCTCTCTGCATTTTTCTTCAAGTTCATGAACTGACGCAGCGGCTTTCTCCTCTGCCTCTTTGTCCGCGGCCTGTACCAGGTCCTTCATGTTCCTGATCTCTCTGTCTTTGTCAGAAAGCTGTCTCTGGAGGGCATCCTTCTGCTGAATGATGACCTGTCCTTCTTCCTTCTGCTCGATGTAGGTCTTCTTAGCCTCGTCCCAGAGCTGTACGTAGTGCTGCACGTCTTTCTGGAGCTGAGCATTCTGCTTTTCAAGTTCTTCTGTCTGCTCCTGAGCGTCAAACAGCTCGTCACAGATGTTCACTGCAGAAAGAACCGCAAGGCTGGATGCCGGTCCCGGGGCTACAAGTTCGTTGATCTCATGCATCTTGTTGTCTACATACGCAGCGATCTTGACTATACGCTGACGCGGGCTCTCACCTGCGATAACATATTCCTGCCCATAGATTTTTACACTTACTTTGTTGTTATCCATAGCTCCTTCCTTTCCTGCTACATCTCTCTCAAAACGGCTTCAACGCCTGTTGTGAGGGCATTTACTATCTTATCGTGGACTTCTGTCACTTCTTCATCTGTCAGCGTCTTTTCAGGGTCTCTGTACGTCAGTGTGAAAGCAACGCTCTTCTTGCCTTCACCTGCCTGTTCGCCCCTGTATATGTCGAAGAGTTTCACATCTTCCAGAAGCTCACCGCCCGCGAAAGTGATAATGCTTACCATCTGTCCAACAGGTATATCGTCGTCCACTACGACAGCGATATCTCTTGTTGCCGCAGGATACTTAGGCAGCGGTTTGAACGCCTTTTCAACATTGGCTATATCCGCCATGATGTTGAATCTCAGTTCGCAGCAGTAAGTTCTGGTATTGATTCCATACTTTTCAGCAACGTCCGGATGTACTTCACCCATTATTCCCAGTTCAACGGGCGCAAGAGCCTCCGGATCAGTAGTATCGATCTCGTCCTTGTGTCTCAATACATAGTCAAGTATGTTGACCATTATTCTGGCGCATCTTCCCGGATGATATGCTCCGCAGTTTTCCTCCGGAATGAACTCTATATCATTGATTCCCATTATCTTCAGGAGTTCAACTATGATCCCCTTCAGTGTGAAGAAATCCGCTCCGTCGCCGTAAAGGCCTATACACAGGGCATCGTGCTCCTCAGGAAGGCCCATTGGATCGTTGATGCTCCCGAAGAATGTGTTACCTATCTCAAAAGCTTTGGCGCTTTCGAGTTTCCTGGAATAGTTCCTTCCAAGTACCTCAAGCATATTCGGGGTAAGCACCGTCCTCATTACAGAGTTCTCCTCACCGAGAGGATTCAGGATGCGCACGAAATTACGCTCCCAGGTCTCTTCTCCCAGCCTTATATTGTCCACTCCCTTCGGGCTGACGAAGGAATATGTCTGTATCTCGTCAAGTCCCATAGCGCAGAGAGTGTCTCTGGCCAGATCCTTGAGCACCCATGTCTCAGGCTTTGTTGCTTCCGTATTGCTCTTCGGAAGAGTTACAGGCATCTTGTCGTAGCCGTACATTCTGGCTACCTCTTCGATGTAATCCACCTCTTCAAGCAGGTCCTGCCTTACTGTCGGAGGGGTAACGGTCATGATATTTCCTTCGCCTTCGACTTTCATCTCGAGGGCCTCCAGCATGGATACCATCTCTTCCCTTGAAAGATCGATACCAAGCACACTGTTGACTCTGTCGACTCTCACGTCTACAGACTTTGCCTCTTCAACTGCCGGATAAACGTCTACCGTTCCTTTCGCGACTTTACCGCATCCCAGTATCTCCACCAGTCTGCAGAATCTGTCTGCAGCCGCCTGACAGAGATTAGGGTCTATACCCTTTTCGAATCTGGATGAAGCTTCCGTCCTCAGACCCAGTTTCTTTGACGTGGCTCTGATGCTGTCTCCATTAAAGTTGGCCGACTCAACAAGTATAGTCGTCGTATCTTCTTCGATCTCTGAATTGAGGCCTCCCATGACGCCTGCTATGGCAACCGGTTTCTTTCCGTCCTTGATCATCAGCATATCGCCGGTGAGAGTCCTTTCGGTCTCATCAAGAGTCGTAAATTTTTCGCCCTCTTTGGCTGTCTCAACGATGATCTTGCTGTCTTCCAGCTGTCTGATATCAAAAGCATGCATCGGCTGTCCGTATTCAAGCATTACGAAGTTGGTTATATCAACTATGTTGTTGATCGGGCGCATTCCTGCGTACATAAGACGCTTCTGTAGCCACCAGGGGCTCTGCTCTATCTTTACGTCCGTCACTATTCTTCCGGCATATCTCTTGCAGAGATCCGGATTCTTGATCTCGATGGAGATATAGTCTTCGGCTTTTTCGTCTGTTTCGTTCTGACACTGTGTGTCGGGATACTTGAGCTCTGTTCCGAAGGTAGCCGCCGCTTCCCTTGCCATTCCCATCATAGCCAGGCAGTCAGGCCTGTTCGGCGTTATCTCAAAGTCCACTACGGCGTTCTTTATGCCCATGGCTTCAACGAAATCGGTTCCCGGCACCAGGTCATCCGGCAGAAGCCAGATACCGTCTTTTATGAATACGGGGACTACCTTGTCGTCAAATCCCAGTTCTCCGGCCGAGCAGATCATTCCGAAGCTTTCTACTCCTCTGAGTTTGCCCTTTGTGATCTTGACTCCGCCTTCCTGCTTCGGCTGTCCGTGGAGAGGTCCCGGTATGTGGCTCTTGTGGAGCGCTACAGGCACCATGGCGCCTTCGTATACGTTAGGCGCTCCGCATATGATCTGCAGCATATCCTCTTCGCCTACGTCCACCCTGCAGACTCTCAGTTTGTCGGCATCCGGGTGCTTTTCTATCTTTACTATCTTTCCGACTACGACCTTCTTTATATCCTCGCCGAAATATTCGACAGTCTCCAGATTGGAGCCTGACATTATCATCCTGTCACAGAATTCTTCTGTGCTCACGTTTATGTCTGTATAATCCTTAAGCCATTCAATTGGTACTAACATCTGTCCGCCTCCTATTTGAACTGTTCGATGAAACGCATATCGTTTTCATAGAACAATCTGATATCATCGATCCCATACTTCAACATCGCGATTCTTTCAACGCCCATTCCGAAGGCGAATCCTGTGTATTTTTCCGTATCTACGTTACCGACCTTCAGTACGTTGGGATGTACCATTCCGCATCCCAGGATCTCTATCCAGCCGCTTCCCTTACATACTCTGCATCCTTTGCCGCCGCACTTGAAGCAGGTTACGTCCATCTCTGCGCTGGGCTCGGTGAACGGGAAGTGGTGAGGCCTGAACTTGGTCTTTGTCGAACTTCCGAAGAGCTGCTTGGCCATGCTGTCCAGTGTTCCCTTAAGGTCCGCCATGGTGATGCCTTCATCGACTACCAGCCCCTCTACCTGATGGAACATGGGTGAATGCGTAGCGTCCGGCGTATCGCATCTGAAACATCTTCCCGGTGAGATGACCTTGATCGGCGGTTTCTGCTTCAGCAGGGTCCTTACCTGTACCGGTGACGTCTGGGTCCTGAGAAGCACATCGTCATTGATGTAGAAAGTGTCGCTCCAGTCTCTGGCGGGGTGGTTCGGTCCCGCGTTAAGAGCGTCAAAGTTATAGAAAACTGTCTCTACTTCAGGCCCTTCCGCAATGGAAAAGCCCATAGACATGAATATTCTTGAAATCTCCTCTATGGTGATGGTGAGAGGATGCTTCACGCCCAGTCCTATGGATTTTCCCGGTTCTGTAACGTCGATCCTTTCCTTCTTGAACCTGAGCGCCTTCGCAGCTTCCTTGGCTTCCTCGAACTTGTTATTGATGAGCTGTTCGATCTCAGCTCTTGCCTTGTTGGCTGCCTGTCCCAGTTCCTTACGTTCGTCTTTGCTGAGCTGACCCATTGATTTGAGTATAGCGGTAAGTTCTCCCTTTTTACCGAGGACTTTTACTCTGATATCCTCGATATCCGCTCTGTCCTTCGCCTGCTCAAGCTTGTCTTTTGCGTTCTGTAAGATCTTGTTTAACTGATCCTTCATTTTACCGTTTATCCTTTCTTTATTCGTCCGATCGTTCCGGTCGTTTATATAGCCTTCGCCTGCAGTACCGAATGATACATCAGTATGGCTGCTGCGACTGCCGCGTTAAGTGAGTCAACTTCCCCCTTCATAGGGATCTTAATCAATTCATCCGCTTCTCTTATAAAGTTTTCCGAGACACCGTTTCCCTCGTTGCCTATAATCACAGCAGCGTTTTGGGAAAGATCCGCGCTGTAATACATGGTCTCAGTATCGAATGAGGTGCAGAATATCTTCTTTTTCCATGACCTCATAAGCTCTATCACCTTCTTGTCGCTGTCTGCGTATACTACAGGGATCCGAAACAGCGAACCTGCCGCTGCTCTCACTACCTTTGGCGCATAGATATCACCTGTGCCTTTGACGGCGACGATGCATCCGTATCCTGCCGCGTCAGCTGTCCTGATCATAGTCCCCAGATTCCCGGGGTCCTGTATCCTGTCCAGAATAAGAACATTGCTGTTTTCAGGCAGTTTCATTTCAGAAACCTGCAGCGGTGTCTTCGAAACTATAGCCAGAATTCCCTGGCTTGTTTTTGTCTGGGCGGTCTTATCAAAAAGACTGCCCTTCATAAAGACTGCTTTGCCTCCGGCGCCGGTTTTTTCAAGAAGCCCCGGATCTATATCCGCATCCTGGCTGATGATGATATGGAGAATATCCTGTCCGGTGTCTATTGCTTCACCGACAAGGTTTTCCCCCTCTATCAGATAAGCCGAAAACCTGTCTCTGTATTTTTTCAGGGCGAGCTTCTCGCACATCTTATATATGCTGTTGTCCTTTGATGAAATAGCTGTCAAAATGGACACACTCCTCCACGCTACTATTACGATACTACATTGTATCTCATTTTGGCGCTGATTTCCAGTATTTACAGAATATTTCGGCCTTTCTTATTTACATAATATGTGTTTTGTAATTGCCGTTTTCCCGGCGCCTGCCGGCTAAAAAAACGTGCATGCCCGCAAAGGACATGCACGATATATTCATTGAACAGTATTATCTGAAGTGTGATGTGCTCCGCGGCCCGGTATCTGCGCCGCTGCATGCTCATTATTCATCCTTCTTTGCCAGGTCTTCGCTCTTGAGGAATGTCGGGATCGTGAATGAGTTCTGTGACGCGCCCGTAAGATCTACTTTTGTCTCAAGCTCCTGCTGGCGCTGGTCAAATGCTCTCTCCACTTCTTCTCTTTCTTTTTCCTTTTCGTCTTCTACAGTTTCTTCGACGTCATATCCGGTCTCAAGTCCGCTTCCGTCAGAACCTGTAGCGATTACTGTAACGATGACTTCGTCCTGGAGGTTCTCATTGATCGAAGCTCCGAAGATTACCATAGCTTCCGGATCTGCAGCTTCCGTTACCTTGTCAGCAACGCTGGTAACTTCCTGCAGCGTCATATCGTATCCGCCTGCGATATTCAGGAGGATAGCCTTGGCTCCTTCAATGCTGGTCTCAAGCAGCGGGCTCTCGATAGCGTTCTTTACAGCGTCTTCTACCTTTGATTCGCCCTGGCCGGATCCGACTCCCATGTGGGCAACACCCTTGTCCTTCATGACTGTCTGTACGTCAGCAAAGTCAAGGTTGATCAGGCTGTCATCAGTGATGATGTCCGAAATGCCCTGTACGCCCTGCTTCAAGACTTCGTCTGCCATATTGAAAGCATCCAGCAGGGATGTATTGGCTTCAGACTGAAGCAGAAGTTTATCGTTGGGAACTATGACCAGTGAGTCCACATACTTCTTCAGGTATTTGATACCGAGTTCAGCATGTTCGCTTCTCTTCTTTCCTTCGAATGTGAACGGCTTTGTAACCACGCCTACTGTAAGAGCGCCTGCGTCTTTAGCTACTTTGGCGATTATCGGAGCAGCTCCTGTTCCTGTACCGCCGCCCATTCCGGCTGTTACGAATACCATGTCTGACTCGCCGATGAATTTGGTGATGTCCTCAAGGTTCTCTTCAGCCGACTTCTGTCCTACGTCAGGGTTGCCGCCTGCGCCCAGACCCTTTGTCAGCTTCTCACCGATCTGGAGCTTGGTCTCGGCCTTGCATCTGCCAAGAGCCTGCTTGTCGGTATTGATGGCCATGAAGTTCACGCCTTTCACGCCCGAATCTATCATCCTGTTAACTGCGTTACATCCGCCGCCGCCGACTCCGACAACTTTGATACGCGCAGCGACATTCTGGTCATTCATTTCGAATTGCAACATCAGAAAATACCTCCTAATAATATGGTTCAATGTGCGATCATTATTTGCTTAATCATACAATCTATGGTGTATTATAACACAGAAAAAGCGCATATGCCACAATTTTTCGTGTATGCGCTCATTTTTCACATATTCCCGGCTGCCCCGCATGCTTTTTTAAGGCTGCCTGAAAGTGCTGTAAAATCAATATTTCCGGGTTATCTGAGCTTCTTTCCGAAGGAGATATAATCGTCCTTGAGTACGGTTATGGTACCCTTGTCAACGTGTTTTTTCTTGAGATCGTATATAACTTTTCTCAGATTCCCGTTTTCAATAGAATGTATTATGTCACTCTCTTCGCCTTTGACGTAGAGCTTGCTTTTTACATACAACTTCAGATCCCTTTCCGTGAGATCTATCTTTTTGAAGTACAGGTCCCCTCTTCTGATGATCCTCAGGAGTTTCAGATTTCGGTCAAACAGTTTCTGGTTCTTGGCGCTTACCGTTTCACCCAGTTCGGTCTTTTCGGGCTTCACACCTTTCAGCAGCGTAACGTGCAGCTTTTTCTTCGTCTTCCTGAGAAGCACGCCGTCCCTGTCTACGATGTAATATCTGCTGCCTCTTTTTATCCTTGCCGCGTTCCGTCTTTCCTTTACCCTGACTACTATCCTGTCAGGCATGTCTCTTTCTATGGACGCCTCCGCAAAATACGGATTGGCAAGTAGCGCGTCCTCGCCGTCTGATGTGTCTATGTCAAAGATAATGTTTTTGTTTTTCTTTATTTCAGCCTTCTTGAGTATGTATGCCCTCGAGTATTTGTGATTGCCGTACACCTTTATCTTCTTTACGAGAAAATAGTCGGACTTCATAAATACAACAGCGACCACGATTATAAGGATCAGGATGCCTATCCGCAGAAGATAATTCCTGCTTCTCCTTCTCTTTCTCGGCTTCGAATCACCCGAATCCCCGCTTCCGCCGCTGCCGTAATCCATGGCGTAGAGTTCCTCGTCCGGGATATCAATGGGCGGCACTTCATCTACTTCACCTTCAAAATACCGGCTTTCTTTCTCCGGTATCTCGTAAGGTTCCTGTATTCTGTTGTCCTCAGCCCCTGTTTCTTCCGGGCGGATAACCCTGTCGTCCATATTATCTATTCCTTAATGTTAGCGTATATCACATCTGTAGCGTCTGTGAGCGCGCATTTTCTGCTTGCTTCAGACATTTTTCCGAGAAGGTCCGCGTCAGTCCTGAGCATATCGATGTACTCGGAAACTTTTTCGCCCGACAGCTCTTTTTCCTCCAGTATAAACGCTCCGCCTTCGTCGGCGACTGCCTTGGCGTTATAGAACTGATGGTTCCCTGTTACGATAGGCGACGGAATGAATACGGCCGGTTTGCCGCATACGCACACTTCCGCCACAGTAAGTGCACCGCTTCTGCTGATGACCATATCGGCTGATGTCAGATATTTGTCCATATCGTTGATGTATTCCATGATCCGGATGTTTTCAGCAGGCTTTACGCCCATGTTCTCCAGTTCATGAAGGATAGCATCGTAATAGAAACTTCCCGTTCCCAGGATTATATCGATACCTTCGGCGCCGTTGTAGCGCTTAATGACATCCATCATCGCCTTGTTTATCCTTCCAGCTCCCTGGCTTCCGCCAAAAGCAAGAACAATAAATTTTCCGGCATCTATGTTCAGATCTTTTCTGGCTTCATTTTTATCAAGTGAAAAAAATTCCTTCCTTACCGGGTTGCCCGTGAGCACGTGTTTTTCCGGCTGTTTGAAATGTTTCGCCGCATCCGCAAAACCTAAAAAGACCTTTCGGGTATATTTTTCCGAAACTCTGTTGGTCAGTCCCGGAAAAGCGTTGGATTCGTGGATGTACACTCTCGCTCCGTATTTGAATCCTGCCTTGATGATCGGCGCACTGGCATAGCCCCCTGTACCGATGACCACGTCCGGCCCAAAATCCTCGACGATCCTTTTGGCTTCGACTTTTCCCTTCAGGAGTTTCCTCGCCACGTTCACGTTCCTAAGAAGATTTTTCCTGTCTATGCCTTCCGCAGTGACGAACTGTATCGGATATCCGTTCTGCGGCACGATCTTCTTCTCGAGGCCGTGCTCGGTCCCTACAAAAAGTATCTCCGTGTCAGGCTGTTCTTCCTTTATCTTGTCGGCTATGGCGATAGCAGGATAAATGTGTCCTCCCGTGCCTCCGCCTGTCATTATCACTTTCATGATCTACACCTCCCTTTCAGGGATGTCATCTTCGACTGAAAGAGGTTTTGCCCGTTCAGCCGAATGTCTGGATATGTTGAGCATCACGCCCATTGATCCCATGAATATAAGCAGAGCGTTTCCGCCGTAGCTTACGAACGGGAGCGTGATACCTGTCGGCGGCATGGATGATGTGACTACTGCCACATTGAGAACCACCTGTATGCCGATCATCGCCGTTATGCCGGCCGCTAGAAGCGTACCGAACTGGTCCGGCGCGTTCAGCGCTATATGGACTCCTCTCCAGATGAGGAGCATATATACTATGAGAAGTATGGCGACTCCGACGAATCCCAGTTCCTCGCCTATGATCGCCAGTATAAAGTCGTTCTGCGGTTCAGGAAGATAAAGAGTCTTCTGGATGCTCTTGCCGAGTCCCACTCCGAATAGTCCTCCGCTTCCCAGGGCCATCAGCGACTGTGCCGCCTGATAACCGTCACCCAGGAAATCCTTGAACGGGTCCGCAAAACTCGTCATTCGCGTATACCAGTAACTGCCCTTTCCTACTGTGAGGAGCGCCATGACTCCGGCTACGAAAAGGCCGATAAGAGCTCCGATCCATCCCCAGCTCATGCCTGCCACCAGCATCATGACCACTATGATGGCCACTACTGTGATAGCAGTGGAAAGGTTCGGCTGGCGCATGATCAGAAAGCCGAACAATGCCGCCAGAGCAAACAGGGGGAGTATCCCCTTCGTCAGGGACTTTATCCTGGAAGGTTTTGCCGCAAGAAACGCCGCAACGAACAGAATCGCTGCGATCTTGGCTATCTCTCCCGGCATGATAGTGAATCCGCCGACGCCGAGCCATCTGGTAGCGTTTTTCCTAGTAACACCGACGCCCGGTATGAGAACCATGACCAACATCAGAATGCTGATCACCAGCAGCGGTACCGCCAGTTTCTTCAGTTTCCTGTAGTCAATTAAAGCCATGAAAAACATCGCCACAGTGCCAAAAACAGCCCATGCGCCGTCTCTGATAAGATAACTGTACGCAGAGCCGTCACGGCTCAGGGCATAGTAATAACTGGCGCTGAATACCATTACAACGCCAAAAATCACCAGTCCCATGGTGATGATCACCAGCATGAAATCTCCGGGTCTCAGTTTTGTCCTGTCCAGGCTGATACTTCTCATTTCGCTCCCAGTTCTTTCGCGCACTTCTTGAAGTGCTCTCCTCTCTGCTCAAAGCAGTCGTACATATCCCAGCTTGCGCACGCAGGAGAAAGCAGTACCGTATCTCCCGGCTTAGCAAGTTCAAATCCTTTTTTCACACATTCCTCCATGTCTTTGCAGATAATGGAGTCTGTGAATCCAAGCCTCTCTGCCGCGGCTTTGATCTTAGGCGCCGTAACTCCGAGAAGCATCATATACCTTACTTTTCCTTCAAAGGCTTCTATCAGTTCGTCATATCCGGAATCCTTGTCGTATCCTCCAGCTATGAGTATTATCCCGCCCTTTATAGCCTGCACGGCCTTAATGGACGCGTCGGGGTTAGTCCCCTTGGAGTCGTTTACGAATCGCACTCCGTTCAGTTCGCCGCAGAACTCTATCCTGTGCTCCACGCCCTGGAAAGTCGTGAGGGTCTCCGTTATTACAGCCGGGTCAAGTCCGGCGAAATATCCTATCGCGGCCGCCGCGAGAGCGTTTTCCAGATTGTGGCTGCCGGGTATGATAAGTTCATCCGCTTTGCAGAAGGATACTTTCTCCCCTTCCGGCGTCTTTACCGTTATCACACCGTCTTCCACATAGGCTCCCTTATCCAGTTTTTCCAGCCTGCTGAAAGGTATGACTTCAGCTTTGCAGTTTCCGGCAAGCGCGAAACACGCCTTGTCATCGTAGTTGATCACAAGATATTCGTCCGGCCCCTGATTGGCGAAAGCCTTCGCTTTGGCAGCGCCGTAGTTCTCCATGGTCTTGTGACGGTCCATGTGGTCTTCCGTCAGATTAAGAATGGCGGAAACCAGCGGTTTGAAGTCCGCAGTCGTTTCAAGCTGGAAACTGCTCGCCTCAGTTACCATCCATGTATCGTCATCGGCGTTTACCGCCTCCGTTACGACAGCAAAACCGATGTTTCCTACTACGTTGGTCTTCTTTCCGGCATTTTTGAACATCTCGCCTACCAGAGTAGTCGTGGTAGTCTTGCCGTTGGTTCCGGTTATGGCCACATAGTTTCCTTTGCCCATCCTGTAGGCAAGCTCAAGCTCGCCGATGATCTCGGCGCCGTTGGCCTTTGCCTCCTCGATGAATCCCAGTGTCGGAGGCACCCC
>JAUMVF010000129.1:0-1605 GCA_030530305.1 Bacillota bacterium
CAAGTATGACCTGGTTGTTAACTGGCCGCCGATCATCGAGGGCACCGATACTTCCGGAGCACTTGCATGGCTTGGCAGAAACAAGAAGACAATACATCTCAACATGAAGAAGCCTGCTGCTGTAGAAGCAGTAAAGAAGCTGGTTATGGAATACGATGTAGTAGTTGAACAGTTCCGTCCGGGAGTAATGGACAGACTGGGCATCGGTTATGAAGCTCTCAAGGCTGTTAATCCGAAGATCATCTACTGCGCTATCACAGGATACGGCCAGACTGGACCGTTCGCTCTGAGAGCAGGTCATGACATTGACTACATGTCACGTTCAGGCATCATCTCAGCAGCAGGACGTCAGTCAACAGGTCCGGCACTGTTCAACTTCCAGATCGCTGACGTTGCCGCAGGATCAAAGGATGCTATTATCGGTATCCTGGCTGCTATCAGACACAGAGATCAGACCGGAGAAGGACAGTTCGTAGACGTTTCCATGCAGGACGGCGTTGTTCCGTTCAACTCAATGGACGGCGCAAGCTTCTTCGCAGGAGCTAAAGAGCCTAAGAGAGAAGCAGGACTCTTAAACGGCGGCGGAGTATATGATTTCTATGAGACCAAAGACGGTCAGTACATGGGAGTCGGATCACTTGAGCCTAAGTTCTTTGCAGATCTCTGTAACGCTACAGGTCATCCTGACTGGGCAGACGGCAAGATCCTGAAGACTGATACACCTATGGTAAAGAAGACGCTCGTTGAAGATTTTAAGAGCAAGACCAGAGACGAATGGGTAAAGATCTTCGCTGATTACGATGCATGCGTAGAGCCTGTACTGTCACTGGAAGAGGCTTCAAACGACGAGCACCTCAATGCCAGAGGCATGTTCCCGGATGTACCGCTGCCGCAGGCTGAAGGTAAAACAGTCAAGCAGCTCGGATGTCCTATCAACCTTTCAGCAACACCTGTAGAATATAAGCACGCAGGTTATCCTGAAGGATGGCACACAAAAGAGATCCTTTCACCACTGGGATACAGCGATGAAGAGATCGACGACATGTCAGAAGGCTGATCGCTTTCTGCATGATACAACTTCTCATGTAAATATATATCAGGTGTATATAGAGCGAATGCGGTTTTACGGCCGCATTCGTTCTCTGAGAAAAAAGAATAACAGCAATCATTTATTTTTTTGTAAAAAACCAACAGGCATAAAAGGAGATGACAAAATTGTCTAATAATAACAGCGGATCCAGGAATGTTGTCTTTCTCATAATCATTCTTATTGCCGCCATAGCTATGGCTATTGCATTTCTGCCTTCCGTAAACAGCAACGTACAGGAGAGTATGGATGTTATCAACGGATCATCAACATCGATCGGTTCCACAGAAGCACATACGATCTTTGACACACTCGTATATAACAGATCTATTCATATACTGGCTATGCTGCTCCTCGGTTTCGGATTCCTCATGGTATTCGTAAGAGGGCATGGATACAGCACTATAACAGCTACACTTCTCGTAGTGAGCATATCCGTTCCGGTTTACATGCTCATCAAGAGTTTCGTTGGAGAAGAGCCGGCAGTAAATATCGAGGCTCTGCTCTGGGGTGAATTT
>JAUMVF010000129.1:1648-3469 GCA_030530305.1 Bacillota bacterium
ATCAGTTCGTTCTTATGGCAGTACTTTTCACCGTGATTTATCTTGTAAACGAAACTCTTATCCTGGACAGCGGGCTCAAGTGCTTCGAAGGTTTCCAGGATACCGGCGGAAGCGTAGTTATTCACGCGTTTGGAGCTTATTTCGGACTTGGCGTAGTTGCTACGACAATGAAGAAATTCGAAGACGGACCTCAGTGCGAGACTGACAGCACAAGCAATCAGTTCAGCCTTCTGGGAAGCTTCGTTCTCTGGGTATTCTGGCCATCCTTCACAAGCGCGATCGCGGCTCCTGAAAGGGTAGTGCTTACTGCTATAAATACAGTATTCGCACTTGCAGGAGCATCCATCGCTACTTATGTATTCTCTAAACTGATCAGAGGAAAACTGGATGTAGAAGATATCGCTAACGCCGCACTTGCAGGCGGAGTTGCTATAGGATCCACATGCGACATCGCAAATCCGGGCTCATCGCTCCTTATCGGTATAGCTGCCGGTACACTCAGCACACTCGGATACAGCGTTATCGCGCCTAAGGTATGCAGCCTCATCAAAGGCCTTGATACATGCGGAGTACACAATCTGCACGGTATGCCGGGACTTCTCGGCGGCGTCTGCGCTATATTCGTGGCAAAGGCTGCCAATATAACAGGATTCAGCATCAGCGCCCAGATCCTTGCAATGGTAGTAACTGTTGTCATCGCATTCGTAGGCGGAAGGATCACAGGTCTTATCATCGGACTTATGGGTCGTAAAGAGATCCCGTACAGCGATGAAGATGAATTCATTCTTGAAGAAGAGTAGTTATCTGAATCAATACAATAAAAGAGACTGTCTGTAAGATGCAGACAGTCTTTTTTTGAAAAAATCAAAGCCGGTCGATAGTGGGTGAAACTTTGTATTCTTTTTTCAAAGTTTCATATTCTTCAAGAGCTTTCTTTGATTTCTTATCACCAGGGGATCCGGTTTTTATAGCTTTTATCATGATGTTTTTAGAAGTGTGTTCAAGGGAAGTGAACTCTATCATAGCCACTTCATAACCACAGGATTCAAGTTTCAGGCCTCTCAGCCCGTCAGTCAGAAGTTCTGTGAATTTGTCTTTGATGATCCCGTGTTTGAGCATCGGATCATTCACATCGTTCTTTATCTGTCTGAAAAGTTCATGCTGGCAGCAGGGGACTGAAAGTATAACTTTGGTGTTCCATTTAACAGCGTTTATCAGAGCATAATCGGTCGCAGTATCACAGGCATGGAGAGTTACCACCATATCAGCGCTGTCATCAGAGTAGTTGGCGATATCACCAATCTGGAATCCAAGTCCTTCATAACCGAGTTCACGGGCTGTCTTTTCGCAGAACCTGATCACATCCTTCTTCAGGTCCAGACCGGTGATTTTACACGGTATATTCTTTAGTTTGACGAAATAGTAGTACAGCGCAAAGGTGAGATAGGCCTTACCGCAGCCAAAATCGATGATTTTAAGGGGTTTTAAGTCCTTTACGGTCTCTTTATCAATATTGTTCTCCGGAGCGCTCAAATCGCTGTTTTCACCGAGGGTGGGGAAGGAGTCATTAACGATCTCGAGAAATCTGTTGATCTGTCTGAACTTAGAATAATATTTCTTATATACTTTTCCTTTTTCGTCCATAACACCAAGATGAACGAGAAAATCACAGGGCGTACCTTCAGGGATAATGTACTGTTTCTTCCTGTCATGTGAAAAATCAGGAACAGAATGCTCCTTGCACGAGCGGATTATCCTGGGCTTTTCCGGTTTGTTTGCAAGTACCTGGATATCTTCATGCAGGGATACGATGTTTATCTG
>JAUMVF010000022.1 GCA_030530305.1 Bacillota bacterium
TCTTCGATGATGAAGTATTCAATGAAGATGAATTTTTCAGCTTTCTTAAGTTCCACAAGAAGAGCTTCCAGCTTGTTCTCGCCAAGGGGAAAATATGTAACATCCGTGTCCTTGTACGCCGGGAAACATCCCGAACGGTTCAGATATCTCACGAGGTCATCTGTGCCTTCCCCGTCCTCTCCCAGATCCTTTATTATCTGCTCATCCTGAGGTATTGCTGTCATGGTAGCGTTGATGAGTTCCGATACTCTGGTCTTTACCTTTCTGTTACCAAAATTCATCTTTGTAAACACCAGCATGAGAGTGCCCATGACAGGCAGCGCGGCAACTATGAGCATCCATGTCATCTTGGAGGTGGGGTCCATTGAATTGCTGAAAAGATAGATTATCGTCGCTAAAGCTATGATGACGTGCAAAACCAGATAGTTCGGCATGTACTCCTGCATTTTTACACAGAAATACACGATCAGTGCTATCTGCAGTCCAAGAAGCACCCCGATTATCAGAAAGCGGCTGAATATAAACGCAAGCAGTCCTTTTCTGCGGGGCTTGGCCAGTCTGAAGACATCAGAATCAATTTCCTTTTTCTTTTTCTTTCCCATCGTTTTTACCTGTACTCATAGGAAGGTGTCTTTCCTTCGTCTCTTATATCTGTCAATCATATATTAACAAAAATGCAAACGCATTCAAACATGCATGTCAATAAAATCCTGTCGTTATTCAGCTTTACCTGCCGGAAAGCCGCAGTTCTCTTCTTTCGCCCACAGTGAAGAAAACAAGTCCTGTCCATATGATGACGAACGAAATGAAAAGCACCCGGTCAAAGGGCTCGTTATACGCGAAAATACCCAGCAGCATGCCAATAGTCGGGCTGAGATACTCTATGATGCCCAGTGTGAACATCGGCACCCGCTGGGCCGAGTACGAAAAAAGCCCGAGAGGTATCACTGTCAGCAGCCCGCATAAAAGCAGAAGCGCGAACTGATACGGCTCGCCTGCGGCTAAAGCCCCTTTTCCGCCGGTCTCCAGCCACAGTATCACTGCAAGAGCAAAAGGCGCGAAAACTATCGTTTCGTAAACAAGTGAAATAAGCGGCGGCATCGTAACAGTTTTTTTGATAGCTGTATAAACGGCGAAGGTGGACGCAAGGCCAAGCGCTATCCCCGGTATCTGATGAAAATGAATAAGCTGGATTATCATAGCAGCGAAAGCCAGAACCAGGGCTGCCGTTTTGAAAGCAGTCAGTTTTTCCCTGAAGATCACCATGCCGAACAGACATACGACCAGCGGTTCTATATAGTAGCCTATACTGGTCTGTATTATGTGCCCCGCGTTGACTCCCCATATGTATGTGCTCCAGTTCACGGTCACCACCGCTCCCGCGGCGAACAGTTTCAGCACAGTCTTTCTGTCGGTGGCAAAGTAACCGAATATCTCCTTCCACGAATGCCTTGAGCTGGCTATCAGCAGCGCGAATACGTTGACCAGAAGGATCCGGTAAAGGATGATCACCCAGGAGTCTATAGGTATAAGCGATTTCCAGTAAACAGGAAGAACGCCCCACATCACCATTGAAGTGATCAGGGCGGCCATGCCTTTTGTATATTCACTGTGTCCCGTATTTCCCGGCATTCCCCGTTACCCTTTCTGCTGCCCGAATTCAGCAGCAATGTCCTTTATCTGTTCTATACTATTCGCAAAATGTATATTTTTCTGCCGTCCAGCATCGGAAAAATCATAATCGACCATCTTGTCCAGCTGCCTTTTCAGGTCGTCATAATACTTATTATGGTTGTACACTATGCAGGGCGCGTCAATAAGCCCCAGCGCCGTCTGGGACATGATCTCCGTTATTTCCTCCAGCGTACCGGTGCCTCCCGGCACTGCTACGAACACATCCCCCAGCTCTATCATCTTAACTTTTCTCTGGGACATATCTTCTGTAACGATCAATTCTGAAAGATTTTCGTACTGGAGTACCCGGTCTACCAGAAACTGCGGCTCCACGCCGATGGCTTCGCCGCCGTTCGTGATGACTGCTTCTGCAAGCACCCCCATGAGACCTATCTTTGAACCGCCGTAAACGAGAGTATTTCCGCTTGTGCCGATCCACTCGCCCAACTGGCGTACAGCGTCCTTTATTGAATTGTCATTTCCCATGCCTGATCCCAGGTAAACTGTAATATTCATGCTTCTACTCTACCACAAACACCGTCATAACAAAAGAACCTGAACAAAGACGCCCCAAAGCAGTGAACAGGTTCTTTGAATATGCTTCTTCCTTCCTGCCGTGTTTACAGGCTGCCGGCTTCCGCTTCATATATTATACACCTTTGAGTTAGCGTTGTCTAACTCTTTTCTGAATAATCTTATTTTATTGAAACTCCAATGTTTTTAATATATAATTATTTCACACAAAAGGGGTCTGAAGGGTCGTGAACGTGGCATGAAACAACGGTTCGCGCGGTTTATGGTCGCGCACAGCAAAAAAATCCTCATACTCTTCATCCTCCTCGCTCTCGGCTGCGCGATTCTGATTCCGATGGTGAACGTCAATAAAGATATGACGAAATATCTGCCTGAGGATTCATCCATGCGCCAGGGGCTTGACCTTATGCGGACAGAATTCGGAGAAGAAAATGCCAGCACCCTTGAGGTCATGTTCAGCGATCTTAAGACACAGCAAGCAAAGGATTCCGTCCTTGCGCAGCTTGAAGATATAAAGAACGTCAGCTCTGTTGACTATTCCGCGGAAGATAAAGATAAAGACCATTACTACAACAAAGGAAAATATACAAGATTTATCATAAACTGCGATCACAGCCAGTATTCAGACGAAGCGGCTGAACTCTGGCAGTCTGTGAAAACGGAATTTGAAGGGACGCATGAAATTACCCTCGGCGGCACCGTCAACTCCGCCAACGACACGGGTCTTCCCCTGTGGATAGTCGTTGTCGCCTTCCTGCTTGTTATAGCAGTGCTTGTCATCATGGCGGGATCCTGGATAGAGCCGGTCGCGTTCCTTATTACCATCGGCATAGCGATCCTCATAAATATGGGGACTTACGCGCTTTTCCCGAGCATTTCCAATACGACTTTCGGTATCGTAGCCATACTTCAGCTGGCGCTGAGTATCGACTATTCAATAATGCTTCTGAACCGTTACAGACAGCAGCGGCAGATCATCCCGGACAAGAAAGAAGCCATGGAACAGGCTCTTTCCCTGTCATTCGGCGCTATAACCGGCAGTTCCCTGACCACTTTCGCGGGGCTCCTCGCGCTGGTCTTCATGAGTTTTACCATAGGCGCCGACGTGGGTATCGCTCTGGCGAAAGGCGTCATCATAAGTCTCATCTGTATATTCACAGTACTTCCGGCGCTTCTGCTGGGCTTTGACTCTCTTATGCTGAAAACTGCCAAACATTCTATTCCTACGGATCTGCCTAAACTTTCGGGCTTCATGCACAGGATGAGGCTTCCCCCCACCCTTCTTTTCGCTGTCATGCTCATAGGCTCGTTCATATTCAGGAACGGCGTTGATTTTTCCTATTCGCAGAGCTGGCTCACAGACATCGACAAAGTTTTCGGCCATACCAACAACATGGTCATGCTCTATGATGAACGGGACGGCAAAGCCGCCGGCAGACTGGCGGAAAAGCTGGATAAGAATAAAAATGTACACAGCGCTGTCTGCTATGAGAGCTCGCTGGGCAAACAAAGGGCCGTCCCCGGTATGCGTGATTTCATTAAGGACATGGAAGATGAATCAGGCAGCGTCGATACCGGCGGCATGGAGCTGAGCGTTCCCATGCTCCGGCTCATATATTACGATTATCACCGGGGTGCTCCCTCCTTCAGACTGACGATCCCCCGGTTCGTTTCCTTCCTCCGCAATGAAGTCGCAGACGATCCGGATTTTGGAGATGCTGTAGACAAAGAGACCAGAGACCAACTTGATGATATGGCCAAATACACGGACCGTGGCAAACTGACCTCTCAGATGAACGCAGCAGGTCTCGCCGGTTTCTTTGACATGAAAACCTCACAGGCCGGACAGCTCCTGCTTTATTATCAGATCGAAAACAACAGAAGCGGCAGCTCAATGGACCTGCCGGACTTTGTTTCATTCCTCATAAACGACGTAGCAGATGACCCTGACTACGGCAGCGCCATAAACAGCTCACAGCTGAAGGAACTGAAATCCATCAAGGTCTTCACAAGCAAGAAAAAGATGACCTCCCCCGTGACATACAGAAAAGCGGCGAAGGTCCTCGGTATCGACAGTTCGCAGATGCGGCTGGTCTACGTGAACCACAAGGCGGGATCAAAAGTCACATCCAGACGTACCATTTCCTCCCTTGCGTCCCTGCTGTCCGATATGGCCGCCGACCCGATGCTAAAGAAACAGTTCGGCGGAAAGGATACCGCACGGCTTATCGCAGGATTGAAACAGATCGGTCAAATGGATCCGTCTTCTTATGATATAGCCGATATGGCGCGGGCCTTGAAAGGCTACCGCGTGCCTCTGGATAAGAAGACCCTGTCGTTTGTTTATTCCTACGGGGATATATCTTCCGACGCCGGCTCACATAAAATGTCCGTTCAGGAAGCGGTCCACGCAATGGATAATGAGCGTCTGGCCGAGCTGGAAAGAATCATCGACACATCCGTTTCCGGGAAGAAACTGTCCGCGAAAGCAATGGCTTCGGTACTCGGGATGAAGACCTCAGACGTAAACAAAATATATCTTCTGAACCAGTATAAGAACGGCGACACCGGCGCCTGGAGCCTGACTCCACAGCAATTCGTCAATTTCCTCGTGGATAAAGTGCTTTCTGATAGTTCCATGAGAACCAAGATCGGCAGCAGCGCTTCAGATCTTAAGACTGCGCAGAAACTCATCAATAACGTCGTAAATGAAACCGGCTTTACCTTTTCCGGTATGACAGATATGTTCTCAGACTACAGCAGCGATCTTGAAAAAAGCGATATGTCGCTTCTCTATACACTTTACGGTTCCAGACATTATTTCAAAGAAAAATGGACCATGGATCTGATGCAGCTGGTGACTCATCTGGACAGAAAAATGATCAGCAAACCGGCATTTGCAAAGCATCTGGACAGGAAGCAGATCAAAGATATCCATGACGCCCGCGCAGATATGGATGAAGCCGCGGAACTTCTCAAAGGAGAACATTACGGCAGGATGATGATCACCGCCACCATGGACGAAGATTCCGATGAAACAAGGACCTTTATGAAGGAAACCGCCGGCTGGACAGACAGCCATTTCAATGAAAAAACCTATATGATCGGGAACACTCCCATGGCATGGGAGATGTCAAAGACGTTCCGCCATGAACTGAACAAGATTACTCTGATCACAGCGTTGTTCATACTTCTGATCGTGCTGCTTACATTCAGGCGTTTTCTCCTGTCTGTACTGCTTGTACTGGTCATCCAGTGCGCAGTATTCCTGACAATGGCATTCCTGAATTTCATCCATTTCGATATGCAGTATATGGCGCTTCTGGTCGTACAGAGCATCATGATGGGAGCAACTATAGACTACGCCATCATATACACCACATACTACGGCGAAAGCCGGGCTTCCATGGCGCCGCGTGAAGCTGTAAGAGCCTCATACAAAGGGGCGCTTCAGACTATCCTGACTTCCGCGACGATCCTCATCGCCGCAGTCGGAGTCATAAGTTTTGCTTTCGCGGATCCGGCCATAAGGCAGATATGCCGCATACTGTCCATAGGCTCGCTTTTTGCCACCCTCCTGGTAGTCTTCGTACTTCCGGCGATGCTGGCATGTCTCGACCATTTCACCGCTCCGAAAAATTCAATTCGAACATAGAGAATTCAGGGACATTCACAACATCACTTCTCAGGTCCCCTTTTCCTGCATATGTGAAACCTTTCTTTTCGTAGAGACTGATGGCCGGGTAATTTGACGGGACGGCGTCAAGCCTTATGGCTCTGTAGCCTTTTTCTTCGGCTGTGAGGATGCACCGGTCAACGATATAATCGCCAATCCCTCTTCCGAGCAGCGCAGGATCCACTGCAAGAAGGTGGATGGTCACAAACTCGCCGGGGTCCAGCTGTTGTTTCCATCTGCCCAAAGTGTAATCTCCTTCAGGATCTTCGCTGAGGACCACTCCCCCAACCAGTTCATCCTTATCCAAACAGGCGTACAGTTCACCCCTGCTGATGGCGCCATTCAGATCATCTGCGCTGGGATGTTTCTCAGACCACTCCGGATAATTGACTGTATTTTGAAGATGTTCCGTCACTCTGCGGTAGAAGGCAAACATCGTATCATAGTGCCGGCGCTCACATTGTATAAACTTCATCCTTCTGCTCCCCGTTCAGTTACCCTTCCGGACATGTATCTATTTGCCCTTTTTTATGGACTTCAGTATCTGTCTCAATTCTTCCTTGTTTTCCCTATGCCCTTTTTTAATGTCTTCGTCGTCATTGTATCTGAACACTTCAAATCCGTATGTTTTTCCTTTTACAGTGCAGAAAAAGCCGTTGACCGCGTTCATCTTGTTCTCTCCTGTCGCCATTAATATGGATTTTTCTTCGTAGGCGTACCAGTTTATCGTTCCCAGTCTTCTGTTCTTTTCCGTTCTGTAACGGGTATTCTTTAAAGCGGCGCCGCTGCCCACAGTACTGTTTTCGACCGATTCCTTAAATACAACAAAAGCATCGGCATAAGGATACTTTTTACCGTAACATGTGCACATCAGACGGGTGGTTTCCCCCAGCACCGGATCATGGTAGTAATCACGGTGCGTTATCCCCGGATCTGTATAATCGTACTGATCATAGTAATCATCGCCAAAATTCGTATCGTCCTTATTCTTGATAAGTTCATATCCGCCCGGGAGCGTAAATCTTATCCCCTTGAACGCGACTTCGGTATCTCCCATGCTGCATCCAACGGAACAGATAAGGGCAAAAATCAGAATGATTGCCATCGCTACTTTAATAATATGATTCCTATCCTGCTTTTTCATCGTGTACTCCTCTGTCCTCTGTTTTCCTGCGATTTCCTCCGCAGGTCCGGGTAGATATATCCCTCCGGCTTTTTTACGTCCGGAAGCTTTATTCCAATAATTACTACACCATTTTAACATTACGAAATAAGCTTCTCAAGGAACTATTCCCCCGCTGGAAAGGACCTGGCCACTTCCAGTCGTGTCCTGTAACACGAAAAAGCCGGACACGATATCTTAGCGGTACCTGTCCGGCTCTTTGCTTCTTTCGTATTCTTTTTCCCGGTCGTTCTTATTCCGTTATTTTCTTTCAGACTTTATTCAAAGTCTTGTTGTTACTGTGTGAAAGATCCAAAGCTGTCGATAGCCTTATCTATTGTCATTTCACCTGTTCCTACAGCGTAAACAGCCTGTCTGAGCTGTATAACCGCATCATCCTTCAATCCTAATTCTTCAGGTGACAGGATTCGGGATTCCGGAATACTTAAGAATTCAGCGTACATGCTGTCATCCGGCAGTTCTTTCGTCGGCGACATGAGCCCTTTTTGCTGCGCCATCTCGTTCAGTTCCTGTGTTGTGATCAGGAAACGCATGAACTCGTTGGTCATATCCAGATTCGCACTGTCCTTGTTGACAGAGAACTGCAGGTTCGGCATGTCAAGGAAGCTGACGCCTTCGTCTGACATAGGTACAGAAACGAACGTGTATTCAAATGGGTTTTCGATAAACTCCTCGGAAACGCTCTCACGTTTCTTTGTTCCGGATACGGCATCTCCTGAACAGATCATCATTGGTACATCGCCCTCAAAGAAACGAAGGATCACGGCTTCATAGTTGTCTTCAATCTTAGCGCATGCGTCAAGATCCACACAGCCGTCGTCCAGGAACTGCACCATCTTTTCAAGTGTCGGCCGCATATACTCACCGGCGGAAGGCTTAATGGCATTGAACTCTTTGACAGCCTTCGCATCATCTGCTATGGTTTCGCAGAAGAACGGATACGCTGTCAGAGTGAAGAGCGATGTCGTCTCCTCTTTGGAAAAGCCCATCATAGGGCTTTTGTAGCCCTTTTTACGAAACGCCTTGCATACTTCCACCATTTCCTCATATGTCGTTGGGACACTAAGACCTTCTTTTTCAAAAAGGCTGTTGTTCACAAGCATGCCATAGGTGTTCGCAAAAACCGGAACCATAGGAAGCGTTCCATCGTCCGTTTTCAGCATAATATTGCTGCGGATACAATCCAGGTCGAGTCCCAGCTCAGAGTTAGCCAGATCCTCAGCATGATCGATGGCAGATTTATATTGTTTCCGGCCATACATCCAGGAATAATTGACGTAAATGTCCGGGGCATCGTTACCATCCAGAACCACGCCGATCATGTTGTTATAGTCATCTACCTTTGTGAATGCCAGTTCCACATCGGGATAATACTTGTTAAACCTGTCAAATTCAGCTTCCAGCGCCTCAAAGTTGTCGTAACCGCCGGCAACGGTGATCTTGCACTTGGTTGAAGTGTCCAGTGACGGGCTGAATCCTTCCTCATTCCCTGATTCCTGATTTTCTGAACCGCATGCGGTCAGGCACAGGATCATCATAACTGCCAGAAGCATACACATTATTTTTTTCATAATTGTCCTCCTTCATCCTTGATTCTTCGGATCTCCTTTATAACTAGCTTAACATCGACAGGCTTTGCGATATGTCCGTTCATTCCCGCGTCCAGACATTTCGTGACGTTTTCTGAAAAAGCGTCTGCTGTCATCGCAATGATCGGGATCGAAGCTGCCCATGGATCCTCCAGTCCGCGGATCTCTCTGGTCGCGTCAAGACCGTTCATCTCCGGCATCTGTATATCCATGAAGATCAGTTCATAGCTGCCCTTCTCAGCCGCGCGCATCATATCCACACACTTCCGGCCATTCTCCGCCCGGTCGGTAGTGATACCATACATGGCAAGTATGGCAGATATGATTTCCCAGTTTATATCATTATCTTCGGCTATAAGAATGTGCAGACCCTGCAGGTCGGAATAATCATCTTCCGGCCCTGTGGATCCGGATTCTTTACCGATAAGGGTGTTGATCTTATCATAAAGTGTGGAACGGAAAAGCGGTTTACTTACAAAACCATTAGCGCCCGCTTCTTTTGCCTTATCTTCGATATCCGACCAGTCATATGAAGACATCAGCAGGATCGGAACATCTGCGTCTATCTCGGACCGGATACGCCTGATAGTCTCAAGTCCGTCTATTTCAGGCATTTTCCAGTCAACAATAATCACATTGTAATCCTTGCCGGCAAGATGCCTGTGTTCGATCATACCGAGCGCCTCCAGTCCGTTTCGCGCCTGCTCTGCAGATGCGCCAAGAGACTCAAGGGTGTCACCGGTTATCTCAAGCATAGTCTCATCGTCATCAACGATCAGAATGTCCATGGAATCAAGCTGCATGTTTTCCCGCTGCCTGTCGGCTTCAGGGATATCCAGCACGACAGTGAAGGTCGTCCCCTTGCCTTGTTCGCTCTCGCATTCAATAGTTCCTTCAAGCAAATCGACCATCTGTTTTGTAATGGCCAGCCCGAGACCGGTTCCCTGAATGCTGTTGACACGGCTGTCTATCTGACGTGAGAAAGGCTGATACATGTTTGCCATGAATTCCGGACTCATGCCGATGCCTGTGTCCGCGACGATATAGGTCAATCGAATGCATCCCGGCTTATCGCTCTTTTCCTGACGCAGATCCACACTGACACGCCCGCCGGGTTCTGTGTATTTGATCGCGTTAGAAAGAATATTGATATATATCTGATTCAGACGGAGCTGGTCTGTATACAGATATTCCTTTTCGATCTGATTGATGTGGAAACTGAATTCTATATTCTTTTCCTTGATCATCGGCTGTGAAACAGTTACAAGGTTCTCGACCGTTTCTACGATGGAGAATGTCAGAGGGCTCAATTTCAGTTTTCCGCTTTCCACCTTTGATATATCCAGAATGTCGTTGATCAGTGTCAGCAGATGGTTGCTGGCAAGACCGATTTTCCGGAGGTTTTCCCCTGTTGAATCCACATCTCCGAGATTCTTCTCGGCGATCGTTGTAAGACCTATGATGGCATTCATAGGAGTACGGATATCATGGGACATTGTGGAGAGAAAGTCTGTCTTTGCCTTGTTTGCAGACTCAGCTTCTCTGGCCGCGGCCTGAAGCCGCCTGTTGAAATAAAGTATCCAGAGCAGGTCAAAGAGGAACAAAATCAGCAAACCGAAGGAAACAACCCCGATCAGCAGCCAGTTTTCAGTATTTATATTGAGATCTTTGGACGGCACGAGACCCAGCATCGTCCAGCCGGCAGAAGCCGATACAGGGGTGAACGCAAGTATGCACTCCTGTTTGTGGGAGTTGTTCATCGCAACAGACCCTGTCGCTGAAGTGATCCTGCCGAATAATTCTTTCGATGATTCAGGATTCGTTGAGTTATAAGATTTGTAAAACTCAAAAAAGCTGGAGTTCTTAAAACTGTCTCCTTTAAGGATATAATCACCGTTTGCGTCTATCATGGATAATTCCGCGTTCACCAGCTCTGTCTGCGGGAAGACCCATTTCTGCTCCAGCATCGATATGGGAATGACCCGCAGCAGGACTGCGTCCCCGGAACTTTTGCTTCCGGAATCATATAACTTGACCTTGTTGCAGAAAGCCAGCGACTGCTCGCCATTCATGGGGTTGGTATAAGTGCGGGTTATGTTGATAGACTTACCGATCTTATCGATCCAGCCTGTATCCTCCAGAAGGTCTATCTTTTTATATGAAACGGCATAATCTTTGTCCGTACCCTGTTTCGGCCGGGTAGAAATCCCTGTCAGGGTGTCAAGGGAAATCAGATGAGCCGAGGTGTTTTCAAGCACATGCGAAGAACGGATATAACCGGCAGCCTCTTCCATAGTCATGGTCTTACTGTTGATATAGCGCGCCCATATATCGCAGATCCTCTGCTCACCTTCCATATAATTCTCTGTCACATGTTCCATGGTGACCGTTGTGTCTTCAAAGTACTCTACCTGCCTCTGATATGAATTTTTATTTTCAAATCCGGAGTAGAGAACAACAAAGATCAGTATGGCTGCCATGATGATCACATTGACAATGATAATTACAGTCTTTTTCATGCTCTGATCTCCCGCAGAAAACCGGACTGCACCAGCCGGTCTCTGATCATTCCGATTGAGATTGCAGTATACAGATATTATACAACATTTGAGGCATCATTTCCTATGTATTTCTGAAACCATTTCACAATGGCCGGAAATAATGACATTTTTTGAACTCCGTCTTTACAGCCCCACTCCCTTTAATCTCTGTCAAAAACAATAAAAGAGAGCCCTTCGAGCTCTCTTTGTTGTCTGTTAAAGATCGCGAAAATGTCCCCTTCTGACAGTTACTTATCAGTCTTATTTCTTCGTCGTTACTGTTTTGAACTTTGACCACGCGGAACAGAACTGTTTCCCTTTGATGGTCTTGTAGGTACATATCCTGACGTAATACTTCTTTCCGCCTTTCAGTTTCCTTACTTTTTGAGATACCTTCTTATAACCTTTGACTGTCACCGTCTTCTTGTTTCTGGTGAATTTACTGTTAGTCGCAAGCTGGATCCGGTAGCCTGTGATGCGGGACCTGGACATTTTCATCGGCTGCTTCTTCCACCTGACGATAACGGCCTTCTTCGCCTTCACGAGTTCCTTCAGGCTCGTCCCCTTAGGATTGATTTTGTACACTGTCTTTGCAACACCTGTGTAGTTGCCTTTTCCTTTAATGGTTGCTGTATATGGTCCTACATTCCTGGATGATTTGTTCGACCACGTGATTGTATAGTCTGTTCCAGCTTTCAGTCTTTTACCCCCTATCGTCTTAACAGAAGGCTTCTGAACTATGCCATTGTATGTGAATGTCTTGGCGGACAAGACTACCTTGGCGCCTGCAATGCTGATCGGGTCTTCAACTGTGGTCACAGTAACATTCGTAGGCTTGCCGTTGCCGGTAATCGCATTCCACTGAGCCTTTTTGCCGAGGAAATGTATGGTGGTGAGCAGCGGAGTGTCTTCGAAAGACCCCGCTTCAATTTTCGTTACAGTCGATGGTATTGTAATGGACTCCAGGCTTGAGCAGTTGCTGAAGGTTCCTCCACTTATAGTTGTCACCCCTTTAGGAATGATGATATTGGTAATTCCTGTGCCTGAAAAAGCATATCCTCCGATCGACTTTATAGAATCAGGGATTTCGATAGCCTTCAGCTTTGCGCATCCGCCGAACGCATTCTCACCGATACTCGTTACGTCGGACGGAATCGTGACGGACTCCAGGCTTGAGCAGTCGCTGAAGGTTCCTTCACTTATAGTTGTCACCCCTTTAGGAATGATGATATTGGTAAGTCCTGTGCCTGAAAAAGCATATCCTCCAATCGACTCTACAGAATCAGGGATTTCGATAGCCTTCAGCTTTGCGCATCCGCTGAACGCATACTCATCGATACTCGTTACGCCGGACGGAATCGTGACGGAGTTCAGCTTTAGGCATCCTCCGAACGCATTCTTACCGATACTCGTTACACCGGACGGAATCGTGATAGACTCCAGGCTTGTGCAGCGAGTAAACATATCCCTCGGGATGCTTGTGAGCTTGCTGCCCTCTTCAAACGTCACTGTAAATGTCTCCGTGTTGTTGCCGCAATTCCAGAACGCGCCGTCACCAATGTTTGTGACACTCGCCGGAATCGTAATGGATTTCAAATTGGTGCAACTGCCGAACGCGTCTTTAGGGATGCTCGTGATCGTGCTGTCCTCTTCAAATGTTACCGTATTTAAGCCGCTATACACGAACGCTCCCTCACCGGTGCTTGTGACACTTGATGGAATCCTGATAGACCCCAGGCTTGTGCAGCGAATGAACGCATTCATACCGATGCTTGTGACACTTGATGGAATCGTGATGGTCTCCAGATGTGCGCAGCTGTTGAAGGCATTCTCACCGATGCTTGTGACACTTGATGGAATCGTGATGGTCTCCAGATATGCGCAGTTGCTGAAAGTATTCGGACCAATGCTTGTAATGCCGCTGTCCTCTGCAAACGTCACAGTTTTTAAGCCACTGCCCCAAAACGCATTAGCACCGATGTCTGTCACACTTGATGGAATCGTGATGGACTCCAGCCTTGAGCAGTTGCTGAGCGCATTCTGCTTGATGCTCTTGGTAGAATAATCCACTCCGTCAACCGTAATAGTTTCGTGAATCGAGACATCCGACTCAATAGTACTAAAATCATAACCGCTCACAGTTGCTGTTTCGGCATCACCCAACAAATACTTCACTCCGTCAAGCATAACAGTATTGCCTTCTGCATACACTTGCCCCGTACCTAGCGGCGTCATGGTGAAGACCATCGCCACCGCAAGGATGCTTGCGAACAGTTTTGCTGTTATCTTTTTCATTTCAATCTCCTCCGCCTCTGCTTAACAGGTCGTATCCTGTTTTGAATAGTCACATTTTTTATGAATAGATTATAACATATCCGGATCTGGATCAGGTGTTCAGTGGCCAAATCAGATAATCTGTCCCCAGATCAGGATTTGTGCTTGTTTTCGGAGCCCTAGGTCCACCAAGAATAACTGGTGTGTAAAACCCTTAAAACCGTATATAAAAATCCCAATGACTTGAAGACTCAAGCCACTGGGATTTCAACGTTTCATGGTTGCGGGGACAGGACACACTTTTTCCGGAACTTAGTTGCACCAACGGTTCCAGCGCTTTTAGGCCAATCCATCCCCACTTTTTTCTCCAGTATTGTGATTATGTGCAATGATTATACTGCTCTGTATGAGCCAAATCTTAGATTTTAATAAAGTGGAAATCGCATTGCTGTGCATGATTTCCCAATGTACCCGTACGTTCAAAATGGATTTCATGTCAGCGGACTTTAATCTTGAATGTCACTACCTTCCAGACAGATGCCTTGTAGTTCGCATTGCCTGCTGCTTTGACTTTGACTTTGACCTTGTACGTACCCTTCTTCAGTCCTTTCTTAATCGTTACTTTCCCAGCCTTGGATACAGTGATTTTGGAGGCGCCGGCTTTGTTGGCTTTTTTGAAGGTCACCTTACCGGAGCCTTTGCCTTTCGCCTTCAGCGTGAACTTATAAGTCTTCCCGAGTTTCTTCGTCTTCTTGACTGCTTTGTATGTCTTCGAAGCCGGCGTCACCTTTGTGATCGACTGGGCGGCCTTGTTGATCTTCCACTTGATGATCTTGGCACTGGTTGAGCCATCTGCCCATATGTACGCGTAGTTGGTTGTGGTATTCAGCGTAGCCGTTGACGTATAACTTCCTGCATTTGTTGCTTTTGCTGTACCCGTGAGGGTGTAGTCCGCGCCTGCTGCGACGCCGGTCTGAGACTTGCCGTTATAGGTCAGTGTCTTGCCTGTCGGAGCAGTTACCTCAGATATGGCCTTGTTGATTGTCCAGCTTATTGTTTTCGGTTCACTCGTTCCGTCATTCCATATATAGCCCTCCTCCAATGTGGCCGTGGCTTGGTAAGATCCTGCGTTGGTGGCGGACGTTGTACCAGAGAGAGTGAAGCCTGTTCCGGCATCAATGCCAGTTTGAGATTCACCGTTATAGGTCACTGTCTTGCCGGTTGGTATGGCAATTATTTTCTTCCACTTGGGTGTGACGGTCAGGTTCGATGTAGCCGTCAGTTCATAGCTGTTGGCATTCTTGCCAGGCTGTCCGGCAGGTTTTGCGGTAATCGTTACATCTCCAAAGGCCTTTCCGGACACTACGCCCTCCTGCGTGACGGTCGCGACAGCCTCATTATCACTGCTCCAGATGACGTCCTTGTTGTAGGCATCCTCCGGCAGAACCGTTGCGTGAAATGTCTTGTCTTCTCCTTCGGCCACATACGGTTCCCATTCGTCCAGCGTGATCGAGGAAACGCCCTTGACGACCTTATAATAAAAATAGTCATCACCTTGATCTTCGATCACGGTGTAGCCATCTGCAATCCACTCGTCCTTCGGTCTCATTTCGAAAAGTCCGCCAGACACGGACACACTGGGATTACCGGGGGTTTGAATTGATCCAAAGACTTCACCGCCATTGACGGTCAGACTGCTGTTGTCGTATAGATCAACGACACTTGACTCTGTATTAATGCTCACCTTTCCACTGTTTATGACAATTTTTGCATCGTGCTGAACTCGGAATAACGTTCTAGAGTCTGTCTGGATCGTTCCGCTTTCCAGTGTAAATGTCCCTTTCCCTGTAACCCAAACCATATAATTATACCTGTCTTCCCCGAAAATCTTACCTTCGCCTGCGCTGTCTTTGATCGTCAGACTGGTAGCAACAGTATTGTCATGGTCGCCGATATAAATCATGCAATCGCCGCCGTCAGAATCGATGACTTCTTTGCCGTTCAGGTCGATGGTGATATTTTCTCCTGCAGGTACTACGTACTGCTCCCTGAGGTCAACATCATTCTCAAGAGAATACGTTCCGGATTCTGTTGGCAGGTATTGAGTGTCATCAAATGGTACCGGATCATCGTTCGCAAATACCACCGTTGACATCGCAAACAACAGCCCCATCATCATTGCCAGAATTAATAATGCGTTTTTTTTCTTCGTTTTCATAATAATAGTTCTCCCCCAATCCATAATAGAATGACTCACTCCACTTTAATCTAACGACTCACTCCACTCTCCGGCCTATCAGCCAGACGATGATCCCCACAATCAGGCACACGATGCCGGTGACAAGGATCACGGTCAGCATCCCGCCGAAGTCGGAGAAGATGCCAGTTTCATATTCCTCCAGATAGTACTCTTCACCCCAGCTGCCTTCGTTCCAGCCAATGAAGAACCGGGCGAAAACAGCAAACACGCCGATGCCCGCGTACAGCATAGGCCTGCGCAGCTGTCTGCGGTATGAAGCAGATGACCGTGGCTATTGCAAGCAGCACCGCTATAACTTGTGCCATTCGTTTCTTAATTACTTGTTTCATTCTCTTCACCCTCATCTACAGTATTATCTCTTTGCAGTACGAATTGTGCGTATATTTTTTTCTTCAACTTCCATGTGTGTCCATGCTTCAAATGTCCGTTATAACTTGCAAGGCTTTGCTTTATTGTATCAAGAGATACCTCGCCATGACTATACTGTTTCTGAAATTTCTTCAATCTGCGTTTCAGCCTGCGCTTGTTGCTGGTCCTCAGCCTGCGTATCACTTTTCCCGTATCCGTCAAATAAAAGTGCCAGCCCAGATAGTCGACTCCCTGTGACAGTGGGAAAACCTGTGTTTTCTCATTAAACTTCAGATGCAGCTTTTGCTCTGCATATTCTGTGATTCCTGCGAGGACTTCTTTCAGATAATCCTTGTCCTCATGGATCAACACAAGATCATCCATATATCTTGTGTAATACTTGATACGGAACTTCTCCTTAATCAGCCTATCAATCGGATCAAGGTAATACAACGCAAACCACTGGCTGGTCTGATTCCCAAGCGGCAGGCCTTTGCCAGTATCTCTGTTATGACTGTCGATGATCATGTACAGAAGATTCTTTACGTTCTCATCCGGAAAATTCGCAAGTTTTGTCTTCAGGACATCATGATCGATGCTGTCAAAGTACTTGCGGACGTCACATTTCAGGAAATATCCTTCTGTTCCATGCTTACGATAGAACTTGTTCAGAAACTCTGACAGCCTGCCCATCGCGAAATGTGTTCCCTTGTTCTTCCTGCATGCCGCGCAGTCATATACAAGCCGATTTTCGAAATATGGCGCTAATATGTTGTCGCATAGACTGTGCTGAACGACACGGTCACGAAAGTAACTCTTTACAGAGCCAGTATCCGCCACCCCAACATTTTTAACAGAGCCCCGATTCCGGGAGGCTTCTTCAATTCGACAAGATACAGCAAGATTCACACCTTCGGCCTCCGAGTGAAATCAGGCCGTTTCTGGCGTTTCAGCAGCCCCTCTATGCTCCCGAAACGCAAAGATACAACAAGTCACAGTGCATTACGATAACCAACATACACGATAATCACACACGATAGGAAACGTTCGACTTCCGGTTCATACACTCTAAATGAGCCGAAAATGTCTATAAACGTTGGAATCAAGCCGTTTGTGCGGTCCAGGCCTGTGTCGTTTTCAGATCATCCTGTTTTCACCCCACATGATACGACTTGAAATGGACTTGATATATTACCTTATTTTGCCATTTTTCTGCTCAACTGAAAAAAATTGAAAAACGCTGGAGCCTTGTGTTTTCAAAGCTTCCAGCGGTTTTGACATGGTTGCGGGGGAAGGATTCGAACCAACGACCTCCGGGTTATGAGCCCGACGAGCTACCAACTGCTCCACCCCGCGATGATGCGGCATTTCTGCCTGTATATATTCAAGAGATAAACTCTTAAAAGCTTTGTTTGGTGCCGGAGACCGGGGTCGAACCGGTACGGATATTACTACCCACGGGATTTTAAGTCCCGCGTGTCTGCCAATTCCACCACTCCGGCGCCTTTGGCATACTGACTTCAAAGGTGGGCATCGCCCACCTTCCAAGTCGAAAAATATTGGCTCCAAGGGTGGGACTCGAACCCACAGCCTATCGGTTAACAGCCGAGTGCTCCACCATTGAGCTACCTTGGAACGTCTGTCTGCCCCCGTCAGCGACAAGAGTTATTATACAATAATCCTTCTTTTCATGTCAACACATAAAGGGCGATAAATCCGTTGATTTACAGATATTTTTCAGTTCAGAGGTTCTTTCGCCTCTTCCATCATTCCCTGTTTCACCAGCTTTATCTTTTCTTCGTATTTATGCCGGCCTTCTTCGTTTCCCGTAGCCTTATACAACTCCACCAGTTCCCGCATAGTGTCAAGATGACTTGCGTTGAGCCGGAGCACTCTCTTGAAAGCAGTTTCGGCTTCTTCCGGGTGTCCTGTCATGCTGTAGCCAATGCCCATGTAGTAATGAAGCGGCCACCACTTGCTGAACCCTGAATCCTTATATTCCTCCAGAACTGCCAGACCTTCTTCATACCTTCCTGTAGAGATCATGTTGCAGCCGTCTTCTATCACAACGGGATCCCTGAGCTGAGCCATCCTTTCACGTATTTCCTTCTTCGCCTCCTCGTTTTCACTCAGATGCAGGAAATCCGTCCAGGCGATCTCCGCTTTTTTATACATCCCAAGATTTATATACGCATAGCCGAGATAATAATGGCCCATATCAAAATCCGGATGAGCCAGAGTAAGCAGTTCAAACATCTCTATGGACTCAGCTTTGAACCGTCCCGTGTACTCGCCTTCGTCTTCGTTTCCTTCTTTTTCAAGGTACATGGAACGGCATACTCTCGCGTACCCGTACATGGCGTCAGGATCTTTCTCATCCAGGCACAGGGCTGCTCTGAAGCGTATACACGCCATATCATACCGTTCCTCAGACGCTAACCTGACTGCGTTCATATTCAACCCGGCGCGGAATCTGGCTCCGTAAAGCATCTTTATGCACTCGATGTAACTTGAGGCGTGCTCAAAGTGCGGATCGCAACCTATGACTACCGCCATGTTCTCAGCGATATCCAGCATGTGTATGCCTTCTTCGCTTTCCAGCCCCGCCGCGTCATGCTTCTTCAAAGGGATCGGTACCCCCTTCATGACTTTCTCTATATCCGAATGATCAAGGAACATCTGGCTGAATTCCGCGAACAGAAAACCGTCCAGATACTTTTTCAGATATCTGCCTATGCGATCTTCTCTCTTTCTTATATCAAATTCCGCCATGTTCCTCTCCTGCTTTTTAAGATATAACTTCAGCATGATTATACGCAAAAAACGGTTTGTTGTAAAATCCTCCCGCGCATGTCCTCCGAAGGCTGACAATTCCCTCACGAAATCTACGCTCAGAAACTGAAAAGGGCTGCTTTTTCCGAAAGCAGCCCTTTTACATTGATCTTTATTCAGCTCTATTCATACATTCTGCGTCTGAATACCATTACCAGCAGCGCTGCCAGCGAAGTGACCGCAATGGCTATCCACAGGACGATCGAAGCCTCATCGCCTGTCTTCGGCTGACGGTCATCGGTAACCGGCGGTTCCGGACCAGGTCCTGGTTTCACAGGGTTCTTCACGATGTTGGTCTTCACTTCCTTATCGTTTCCGACCTTTACAGAAGCCTGATTCTTTATTTTCCCGGCCTTATATGCTCCCTTCAGGACTTTGACCGTGAATTTCACTTTACCCCGGTCATCACCAGGAACATCCTTGATGGTCCAGATGATAGTGTGGGTACCGGCGTCATATTTACCGCCTTTATTTGCGGAAATGAACTTAACGTTCTTATCAAGCCTGTCAGTGACTGTTATGTCTGCAGTCTCCGGACGGTAATTGTGATAGCTGATTTCATAGTATACCTTATCGCCCGGTTTTACCTTCGCGCCTTCGCCCGGCTTCGTCTCAGTCTTGACCGGATCGTCTGTCGTCGGGTTAGTTACGACTTCAGTATCAAATACCGCGTCGTTTCCTACCTGTACGTGAGCCTGATTGTTTATCAGTTCTCCTTTTACCCCGTCCTTTACCCTGACTTTCAGGGTAACAGTTCCTTCTTTACCTGCTGCCACATCTTTGATGGTCCATGTTATAGTGCCGCCTTTTTCTCTTCCACCGTCTGAAGCAGATACGAAGTCAACATTTTCATCCAGCGGGTCTGTGATCTTCACATCCGCGGTTTTGGACTTGTAATTCTTATAACTGATCTTATAAGTGATCTCGTCACCTGCGCTGACACTGCCCAAAAGCCCTGTTCCTTCGAATGGGCTGGTTTCCTTCTTCTCCGGATCTTCAGGCACCGGGTTCTCTTCGATATTGGTGTCGAAATCAGTGTCATTTCCGACTTTTACTGTAGCCTTGTTCTGAACTCTACCGACTGTCTTCGCGCTGTCTTTCACCTTGACTGTCAGCGTTACGGTTCCGTTCTTGCCGGCTTCAACATCCTTCAGCGTCCAGGTTACAGTACCGTCTTCGCATGCTCCGTTGTCGGATGCTTCAACGAATTCAACATTCTCATCCAGTTTATCAGTAATGACAACGTCCGCCGTCTCTGATTTGTAGTTCTTGTAGCTGATCTCATAGGTGATCTCATCGCCTACCTTGACTGCCCCAAGTTCTTCGACCGCTTCTTCTCCTGTGCCTACGTACGGAGCTGTTTCGATCTTCTTCGGATCTTCAGGTACCGGATTCTCTTCGATATTGGTGTCGAAATCCTTATCGTTGCCGACTTTCACAGTAGCCTTGTTACTTACTTTAGATACGTCCAGAGCGCTCTCAAGAACTTTGACCTTCAGTGTCACTGTACCCTCTGCGCCGGCTTCAACATCCTCCAGCGTCCAGGTTACAGTACCGTCTTCGCATGCTCCGTCATCAGATGCGTCAACGAATTCTACGTTCTCATCCAGTTTGTCTGTGATGACTACGTCCGCCGTCTTTGATTTGTAGTTCTTGTAGCTGACAGTATAGGTGATAACATCGCCCACCTTGACTGCTCCAAGTTCCTCGACCGCTTCTTCTCCTGTGCCTTCATAAGGAGCCGTTTCGATCTTCTTTGGCTCTTCAGGTACAGGATTCTCTTCGATGTTGGTATCGTAATCCTTATCGTTGCCAACTTTTACATTAGCCTTGTTGCTTACCTTAGATACGTCCAGAGCACTCTCCAGAACTCTGACCTTCAGTGTCACTGTACCTTCCGCGCCGGCTTCAACATCCTTCAGCGTCCAGGTTACTGTGCC
>JAUMVF010000130.1 GCA_030530305.1 Bacillota bacterium
CAAGGTAACGGCGACTGACAGCAGTGAGGCAGCCGTTGAAGTGGCAAAGAAAAACGCCGCGAAAGCGAGGACGAAAGTCCGTTTTAAGACAGGGGACCTTCTGGGCGCGGTCAAGGCGAAGAAACAGTTTGACATGATCATCTCCAACCCGCCTTATGTGCCGACCCACATGATACCTATACTTCAGGAAGAAGTTAAAAAATATGAGCCTCTCACAGCCCTTGACGGCGGAGAGGACGGCCTTGATTTTTACAGGAGGATCATATCTGAGGCGCCTGCATATATGAGAAGCGGAGGCGTGCTGATACTTGAGACCGGGCACGATCAGGGGAAAGCCATCGAGGACCTGATCCGGGCGGAAAGCGCCTATGAAGACTGCATAATCATAAAGGATTACAACAAGCACGACCGGGTGTGCATCGCTCTTGTGAAATAGTGCGAAATGTCATACTAATTGAACAGATAATATGAACGGCTGCGGGAAACCCGGCCGTTTTTTATTGTCTGCGGCAGTTTCACATCGCCCTGCGAACTTCCAAAAAACAGAAAAATAATGACAGTTTACGAATAATAAGGTATAATAACTTTGTAACTGGTATAGAGTTTACGGACAGGAGGGCATTGCTCAGGATGCCGGACGTCCGATATACCGGGGGAGGAAAAAATGGAAAGGATGATAAGGAAGACCGCGAAGAGAGCGGCTGTGATAATAGTAGCGTTGGTAATGGCCATAGCTTTCATGCCGGCGCTTGCCTTTGAAGCCCATGCCGGCGGCGGTTATGATCTTCCGCAGCCGAAAGGCCTGAACAGCGGCGGGACCGTGGATCCGGAAACTACTTTGACAGTATCCGCGGATGACATAGAGGCTGCCCAGTCAGGGTTCAAAAAGGGTTATCAGGACGGGTATCTGACCGTTCACTGGGGCATATCGAAAACCAGCGACTGGAAGGACGAAATAGATGTGAAAGGCAGTTACTCCGGCGGGGTATTTTCACTTAAAGTCCCCATTAAATACGCAGGTAAATGGATCACTTTTTACGTAAATGGATACGATGAGTATGACGCAAATTTCAACGCCAATACGACGCCGGTACGTGTGTACGATACGATCAACGTTGACTCGGGTCCCAGTTTCAGCACTACGTATTACAGCACAGGAGGGAAACCGCTGAAAAAGAAATTCACATTCAATGTGTACGGCGGGTTCAGATATCACTGGTATGAATCATATCCTTCCCATACGATAGATAAGAAAATCATAAGATTGTACAGGAACGGCAAGAAGATAAGGCAGAAGACTACGACAAGCGACGAAGTAACATTCAGTAATGTGCCGGTATCTTACAACAAGAAGGATAACTTTAAGGCCAGAGTATTTGTAACGATCGGGACAAAGACTATCGGAGGTCCGGCGATCACATTCAAGGAAAAATCTGTACAGGTGGGCAAGAACACCGTATACGCAACGAAGATCAGCAAGAAGAAAGTCATCTTAAGATGGACCGGAGCCGTATATGCCAACAAGTACAGAATATATAAGGGCAGCAAACTGATCAAGACGGTCAAAAGTTCCAAGAGAAAGTACATAGTCAAGAAGAAGGGCGCAGGCAAAGCCAAATACAGAGTAGTGCCGATCTATAAGACAGGGAAAAAGGTCTGCAAGGGCAAATCCAACAGAGTCAAGCCAAAGAAGAATCAGGTGAAGTTCACCCGCTCGACAAGCTACACGGCTGCGAACTATGGTGAATGCCCATTCGTTGTTACCAAAATATCGCTGAAAGGTTCAACATACACGGTGACCGGCTATGCTCTGAACAACAGGATATTCGATATGACCAAGTACACGAGACTATCCCTGAGATTCACAATAGGAGGCAAGAAGGCGTTCAGCAAGACCTACAGGAACAAATATGTCAGAGTCAAAGAATCCAGTTCCAAGAAAATCGTGCTTAAAATAAAGGGGAAGAAGGGAATGGATCTGGCGAATGGTGGATTCTGCAGCATATCCGTAACAGAGAAACCGTACTGGACATGGCACGGACGGCACATCGATTAGCGGCAAAATGAGGAACAAATGATACGCAGAAAAATATTTACGGCCGGCGTCACAGCGCTGTTCACGGTATTGTTAGCCACAGCGGCAGTTATCTGCGCGGGCAGTGCGTGGGCCGCTGATGACGGCAATTCAAAGGTAAAAACAGAAGAAGATGTTATCAGTTTCTGCAAAGAAGCGTCGGAACTGAAAGAGATAGCGATAGATGAAGACGGTAAAAAGGCGTCTTCATCTTCTTCAGCGCGCCTGCTCATAGTGAGCAGGGGTGAAGTCGATTTTTCGGGATGCGAGGGGCTCATAGAAGCAGTCAGCAATGGTGACAGCCTGTGTGTCGCTCAGTTTGATTCAGCGGAAAACGCGGAAAAAGCGGCCGGACAGCTGAAGGATGATGACAGCGTCGAATCAGTTGAATTTGACAAAAGAGTAAAATGCGCAGAAACGGGAAATATGTCTTCTGTTCAGGAACTCACTTTTTCACACCTTTCGTGGGGAGCCCAGAAGATAGGGGCGGATAGTTACGTGGAATTCATCGATTCGATTCCCCATGGTCAGGTCGAAGTAGCGGTAGTTGATACAGGCGTACAGACCAGTCACCCCTTTCTTCGGTCGAGGATGCTGACAGGTTATAACTTTATTGATCAAAATACTGATGTCACAGATGAGTCAGGGCATGGTACCCATGTGGCAGGGATAATCATTGATTGCACCCAGTGGCTTGACAACATCCGGATCATTCCTGTCAAATCGCTTGATAAAACCGGTTTCGGATATTATTCGGATATCGCTTACGGCATAATGTACGGGATCCAGTCAGGTGCGGAGGTCGTGAACGCAAGCATAGGCGGCGAACACAGCGACTTTTACGAAGAAGCAATAGCAGCAAGCGGCAATGCTTCTGTAGTTGTCTCGGCAGGCAATGAAAACTGTTCTATTGACGAAAACGATGTGTGTCCGGCCCACATAAAAAAAGCGGTAACAGTAGCGGCGATCAACTCTGACGGAACCCGCGCGGAATACTCCAATTACGGCAAAACGCTGGATCTGGCGGCGCCGGGAACCGATATCTACAGCACTTCCCCGGGCGATTCCTATAGGCTTGAAAGCGGTACTTCCATGGCAGCGCCTCATGCTTCGGCCTGCATCGCGATGATGAAGCTTTATTACGGCAACATATCCGCGGAAAAAACGGATAATCTCATAACCAGGGCGACAACAAGAGGAAAAGAAAAGCTTTACTACGGCAAGGGCGTGCTGAATATGAAGCTGCTGTTCAAAAAAATGAAAGCCTCGAACGTGAAGCTTTCATATAATAAATGCGTATACAGCGGCAAAAAGAAGACTCCGTCCGCAAAGATAACGATCAACAGCGGCAGACTGTTTAAAA
>JAUMVF010000131.1 GCA_030530305.1 Bacillota bacterium
GGAGTGGGAGCCAAGCTGCTTTGCACATGGTTCCTGGTGCCTATACCGGCACTCGGAATAAAGGGCGCTGCCATCGGAACTATCCTTGCTTATATGATAGCTTCTGTGCTGGACGTAATGGCAGTTATAAAATATACCAACGTCAGGATCAACTGGATAAGCTGCGTTGGAAGACCGCTTGCGGCAGCTGCTGCAATGGGCGTGTTCGTATTCGCTGCTTATAAGCTGCTGATGATGCTGACCGGAAGCGTTACGATCTCGACTCTGGCGTCCATAGTTCTGGGCGCGGCAAGCTACGCTGTAATGGTGATCATCACGAAGGCAGTGACCAGAGAAGAACTGGAAAGCATGCCTAAGGGACATCTGATCCTGAAGGTGTTCGGAGGGTTCATAAAGTAGAGAGAAACATGAATGATAAGTACAGTGAATTATACAAAACCGCGGAAACTGATGAAGAGGCTGTAGCCCGTCTCATTGCCATACTCAGGATACTGAGGGTGGAATGCCCCTGGGACAGGAAACAGACCCATGAGAGCCTGACAGGCTGTATGCTTGAAGAGGCTTACGAAGCAGTTGACGCGATAAATGAAAAAAACTACGATAACCTCAAAGAGGAACTTGGAGATGTACTTCTCCAGACACTTTTCCACAGTCTTCTCGCAGAAGAAGAGAAGCGTTTCGATTTTAAGGACGTGATCAACGAAGAATGCGAGAAAATGATACGCAGACATCCGCATGTTTTTTCCACTGCGGAGGCCAAAAGTGTTGACAATGTGCTTGAAAAATGGGAAAATATTAAGCGACAGGAAAACAACTGGGACAGCCAGACTGAACGGCTTAAGAGCGTTCCGAAAGCTCTGCCGGCTCTGATAAGGAGCAGGAAAGTGCAGGAACGTGCTTCGGAGGTCGGGTTTGACTGGGATGACACCTCAGATGTTTTTCCAAAGATCATTGAAGAAACTCAAGAGCTACGCGAAGCATACGAAAACCGAAGCAATAGTGAAATAGTCGAAGAACTTGGGGATCTGCTTTTTTCTATAGTTAACATTTCAAGGTTCCTTAGTGTCAATGCTGAAGATGCTTTGACAGACGCCACAGACAAGTTTATAAGGCGGTTCGAGCGCATGGAATCTGCGGCGGCAGCCGAAGGGGTGAAACTGCAGGATCTGGAGCTGAAGGAGATGGATGTTCTTTGGGAGAAAGCAAAGGACTTAGATAGTTCAGGTAAGTGAGCGCATTGCGCGAAGGAAGTTATTTTTTAAGGAGGAACGGTAATGAATAAAGCAGAATTAATCGCTGCAGTAGCAGAGAAAACAGAATTCACCAAGAAGGATGCAGAAGCAGCAGTTAACGCATTTGTTTCAAGTGTTGAAGATGCACTGAAGAAGGGTGATAAGGTTCAGCTTATAGGATTCGGTACTTTCGAAGTACGCAAGAGAAAAGCAAGACAGGGCAGAAACCCGAGAAAACCGGGCGAAGTTATCAAGATTGCTGCATCAAAGGCACCGGTATTCAAGGCTGGAAAAGCACTGAAGGATGCTGTTAACAAGAAAAAATAAGCTTTAGATCATTAATAGACGCAAATAAAAGGGGCGCCGTTGCTGCCCCTTTTATAGTACGGAGAGATGCTGCCGTAAGCCGGCACACCAGACAGTGGGGAATATATGAGAATAGACAAGTTCCTGAAAAATTCAAGACTTATCAAAAGGCGCACTGTGGCCAAGGAGGCCTGTGAAGCCGGGCGCATAACTGTAAACGAAAGACCTGCCAAACCGGGAGCGGATGTGAAAGAAGGAGACGTTATCCACATCCAGTTCGGGAGCAGCAGTCTTACTGTGCGCGTGCTCCTGCTCCTGGACACGTGCCGAAAAGAAGACGCCCCGTCTATGTACGAAGTCATAGAGTGAGCGTCTTGTGGCAATTCTCTTCAATTACTATATGATATACGGCGCGTCCTCCAGGGCGCGCTTTTTGATTTGCCCGGTTAGGAAACGCCGCCCTGTATCCGTTTAACGACCAGCTTATATACCAGCGGGATCAGAACAGTCTGTATCGCCACGGCCAGCGGGAATTTCACAAGTCTTCCCACAAGTATGGGGATATATCCTTTGCCATACAGTATGCTGAGCCACAGTGTGTCCAGCCCCAGATTGATAACAACGGAAATGATCAGAGAGGCGATAAGAGCCCTCTGCCAGGTAACTTCTTTTTTGTACAGCAGCAGTCCGTACACCAGTCCGGTGAGAAATGCTGAAAGTGTGAAACCGGGGAAATAGGGCCCCGACGGGAAGATCAGCATACCCAGTACGTCGCCTATAGCATATCCTATGCCGGCCCAGACCGGTCCGTACATCATTCCCATCACAGCTACCGGCAGGAATCCGAATCCTATCCGCAGGAACTGTGTATTAAAGGAAAGAAACCTGGTAAGGACCACTTCAATGGCTATAAGCAGCGCCATGGTGATCACCATAGCAAGCCGATTCTTTTTCTGCATAAAAAACTCCTTTCGCTTAGCGTTAGCTTTTGCAGGAGCAGTCTTGCTACACTAATAGAAAAGAGCGGTTCTTAATATATTAATGTAGTAGCGGACGCGATATTATAACGCGAGCCTCAGGGACTCTTCGTTCACCGGCTACATCCCATCCGGTGACACTTGACGCACAATATCTACTCTACGGGAACAAGTCTATCATCAGGCGGGAGTCATGTCAACACGCCCGTCATTCATGCGGGGAGTGCCGGAGTTCCGCGCGTTCACGGAAAACCGGCGGCACAGAAAAAACGGCTCAGGAGGATAAAGAAATGAAACACAACAGGCTCTGAGGGCGGGCAACAGCATGCTGTTTTCTTATAACAATGGCAACAGGATATAAAAAGGCCTGATCGGAGAGTCAGGTTGACATATGCCCGTAAACGACTGCGTATCAATATCTGATGCGCAGTTTACTATTTCTGCGGGAAAGCAGCAGATAAAATTTTTTAAAAAAGAGCAAAAAACTGATTGACAAGGTGGGGTCGAGATAGTAATATATTAAAGCACGCTCCCGAAAGGAGCTGTGGTTTTCAGCGGCCAATTTGGCCCTGCGGACCTTGAAAATTTCATAGTGTAGAAATTTTAGTCTGAAGTCTCAAAAGAGACATTAAACTAAAAGAGACGAACAGCAAACATGAAAATGTAAGCTCAAGTCTCCGACAATTTCTTTAAACCAGATCCGGAAAAAGGATAAGACGCGAAAAGCGAAAAGCGCATGCGTTCTGTGAGAAAGAAATCAAACGATATTAGAGGCGAGAGCCTTTGATATACCATTTACTTAAGAGTTTGATCCTGGCTCAGGATGAACGCTGGCGGCGTGCTTAACACATGCA
>JAUMVF010000023.1 GCA_030530305.1 Bacillota bacterium
GATCACGTTCTTGTCCTCGTCCAGAAGCTTCCACTGTCCCCATGACGGATCGAAATTGAAGAATTCAACTCCATCCTCGTCATATCCCATTACTTCGATGCTGTCCAGATATATCTTGTCTTTCGGCTTTGCCTCATAGCGCTTGGAGCCTTTCTCCATGGAAACCGATGCAAGGGCCTTCAACGGGAGGATCCTGTCAACTGTAGCAGTTGTGCTCTCCTGGGTGGAGTTCATGGTCGAAGCTCTTTCCATAAGCGGGATCTCGCTTGCCAGATCCTCGACAGAACTCTTTCTGCCGGAACCGTTGAGGAATTTGTGGGAATTTCTCGTATCTCCTGCCAGAACGCTTTCCACGCTGCTCCAGTTTATCTTGCCGCTCTTGTTCCAGGCGCCCTTGTCGCACCACACATTGTATTTTCCTTTTGCTCCGTCATACCCCTGAGTGTCTTTATTGACCACAGCCCTGTTGTACAGACTTCCGAGAGCGCTGCTTCCGCTGTTTCCATAGTTGTCGCTGCCGTCAAAGATCACGCTCATCCACTGTTTGTCATATCTGCTGTTGTCGATGCCGCCTGCCGCGCCGTTAAAGTAGTCTCCGCTCATAGCAAATACTGCCACTTTGTAGCTCAGCACACATGGCTGCTGGTAGTTTTCTTTTGTTTCTCTGTCATTCACATTCTGCTTGATGACTGCTACTGTATGTCCCGGAAGGGTCAACTCTGTATTGACAGACTTTGTCTTAGTATTGGACTCGGTCTCTGACTTGCCGCGCATGGTGTTCCACAGTTCATGCCATGAGTTGCTGGCAGACACCGTGCAGCGTGGGAACATGTAATCAGCCCCGAGCGTTCCTATGTTAAATTCCATTCCTATGGTCTGCTCCATGCCCCATTCAAATGAGTCTTCAGCAGAAAGAGTCGTCTCTTCTGTTACGCTGTTCTCAAGTCCTGAAGAATGAGTGACCTCCTGGGAGGTGTTGTTCCTGAGGTAGGATGTATTGCCTCCCTTGTTGCTTTCACTGAAGGATATCCCCTCTTTCTCAATATTGCCCTTCCTGCCCATGAGGATATCCGGGCCGTCCGGATCGTTGGTAGCCGCTTCTACATATTTCACATTGGCTGCCGCGACGGGAGTTATATCAAAATCATATACCGCAACACCGAAGGAAACGTAATCATAGTCTCCTGAACTGCCGGCGCGGTTGACGCATGTAACTACGTTACAGTATCCGCTGCCTGTCTTATCGTTCTCAAGGTCGGGAAGTCTGTGCTTGTCTTCAGTCTTCTGGAAACCATTGCCCAGAAAATCGTCTTTGCTCACGTCGTTATCATCTGAACAGTTCCTCAGTTCCTGCCCCATCAGGGTCCTGGCATCATTCAGACTGCTGATCGCCGTTATTCCTGTAACTCTGGTCTCATCCCAGCATGTATCTCCGTTCTGACTGCTTGTTGTGGCAGTACCAAGTTCCTTCGCCAGGTCCGCTACCGCCCATCCATACTTTTTGTACGAAGAATCCACCCCGGGTCTTTCATATGAAAAATGCCGGTCGAAGGATTGTTTAGCATCTGTAGAAGAACTCATCATGCCCGAGCCTTCGATAGTAACCAGCTGACTGGCCTGATCCCTGAATATCCCTTCGGCGATGACTCCCCATCTCGGGAATATCTGCTTCTGGGCTATGGTAAGGAGCTGTCTGTCATCCAGTACCATGGTGGGGTCCCCGCCGGGGTTCAGAACGCTGTCGCCGCTCATGTTGTAATAGGTGTAGGGTGTGATGGTGAACGACTTGATGCCTGTCGTTTTATCCCCGTCTTTGTAATACTGTACGTTCTTGGCGACCGGTTTGTCTTTTGCTTCAGCCGCGTAGATGTCTGCCGGCATCATGAATGCCGCGGCTGTCAGAAACGCGATCGCGAATACCGCTATGGCGCCAATTTTCTTTTTCATAGTTTTCTCTCCATATAGACTTGTCTGGCTATGCCTGTTACGATCGCAGCCTCATCCGGCTGCGATCGTTATGAAAACAGTTTTACATGACTGCGATCTCTGCGATAACAGTCTTATCTGACTACGATTTTTACCGTGACGGTTCTGGTCTTTGCTTTGAAATACTTATTTCCTGCAGCCCTGACTTTTACCTTCACTTTGTATGTGCCCTTCTTCAGGCCCTTCTTAAGTGTGATCTTACCGTTCTTAGCGATCTTTATCTTCTTCTTTGCCTGCTTGAGAAGCTTCTTCTTAGCCGTTATCTTGCCACGCTTGTATGTTACTTTGCCCTTGGCTTTTGTAACTTTGAAGGCCTTTGTCTTCTTGATCTTGAGAGCCTTTTTCTTTACCTTGGTGTACTTGGCTTTGACTGTCTTCCCCTTGGCTTTTATGGTGTTGTTTTTCTTGACCACTGAAAGCTTCTTCACTGCTGCGGCCTTGGCCTTGTCTACCTGCGGAAGTGTCTTTGCCTTGTTGATAGCAGTCTTAGCTGCCGCAAGAGCCTTCTTGACAGCTGTCTTCTGCTTGCCGCTGTAGTTGGCTAGCTTATATTTGTCCGTAAGAGCCTTTATAGCTTTTGTCTTAGCCGCGGCCAGAGTCTTGTCGTCAGGATAAACTGTGAACGCTGCCTCAGCCGATCCGTGGTAATTGTAAGCGTCTGTGTCGGGAGTAATGGTGAGTTTGTAGTCTCCTGCCTTCGTAGCCTTGTTGTCTTTTACAGTGCACAGACCGGTAATGTCCTGACCGTTCAGTTCGATTTTGCTGACTTCCTGAGTCTGCTCTTTGCCATTAGCTTTGAGCTCTTTTCCGAGAGTCACTTTTGCTTTGGAGATATCTGCCGGCTTGATGGCAAATTCTGTCTCTCCTGCGTAAACGGTATTGTCGATCCTGTAGAGAACCAGTAATTCATATAAACCGGCCTCTGTCGGAGCTTTATATACCTCTTCATCGGTGTCACCGTATTCTTCGCCATTGGCCATTGTGCCAGCATACAGGATGGTCAGTGCTCCTACCGGAGGAACACCGTAATCATCATACTTAGGATCTGCTGTGGTTTCACCATATGTGAAATCATCCTGATATACCCCGATATCCACGAAGGTCAGATCGCTGATGTTCAGATATACAGCTTCGCTCTCATAATTACTGCTGCCCTTTGCTTTGATTGTTATCCAGCACTTTCCGTCTTTGTCTCCTGCCGTCAGTATGCTTCCTTCTATCGTGCATCCCAAATCATCAGGATCCTGGGAATCTATGCTGTATTCCAGTTCCATGTCGCTGTGGACATATCCGCTGATGTCGACTTCCTGTCCGTATTTGACCTGTCCGCTGCGTCTCAGGACGCTGCCCGGGAACGGAGCTTCAGCCACTTCCACATCGACCGATCCTGTTTCGTCGGAATCCCTGTAGTTATCTCCGCCTGCTATCTTATAGTAGACTGTGTATTTGCCTGCGTCTGTTACAGCCGGTATTTCTTCTGTAAATTCACCGTTTTCCTCAAGGCTGTATACCATGGTGCCGCCGGATACCTCACCCGCTGTAACAAGCGCCTGTTCTTTGCCGTTATAGACCAGCCCCTCAACAGCCTCAGGCGCCTTTGTTACCTGAGCGTCTGCCTTGCCGATGGTCACTGTGACAGGCCCTGAAACTTTACTGTCAGAGTGGTTCTCGTCTCTGGCTTTTACCTTGTAGTAAATCTCATATTCGCCGGCCTGTTTTGCTTCAGGTACTATTGCGGAGAAGTCCGCATCCTGACTGCTGCCTATGCGGTAGAGCATGTCTCCGTCTCCGGAAGCCCCTTCTGTGACGAGCTGCTGTTTTTCACCCGTGTATATCAGATTTTCTTTTGCCTGAGGCGCAGTGCCAACTGTGCATGCGACAGGCGCGATCTCTACATCGATGAAATGGTTGTCGTAAAGATTGTTGTGGTTAGCATCGCCGTAGACTCTGTAGTTGACCTGATACAGTCCTGCGTCTATAGCTGCAGGCATTTTCTCTGTAAAGCCGCCGGCGCCCATATTGTATTTCAGGATTCCGCCTTCAACTGTCCCCTGCTCAATCAGTACCTGTTCGTTTCCGGTATATTCAAGATTGCTTATTGCCTTAGGTTCTACTGAGATTACCGGATCGGCTTTTGCCACCGTGAACGGCGCGTTTACAGAGCCTGTGTAATTGCTGTTCTCATTTGCTGTTACGACCATGATATAGTTGCCGGCGTTGACAACTGTGTATTTGATCTGATCATCTTCCGGATCATATGGGTCTTCTTCAGCATAGTTTCCGCCGTTTCTGCAGAACTCCGTAATATCAGTCTGTCCCAGCATGACTTTGCTTATGGTCTGTTCCTGTTCCTCGCCGGTGTATGTGAGAGAGTCGCCGAGAGTGATCTCTGCTCCCTCGATGCTCTTCGGCTTGATCTCAAATTCTGCCACACCGAAGTAGATATAGTCCTCACCCTCATACAGAACGAATACCTGATATTCTCCTGCGTCCTGAGGTTTCACTTTTTCAACATTGACGTAACTTTCTCCATTCCTCTTCCTTCCCAGGTAATAGATATCTACGTCATCTTCGGGCGGATTTCCGGGAATAGTAAAGTGCGGTGTGTCTCCGGTCTGCCCGTATGTCCAGGAATCCATAGTGACCTCGACATCATCCGTATTTATCTCTTTCTCGGTGATCGTTATATCAACTTCTTCTTTCAGTTGTTCGTAATTCGCTCTCTCCGCTACCGTTACCTCGATGGTGCAGGTCCCGGGTGAGCCTGCGGTAAACTCGTTACCGGAGATGGTGCTGCCTGTTTCACCGGCGTCTTTCATGGTGTAAGTCACTCCTCCGGACGTGTCTCCTGTTACCAGAGTATTCAGATCAAGAGTTTTTCCGGTCTTCACCTGCGCCTGTTTGGTGATGACAGCGCCGCCTTCGGCTTTATCTATTGTCACTATTGCATACATCGGAGCTGAAGCCGTATGCTTATCATCCGGTACTACCTTGTAAGCTACATTGTATGAACCCGCATCAGTACGTTCCGGTATATCTTCAGAGTATTCACCACCGCCTACCGCATAATAAATCGTTCCTCCGGAAGCTTCTCCCTGATTCATCAGCGCCTGCGGTTCACCGTTATAGGTAAGCACATTCCTTGACGGCGGTACGATGATCTTCGCCTGTGACTTAGCAACAGTTACTAAACAGGTGGCTTTTTTTACGCCCTGGCTGTCGTCGTTTGCTTTTGCAGTGATGGTCACGTTACCCACGCCCACGGCAGTCACAAGTCCATCATCATTTACTGTCGCAATGGATTCGTCACCGCTGGACCATGTAACTGTCTTATCCAGCGCCGTGGCCGGCTCAACGGCAGCTTCAAGCTGCACTGTGTTTTCGCCTTCGTCAAAGAACAAAGTCGCGGCGTTCTTATTCAGTGTAACGCGCTGTACATAAGTCGCTTCGGCAGTAAATGTTCCGACTTCATGTGCTCCCAAAGTCTTCTTATTGTTGCCTTTGAGCACCAGGGTATAATCGCCCGGCTCGGTGACTTTATCCAGAGACTCTGTGCTCCCCTCCGGAATGTAGCATGCTGTGTAATCCCGGCTGTTGGAAAGCGGATAGCCTTCGACATCTGTTACAGAAGGTACCGGCGCTATGCCGCGGCCTGTTATCTCATAGCTTTCTGCGATGGTTCCAACCTTGACAGGCGCGTAATATGCAGCGCCGTCTGCAGCGGTGATGCTGCTCACCAGCTTATCGTCCGGGAAGGTAGCACTCGTATATACAGGCGTTCCGTTTGCCGCAGTATTGGCTGCTCCTATGGCCGGCGCCTGTGTGTTCACATAGTATACCTTCTGTTCGTTTGTGTTCATGCGCGTGTCTGCATTCCTCACAGCGATCGGGTGGAATGCTCCCGGCCCCATGCTCCGGCCGGAGAAGATACACCTCTCAAGATGAAGCGTCTGTCCGTCGCTCCATCCAAGGAGTCCTCCGATATAACTGCTTCCTCCGGTTATCGTTCCTGTGTACGCGCTGTCTGTTATAGTGAGATTTGACTTCTTTCCATGTCCTACGATGCCGCCCACATGGCTTCCGTCGGTGATTGCCGCCGAAACCTTTACTCTGTATATCTCAACGTCACCGCTGGAAGCAAACCCTACAAGGCCTGCGGAATGGATGCCTCCCTTTACAGTGCCCTGCACGTTCACTTTCTGGATCACAGCGCCGTCCGCAACATATCTGAACGGAGCTGTTCCGGCATTCTGTGTATCATCCAGATTTACATTGAGATCATGATTTCCGTAGTACCTCGGATCTCCGTTAAAGTTGCCCTTAAACGGATGCTCCTCGGTCCCGACAGGTACCGTTACGTCGATATCGCTGTTTGCAAGAGCTACATACTCGCCTTTGAATGTATGTCCCTTGGCAACGGCTTCAGCGAAGTTGTTCCAGTCCTCTGTTTCATACAGCCAGTATGGCTCTGCTTCCGTTCCTTCACCATCGAAGGAAATGACTTTAAACGTGGTACTGACGGATCCGGCGCAATAAGGCGCTTTCCCTGTGGCCTCAACCTTATATGTTCCTGTTTCACCGATGCTGTTCCCATCTACTTCCGCACCGTCTTCAGTAAAGTATTTCAAGGTGTAATTCTGAGGATCGACAGTATCGCCTTCGCATTTTACTACCGGTTCAGGATCAATGGTATCTCCCTCGCTGATGACAAATACACCATCTATGTTGATTCCACTTGTATCCGCTTTCACGAAGTAGTCCGTGGTCTCCCCGTTCATCCAAAACGGTCTGTACAGATTCCCGCTTGCCGCCTCATTTGATTTATACACTCTTTCAGTTTTTACGTTCCAGTCTTTCAGCGGGGCTGCAATGCCTGTTTCTGATCCTTTCTGTGCTCCGGAGGCTGTATAGAATATCATGCCTGCCTTGTATCCTCCGTATCCGCCTCCCGCTGTATTATATATACCGGCAGGGTGGAAAAGACTGAATTTGCCCGATACGCTGCCTGCAAACAGGCAGTTTATCATAGTGAACTGAGGTATGTCAGACCAGCCGGCAAACCCGCCGCCAAACGCGCCGCTGGCTGTGGACTTGAGCGTGCCGTCAAAAATGCAGCTTACCAGGTTCACTTCATTATTGCTGCCGCTGTGACCTATGAATCCTCCAAGATAGTTGCTTTCAGTCGACACAGTAGCGCTGACTCTGACGTTGCTGACATAGACCGGACCGCCCATTACTCTACCGATAAGGCCGGACGAGTGTATTCCGCCCTGTATCAATCCTGCGACCGTAAGGTTCTCGATAGTTGCGCCTTTTACGTAAGCAAACGGCGCAACGCCTCCGGCGTTAAACAGCGGCATAGCTACTGTCAGCTTATGTCCGTCGCCATTTATAGTTCCTTCAAACGGATGTGTTGAAGTACCTATTATAACGCTGGACGTGATGTTAGCTGCAAGTTTTATATAATCATCTTTGTATGTATATCCCTTATCTACTGCTTTTTTGAGTATGCTCCAGTCATTATGGCTCTTTACTATGAAAGGATCGGATCTTGTCCCGGCGCCATCGAGCTGTTCAGCGACCTGGAAGTCGACACTTGTGGATCCTGTATAGTTGCCCTTGCCGGTGATAGTCAGGGTATAGTTCCCTTCATTTCTGATCAGTCCGTTAACTGTTCCGGTAATTTTTTCTGTATAGTCGGTGCCTTTTGTCAGCACAGTGCCGTCAGCTTTTTCCACTGTATAATCCACGTCTATCGCAGCGCCGCCATTATATTTATAAAATGACTTGACACCATTTATTTTGATCTTGTCATCAACGTAGTATTTTACGTTATCCGCCGCCGTCACACGGGTGCTGACCCTGCCCGAGAAAGCAGATGACTGCGCCAGCTGTCCGCCTATATTCGGCGTGGCGCCGTATTCCTCGCCTTTTTCCATGTTGCTCAGATAGTATGTGGTCTTGATCTCAGCGCTGAAGCCGTTGTTCTCCTTGAGCGAAATGGGGTTCCACCAGTAGAACCAGTCTTTGGTGCCCTTGTTGATGCAGTTTTCCATCTTCAGGAGCGCGCCTTTACCGGACACGAGGAATCCTGCGCCGGAATACCTCCGGTTGAACAAATTACATGTAATTTTCCCGCTGAAAACGGTATTGTTGATCACAACTGTCGAATTACTGCCGTATCCTACGACTCCGCCACAGTAATCAGAACCTGTTATGTTCGCCTTGACTACAGCCTTATCTACTTTATTAACTACAGACCTGTCCCCCAGCGCGTATCCCACGAGACCTGTGGTGAATTCGTGTCCGGTGACATTTCCCGCAGCTGTAATATTCTTTATCGTTGCTCCTTTGATGTAGTGGAACGGAGCAGTGCCGTCCACCTCTGTGCTGATGCTGCTCGTCAGCGTTTTGTTATTTCCATCGAATATTCCGCAGAACGGATGGCTCTCAGTACCTGCCATCCTGTTGACGGTAATGTTAGCCTCCAGTTTTACGTATTTGCCTTCGAACGTCACACCGTTTCCCGTTGTCAGAATATCGCAGAAATCGTTCCAGTTATTGACGTTATCGATCTTGTACGGGTTGCTTTCGGTGCCCTGGCCTGCCATATCCGTAACGATAAAGTGTTTTGTCCATTTACCCAGGTATCTGCCTGTTCCCTCTATGACCCCCATGTAGGTTCCTTTGCTTCCCAGAACCTGTGCCGGGCTCATGTTGGCGCCCGGATAATCAGCAGGAGCGAATCTCACCGTATAATCCGTGCTCTGAACAAGCTCCACGTTATTCGCTGTTACCTGCGGAACTATGTCCGTATCAAAATGCTGCTTGTAGAAAGGTTTTGAAAATCCAAACTGGATATCCACCGGATAATAGTAATTGGTGTTGACTCCTTTCATCTCTACTGCTTTATAAAAATGACCGTTGCTGATATCGGCAACATTTTTCTCGTAAGCCGCGATCGCTCTTTCATTGCTGCCGTTGTAATCGCGTGTCAATACCCATCCGTGGTTCTCATAGCCTCTCATGTCAATCGGCGCGGAGCTTGAGTAATACACTTTGCCTATAGTCAATGACATGTCATGTATTGTATTATTCTTCACGCCAATCGGATGGAACCTTCCGATTCCCCCTGCACGGCTGCCGCTGAACAGACAGTTGTCCATGGTAAGCTCATGTCCTTCCATCCAGCCGATAAGGCCTCCGCAAAAATCCCAGGTGCCGTTCAACTGGCCGGTGAACCGTGTATTGGTCATGGTCAGGTTCGACCTGTAGATGCGCCCTACGATGCCGCCGACTTCTACATTTGTCGAGGTGTTGACGGCAGCTGCCACATTGACATTATCAATCGTATTCTTCTTGTCCTGCCCATGATATGCAACTCCCACAAGACCTGCCGCATAATCGGCTCCTCTTATAGTTCCGGCGACGGTAAGGTCTTTGATCTCGGCGCCCTGTATATATCTGAATGGCGCGGTGCCGTCAACCGAAGTGTCGGATATGGAAGCTGTTAAAGCATGGCCGTTGCCGTCAAAGTGTCCGTTGAACGGGTTGTTCGGTGTTCCCGCCATCGTCTCGACAGCGATGTCATCTATCAGCCGGTAATACTTCCCGGTTTCTCCCGTCCTGACATCGGCAACAAATTCATCCCAGTCCGCTTCAGAACTGATCAGATACGGACTGTCTTCTGTTCCGTCTCCTGAAAGCGCGTTCGCTTCAGACGTATTCAGTCCCCAGACTATCGCGATAGCAGCTATCGCGGCCAGGAGAACAAATACCAGTTTTTTTGTCTGTCTTACTTCGTGTAACATACGGTCTCCTCCACTACACTTTTTGATGTTGTGATACCAAATGGCTACCTGGTTTTATATTTTTTCTGTTTTTCTTATCACATAGTGTGTCCATTTCATAGAATACCATAAACTGCCCGTTAATTGTTTAACAAAATCAGACATTTTGTCTTTTTTGTATACTTTTTCCCGTGGCACTATGCGGCGCGGTCTTTTTTGCGAAAAACATTGCAAGCGCAATATTGCAATGATATAATTTAGCCCTTGGATGGTATTCTGATAAGAAACCATACTGAATTGCGATCCGGCCCGCTCAAAACGGCGGAAGGCGGATCATGATCAGGAGAATAACAGGACTGTCCGCGCTGTCCCTTTTGTATGAGTTTTACTTATGAAGGAGGGATGCGTATGAAGATCGGCTTTATTGGTGCAGGCAAGGCGGGTTTCTCATTCGGGAAATTCCTAACCGAGCACGAAAGAGAAGTTGTCGGCTTCTACAGCAGGTCGCCGGAAACATCCAAAGAGGCGGCTGAATTTACCGGGACAAAGCAGTACACAGCTATTGACGAATTGGTAGCGGATAGCGACACAGTCTTTATCACAGTGCCCGACTCACAGATCTCTGTGGTCTGGGAAACACTGAAAAAACTCCCGATCAGAGACAAACTCATTTGTCATTTCAGCGGAGCGTTAAGCTCCAGGATCTTTTCAGGAATAGAGCACACCGGTGCTTTCGGTTATTCCGTCCATCCACTTTACGCATTCAATGATAAATATAATTCGTACAGAGACCTTGCAAAGGCTGCTTTTACTGTGGAAGGAAACCCGGAACGGATCGATGAGATCACGGGACTTCTCTCAGAACTGGGCCTTGCGGTGACTGTGACCCATGCGGATAACAAGACCCGTTACCACGCTGCGGCCGCCACGGTCAGCAATCTGTATGTAGCCCTGGTGGACATGGCGGAAGAGCTGCTGGAGGAATGCGGCTTCAATCGGGAAGACGCCCACACTGCCCTTTCACCCCTCATTGAAAACAACACCGCGAACATCGTGAGGTACGGCACTGTCGACGCTCTGACAGGCCCGATCGAAAGAAACGATGTGGAGACAGTGCGAGGTCACCTGGCATCGATGAATGAAGAGCAGAGCCGCATATACAAAGCACTTTCAAGGCGGCTGGTGGATGTAGCGCAGAGAAAACACCCCCTTGATTACGGGGAGATGGAGGAACTGTTGAAATGAGCAAAACTATAACGACATTCAAAAAGCAGAAGGCAGAAGGCGACAAGATCACTATGGTGACATGCTATGACTATTCCATGGCAAAACTCATGGATCAGGCAGACATGGATATCCTTCTTGTCGGTGATTCACTGGGAATGGTAATGATGGGACTGCCCGATACTCTGGGCGTTACTATGGACGACATGGTGCACCACACCCTATGCGTCAGCCGCGGCGCGGAAAACGCCTTTGTTCTCGGCGATATGCCTTTCCTTTCATATCACGTATCGAAAGAGCAGGCTGTAGAAAACGCGGGACGCCTGATGAAGGAAGCCTGCGCCAACGGCGTAAAACTTGAAGGCGGCGCAAGCGTATGTCCTCAGATCGAGGCTATCGTAAAGGCCCAGATCCCGGTATGCGCGCATATCGGACTGACACCTCAGTCAATCAACGCTTTCGGCGGATTCAAAGTTCAGGGTAAGAGCGTTGAAGCAGCAAAACAGCTTATCGAGGACGCGAAAGCAGTCGAGGCCGCAGGCGCTTCCATGGTAGTTCTGGAAGGCATCCCGGCTAAACTGGCTTCCATTATAACGGATACAGTAAATATCCCGACTATCGGCATCGGCGCAGGCGCAGGATGCGATGGTCAGGTGCTGGTTTATCAGGATATGCTGGCCATGTTCTCAGACTTCACACCGAAGTTCGTAAAACATTTTGCCGAAGTCGGCGATGTGATGAGACAGGCTTTCTCGGATTACGCAAAAGAAGTAAAAGCAGGCACGTTCCCGGATGAGGAACACAGTTACGCAATAGATGACGAAGTGATCGAAGCGGTAAAACAGTCGCTGTGATCGGGATGTCAGGGAAAACCCCGGAAAGGAGATACGGCCGCCTGAGCGCGAAAGCAGAAGGGCCGGCCGGAAAAAGACAATGAAAATAGTAAAAACTGTAGCTGAAGTAAGAGCGCAGGTAAAAGAATGGCGTGACGAAGGTCTTTCAGTCGGACTGGTTCCTACAATGGGATACCTCCACGAAGGACACGGAAGTCTTGTAACAGCGTCAGCAAAGGAAAACAACAGGACTGTCGTAAGCGTTTTTGTAAATCCGACACAGTTCGCTCCTAATGAGGACCTTGCCAATTATCCAAGGGATCTCGAAAAGGACAGTGCTTACTGCGAAGAGCTTGGCGCAGATCTGATCTTCGCGCCGGAAGTTGAAGAAATGTATCACGACGGAAACGTGACGTTCATCAACATGACCACACTGACCGAAGAGCTCTGTGGTCTTTCCAGACCGATCCACTTCAAAGGCGTGTGCACAGTAGTGGGAAAACTCTTCAACATCGTTCGTCCGGACAGAGCATATTTCGGCAAGAAGGACGCCCAGCAGCTGGCGATCATCAAGCGCATGAACGAAGACCTCAACTTCGACGTTGAAGTAATCGGATGCCCAATCGTCCGCGAGGAAGACGGACTGGCAAAAAGCTCCCGTAACGTTTATCTTACACCGGAGGAAAGAAAAGCAGCGGTAGTTCTCAGCAGAAGCGTAAGGCTCGGCGAGGCTATGGTGAACAACGGCGAGACTGACGCGGAAAAAGTTCTTGCCGCAATGAGGGCAGAAATCGAAACAGAGCCTCTGGCAGAGATCGATTATCTCAAAGCCGTAGACGGACTCACCATGCAGCAGGTCAAAGAGCTGAAGGCCCCTGCCCTTATCGCAATGGCGGTAAGATTCGGCAAGGCAAGACTGCTTGATAACTTTTTCATAGAAGAATAGATAATATCAGCGTCCGTTTCCGCAGAGCGCGGAGAATGCGCGTGACGGAAGGCAGGCGGATCGCGCGGAAAACGCGCATCGTAAATAACGAGCGAACCTTAAGGAGGAAATTAAACAATGGAAATTGAAATGCTCCACAGCAAGATCCACAGAGTAACAGTTACAGAAGCTGACCCTGACTATGTCGGCAGCATAACCGTAGACCCGGAACTGCTGGAAGCAGCGGGAATACTGGAATACCAAAAAGTACAGGTAGTCGACATCAACAACGGCAACCGTCTGGACACTTACACTATATGCGGTGAAAAAGGAAGCGGCGTCATCTGCCTGAACGGCGCGGCAGCCCGCCTGGTAGAGGTAGGCGACAAAGTCATCCTCATGTCCTATGCTTCAATGGCTCCTGCGGACGCCAAGGACTACAAGCCCACAGTCGTATTCGTAGACGACGACAACAAAATCACCCGCGTTGCGAAATATGAAAAGTGCGGCAGCCTCTATATTGATGAACGCGACTACATGGACGACTTCATGCACGACGGCGTGCTGATCGACGTATAGTATCAATTGAAAATTTTTACATGAAAAAAGGGAGACCATATGGTCTCTCTTTTGTGGTGCGGATGAAAGGATTTGAACCTTCATGAAATTGCTTTCACACGGACCTGAACCGTGCGCGTCTGCCAGTTCCGCCACATCCGCATATGCGCATCTTCAAAGATGCAACACTAATATAATAAAGGTATCGATTGCTTTTGTCAATCATATTTACAGCGGTTTTTTACTGGTCTTTCGCTGATGTGTCTTTTGCGGACGAGTCTTTGGCTGACGGGTCTGTCTTGTAGATGAACTTGACTTTTCCGTTCATACCGTCTGCAAGTCTGGTGAATGTGTTATACTGTTTCGCCGCATTCACCATGGCCTGTATCTTTCCGGCAGCGCCTTTGATGTTGCCGTTGTAGATGTCGACCAGTTTCTTGATGCCCTGCTGGTAGAATTTGCTCATGCCGCTGGAAAGCTCTTTTGATCCTTCAGCAAGTTTTGAAAGACCCTTCACCAGCTGAGGAGTCCCTTCATTTATGGCAGAAGCTCCGCCTGAAAGTTCTTCAGCTCCTTCTTTCAGTTTCTTCTGGCCCTTAGTCAGTTCCTCCGTTGAGGAAGCCAGCTGGTCTGCGCCCTCTGAAAGCTTGCTGCTTCCGCCGGCTGCAGTTGACAGATTAGTCGAAAGTGAAGATGCTCCGTCGGCTATCTTTTTAGCTCCGTCTGCCAGAGTCCCCTTCTGTCCTGACTTTCCTATGCTGGCATCAAGCTGTGCGGTGCCTGCTTTAAGAGCTGCGGTCCCGTTTTTCACGGTCCCTTCTGTCTTGCCGTCTGTGAACTGTGATTTCAGAGCGCTCTGTCCGTCTATGGAGCCCTGGATGTACTGGGCTGCTCCCTGAAGAGCTGCCTTTGACTGCTCGCTGAGGCCCGGATCTTTCAGGGCTGCATTGATGTATTCCAGAGCCTGGCTGTCAGCACCTGTTATTTTGTCGATGGAGCCTGCGATCTGGCTGAGTCCTGAATCAAGGCCTGCTGCTCCTGCGGCGAGCTGTGCCGTCGAAGGCTTCAGCTGGTCGCGGATGGATTTGTAAAGGGATGATGCCCCTGTGCTCAGATCTCCTGAGCCCGATGATATGGCAGAAAGGCCGTCACTGAGTTCTGAGACCTTGCCCGCAAAAGTGCCTGCGCCGTCGGACAGTTTGCTGCTTCCTTTATACGCCGCCTTCGTTCCGTCCTTCAGCTTTTCTGCGCCTTTTGCCAGGCTGCTGAGAGCCCCTTCCATCTTGCCTGAACTGCTGTAGACTTTATTGAGGCCCCTTGCCAGTGTGTCTGATCCGCTGGTCAGTTTGCTGCCTGCGCTGTCCATGCTGTTTATCTTTGAATCGATAGAACCCGTGCTGAGTCCTGACAGATCAAGGTCTTCAAAGAAGTCATTGGTGACCATGGTCATGATGTAGTCCAGCGAGAAATCCTCGGCGTAGGCTTTAACCTCCACCTGTCCGGGCAGATCTTCTGAGCCTTCCATGTCCAGGCTTTCTGCCATACCCGGAAGAGCCGTTCCAATGATCACCTGCCGGTCCCCGTCGTCAACGACCTTGCCGTTGGTCACCTCGGCATTCCTGAAGTTTTCATTGTCCAGGATCATGCCTGTCATAGCTACGAAAGGAACGCAGACCTCATAGTTCTTTCCGTTCACTGTCTCTGTGACTTTAGTGTGGTTCTCATATTTAATGACGATCTTCACATCGCCGCTTTTTCCCTGGATGTCTTTTCCGCTTATCTTTTTCCCGTCCAGATAATATGATATGTCAAGAGTCACCGGAAGAGGCCTGCTGGTCTTTCCCTGGTAGTATATGTCGCTGCCGTCAGCTGCCCAGTTGAGAAGATCTTCAGTCTCCTTAGTGAATTTCTCATCACCTTTGACGTTCTTTATGTCTTTAAGATCTGACTTGTCGTGGATGTTGTCTTTAGCGTCGCTGTTGACCAGATGCTCGCTGACTACGGCTTCTTTTCTGGTGCCGTCAGCTCTGGTTATGACGTAGACCGTCTCGTCCTTGGTTACTGCCGCGGTGTTTTCCGAAGACGAACCCAGTCCGCCTGACGCGCTGCTCGCAGGTCCGCCGAGTATGCCTTCCAAATCTCCCTCGTCATCTGCATAGACCAAGGCGCTCTGCGCTGCCCCCGAGAGAGCGAGAGCTGCTGTCATGACCAGTGCCGTGACAAAGGCGGCAGCCTTTCTTCTTTTCTTCTGCTTCATATATCTTCTGAACATATCTGTTCCTCCCCGCCGGCTGCGCCGGTGTCCTTTATGCCTTTCATGCCTGAGGTAGTCTTTATTATGATCCTGTCAAAGAGCAGGAACATGGACGGCAGTATGAATATTACTGCCAGCATGCTTATTATGGCGCCTCTGGCCATGAGCCCGCAGAGCGAGCTGATTATATCTATATCCGAGTAGAGCCCTACGCCGAAAGTGGCTGCGAAAAATCCCAGGGCACTGACTATTATGGACGGCATTGATCTCATGTGGGCGATCTTCACTGCTTCATGCTTTTCCTTTCCCATGATCCTTTCAGCCTTGTACCTGGTAGTCATGAGTATGGCGTAATCCACCGTGGCGCCAAGCTGTATGGTGCTTATGCATATGGATGCGATGAAAGGAAGCTCGGTGCCCATGAAAGCCGGGATCCCCATGTTTATGAATATGGCCAGTTCTATCACTGCCACCAGTATGAAAGGCAGCGATACGGATCTGAGCACGAAGGCGATTATCAGGAATATGGCCAGTATTGACACCAGACTTACGATCCTGAAGTCTCTGTCTGTGATAGAGATCAGGTCTCTGGTGCAGGCGGCCTCTCCGATCAGCATGCCGTTTTTATCGTATTTCTTTATGACCTTTGTCAGCTGGTCCACCTGACGGTTCTCCTCATCGGTGGCCACTTTATAGTCCGAGCCAATGACAAGGAGCTGGTATTTGTCCCCCTTTACGGCTTCAAGGCCCTTGTCAGGCAGCATCTCTTCGGGCACTGCAGGGCCCAGAAGTTTAACGTATCCAAGGGTGTATTTCACCCCGTCCACCTTCTCCATGTCGCTGCAGAGAGCCTTGACGTCGCTGGCTTCCATGTCCGTGTCCACCAGCGCCATGTGAGTGGTGCTTATATTGAATTCGTCCGCCAGCTTGTCGTTGGCCACTGCGAACGGCAGAGTCTGGGGGACGCTTTTGTCCAGGTTATAGTAGACATCCGTGTGGAAGTATCCCCATGCAGCCGGGATGAGCAGCACAATGAAGATCACCGCGAAGATGCCGGGCTTTTTCGATACTGCCGAAGATACTCTGCTCAGTTTTGGCATAAGGCTCCTGTGTCTGGTGCGCAGGATGGGCTTTTCGAAAGTCAGTATCATGGCCGGCAGCAGAGTCACGCTGCCCAGGACGCCCAGAAGCACTCCCTTGGCCATTACAAGTCCCAGGTCCAGTCCCAGAGTGAACGTCATGAAACAAAGGGCCAGGAATCCCGCGATAGTCGTCACTGAACTTCCCGTCACAGATGTGATGGTGTTTGCAATGGCGTGGCTCATGGCCTCTTCTCTGTCTCTTCCGAAATGCTTCCGCTGCTCCTGATAGCTGTGCCAAAGGAATATGGAATAGTCCATGGTAACTCCCAGCTGCAGCACCGCGCTGAGGGCTTTGGTTATATACGAGATCTCGCCGAACATGACGTTGGAGCCCAGGTTATACAGTATCTCCATGCCGATGCCGGCTATGAATATCACCGGTATCAGCCAGGAATCCATGAAGAGAGCCAGCACGATGCAGGCCAGGATCACTGCGATGAGAACGTATACAGGCTCTTCCTCTTCAGCTATGTTTTTCAGGTCGGTGACAAATGCAGACATGCCGCTGACAAAAGCCTGCTTATCGCCTATATCCCGTATCTCTTCTATAGCCTCCAGGCTCTCGTCTGCCGAGACCGAAGTGTCAAAGAATACCGCCATCAGGGTGGCGTCCCCTTCGTTGAAGGCCTCGTAGTATTTATCCGGAAGCATCTCCAGAGGAACGCTTACGTCAAGAAGGCTGTCGTACCATAGAACAGTATCTACGTGATCCACTTTTTCTATTCTGCTTTTCAGCTCCGCCACATCTTTTTTATCCATGCCCTCGACCATGACCATTGAAAAAGCGCCCTTGCCGAAGTCATTCAGCAGGATCTCTTCTCCTTTGACTGTCTCGATGGTCGTTGGCAGATATTTCAGGACATCGTAATTGATCCTTACGCTCATGATGCCCATCACTGACGGTATAAGCAGAAGAAAAGCGATAATCAGTATCGCCTTTCTGTATTTTGTTATTTTACTGCCGAGTTTTAGCATTTATATATCCGCACCTCTTTTTCAAACACACAACTGTATTCTATATCTGCCCGCTTATGAAGCAAATAATCAATAAAAGGCCTTTGCACAGTTTTTTTGCAAAGGCCTGGTTTTGTTTAGTCAGCTCAGAGCTCTGTTTATGACTTTCATGAATATGCCGCAGAGGTTCCTCACGCTTGCATCTGATATCTCCGGCATCCCATCGTCGATCCACTTCAGTATGCTTCCAGCGATGGAGTATTTACAGAGTATGGCCACTTCCCGAACAGCCTCTTCATCCGGGTTCGGGTTGTCTGCCATCTTCAGGATGATCATTTTCAGTTTCTCATCCAGATAATCATAGATAAAGTCCTCGATGTTCTTCCTCTCCACAGAGTTCATTATGTTGAAGATGGACTCCCTGTGTTCGTAAAGGACCTTTGCAGCCTCGTCAATGGCCGTTTCCATATCACCGGTCTTTATGCATTTGTCCAGTATCTGATCCGCGCCCAGAGTGAATATCCACTCTATGACATCGTGGACGTTATCGAAATGATAGTAGAAAGTGTTTCTGTTCAGGCCGCAGCGGTCCGTTATGTCCTGGATCGTGATCTTGTCCAGAGACTTTCCCCTAAGCATGTCCATCAGTGTCTCTGCCAGTAAAGCCTTCGTCAGATTTGCCATTTTCTCTGCCTTTCAAATCTCCTATCCTGCGGGTCTGCATCAGCTGCCATATTTTTCCGCCAGTATTCTGGCCACATACACTCCGCTGGCTGAAGCCTGTGAAAGTGAGTGGGTCACTCCTGAACCGTCGCCCAGAACATACAGCCCCTTAAGCTTCGTCTCAAGATGCTCATCCACTTCGACTTCTGAGTTGTAGAACTTGACTTCCACGCCGTAAAGGAGCGTATCCTCATTGGCTGTTCCCGGCGCGATCTCATCGAGAGCATAGATCATCTCGATAATGTTGTCCAGCTGCCTCTTCGGAATAACCAGTGAAAGGTCTCCCGGTGTCGCCTCAAGGGTCGGACGCGTGAAGCATTTTTCCATCCTTCTCTTGCTGCTTCTCCTGCCCTTTACCAGGTCGCCGAACCTCTGCATCAGGACTCCGCCGCCCAGCATGTTGGAAAGTCTGGCAATAGATTCACCGTACTCATTGCTGTCTCTGAACGGCTCAGTGAACTTGTTAGAAACCAGAAGCGCAAAGTTGGTGTTCTCGGTCTTGAGAGCCGGATCGGCATAACTGTGCCCGTTTACCGTCACGATGCCGTTGGTGTTTTCCGCTACCACTACGCCTCTCGGGTTCATGCAGAACGTCCTGACAAGGTCGTTGTATTTGTCGGTCTTGTAGACCAGTTTGCACTCGTAGACTTCGTCTGTGATTTTTTCAAATATCTCAGCGGGAAGCTCGACTCTGACACCGATGTCCACCCTGTTTTTCTGCTGCTTTATACCGAGTTTATCGCATACGCTGGATATCCAGCTGGATCCTGAACGTCCTGTGGCAAGCACAAGATCGCGGCACTTGTATTCGCCGCCTTTATCGGTCCTTACGATGTAACCTCCGTCTGTCTGCTCCACATCTTCCACGCCTGTGTAAAACTCGATGTCAACACGGTCTTTTACCGTATCATAGATGCGGCCCAGTATCCTCACGTTCCTGTCAGTGCCCAGATGCCTGATGTCGGCGTCGAGCATGTGAAGATTGTGCTGGAGCGCTATGGTCTTCAGCTTGGAATTGGCTGATGTGTACAGCTTGGCTTCCGCCCCGCCCATACTGCAGAGGACCTCATCCACATACTCCATGAGTTCCAGAGCTTCATCGTGACCCACATGCCTGTGGAGTTCTCCTCCAAACTGGGTGGTTATGTTGTATTTTCCATCAGAGAGGGTGCCTGCTCCACCGTATCCGTTCATGATATGGCATGGGCTGCACTTTATGCAGTTTTTCACTTTGCCCGCGGAAATGGGGCAGATCCTCTTTTCCAGAGGGGCGCCTTTGTCCAGCATCAAAATGCTGGTATCATTGTCCAGCTTCGTAAGCTCATATGACATGAAAACTCCGCTGGCTCCCGCGCCAACAATTACGATATCATATTCTTTCATTTGACTACCTGTCCATTTTATCAAAAAGTAAAACGCCGTTTGCAGAGCGCATACCGCGAAACATCTCCTGCGAAACATCTCCCGCATCCCTGCAAAAGACATAAAAACACCGCTACCCCGACTCCCATCGGGGCCGCGGCGCCTTCTTTCATTAGTTTGCTACGTTGTCTTCAACTATCTTGTCGAATTCAGCTGTAACTTTCTTGAACTCTTCATCGTCATCGATGTCCATCAGTTCAAACTCTTCTTCATTGACTTCCTTGTAGCCGTAAATGTAAACATCCCCGCTTTCATCGTCAGGGACGAGTGCGATGTATTCTTTGCCAAGAGCTTCGAATACTCCCATGATGCTGCATTCTACTTCTGTGCCGTCGTCAAATTCAAGCGTTATAAAATCTTCAGCCTCTTCAACAGCCGGATTGTTTTTGTTGTCTGCCATATTATTATTCCTCCATAATATTGCGGTTTACTTACCGCTTTCATTATAACATCACCGTATTATTTAGCAAGT
>JAUMVF010000024.1:0-10453 GCA_030530305.1 Bacillota bacterium
AGGCTGAAGAAGCAAGCTAGATCCATATTAGAAAAAAAGATATGCTGCCTATTCGGCAGCATATCTTTTTTATTGGGCATTTCAATGATGAATAAATCCTTAGATAAACAGGTCCTGTCCTGAGACCATTGCAAAACGAAGTCCGCTCCTGAAACCGTTGAAAATACACTGTGAAAAAATATATAGAAAATTAACAGTGTAATTTCAACGGATTCGGGGGTTGTTTTTCAGGAAAACTATAACAAAAGCAACTAATAAGTGAAATCAGGCGCTCAAACCATTGCAAAAACACTGTTAATCTGAAATATACAAATTAACAGTGTAATTTCAACGATTCATCCCAACTCCTATAGCCCACAAAAAATGTTGCTAATCTTTATATATGAAATTAGCAACATTTTTTATTCGTTTGAGGGGTGTGTTTTACCCGCTTTTTTGCCAGATACCCGAATGTCCCCGAAATCAGTCACCATAACCGTTGAAAAAATATTGCTATCTACCCCAAAAAGAAAATTAGCAACATTTTCAATGGGTTTGCGCCATGTCGGCTTATTTCGACTCAGGCAACATTTTCAATGGGTCAGCGCGATAACTGTCTATTCCAGTCCCAGCCATTTATCCAGTTTCACTTTGCGCAGTCTGGTAGCGTTCACAAATTCGTGGACATTGGCCTCGCAAGCCGCCTCGATAACGCCTTCGGCTTTCCGCGCGGCTCCGCCTCTGCTCGTGTAGAAGGGATACAGGTCTTTCCCCTTGAGATCGAGTTTTTCAAGGAATCCTACTACTGCCGGCGGAAGCGTCCCTGCCCATACGGGGAAGCCCAGCAGTATCTTGTCATACTGCTCCACCTTCGGCAGCCCGCCTGCGAGAGCCGGCTTTTCGCCTGTTTTCATTTCCTTCCTCAGTTCAGCTACCGTGAGCATGAAACTGGCGGGATATTTTTTCTTTGTCCTTATTCTGTATATCTCTCCGTCGAGGGCCCCGGCGATAGCCATGGCCGCCCGTTCGGTTTTTCCCGATTTTGAAAAGTACGCAACTAATATTTTCATATCTCTTCCTCCGATCCATCCTGCGCGCCTGCGCGCATTTCCGGCTGATTAAATTATATATTTCCCTCTGCGGATTTGTCAAAACGTGGACGCAGCTCTCCTCTGCGGGTTTGTCAAAACGCGGACGCAAGCGCGGCCCGAGATTTCATAGATAGAAAATTTTTCAAAAAATTTCCGAAAATAATTTGACTTGAAAAAACAGAGATGTATAATGAGTACTGTCAACTTAATACTTAAACCTATGATTAAGACTAGTAAGTACAGACACCGGCTATACAGAGAGCTGAAGTTGCTGAGAGTTCAGCAGTCAGGACTATACCGAATGGACTTATGAGGGCAGGACGAAAGGCCGCGAGGCCAAGTAGCACCTGACGGGAGCTCCACCCGTAAAAAGAGGAGCAGGTATCAAAGGCGTACTTGAAGATCAGCACTTTTTTAGTGTAGGGTGGCATAGCAATTACTCAGGTTTTTGTCCCGAAGCCGGGATGAGGACCTTTTTGTTTGTCCTCTTCCTGAAGTCGATCTTGCAAGCCGAACGAAAGGAGAAAAGAAAATGACAAACGAAAAAATCCCTTACAAAATCTATCTATCAGAAAACGAACTGCCGAAGCAATGGTACAACGTGAGAGCCGACATGAAGAACAAGCCGGCGCCGCTCATCAGCCCGGCAACAGGCGAACCCCTCAAGCAGGAGGAACTTGAGCCTGTCTTCTGCCGCGAGCTCGTTAAACAGGAACTCAACGACACTGACGCTTATATAGATATCCCGGAAGATATCCTGAACTTCTACAAAATGTACAGACCTTCCCCGCTGGTAAGAGCATACTGCCTGGAGGAAAAGCTGGGAACACCGGCTAAGATCTACTACAAGTTCGAAGGAAACAACACAAGCGGCAGCCATAAGCTCAACTCTGCCATCGCTCAGGCATATTACGCAAAACAGCAGGGTCTCAAGGGAGTTACCACAGAGACAGGAGCCGGCCAGTGGGGCACAGCGCTGTCCATGGCATGCTCATACTTCGACCTAGATCTGAGAGTATATATGGTAAAGGTCTCCTATGAACAGAAACCGTTCAGACGTGAAGTGATGCGCACATACGGCGCCCAGGTCACACCTTCTCCTTCCGAAACCACAGAGATCGGAAAGAAGATCCTGGCAGAGCACCCGGGAACGACCGGAAGCCTCGGCTGCGCCATCTCGGAAGCAGTTGAAGACGCAGTTTCCCACGACGGATACAAATACGTTCTGGGAAGCGTGCTTTCCCAAGTACTGCTCCATCAGACAGTCATCGGTCTGGAGACCAAGGCTGCTCTCGACAAATATGATATACATCCGGATATGATCATCGGCTGCGCAGGCGGCGGATCAAATCTGGGCGGACTGGTATCACCTTTCGTCGGAGAAAAGCTCAGAGGCGAAAACGACTATCAGATCATCGCTGTTGAGCCGGCTTCATGCCCCAGCTTCACACGCGGAAAGTTCGCCTACGACTTCTGCGACACAGGTCATGTATGCCCGCTGGCAAAGATGTACACACTGGGAAGCGAGTTCATCCCGTCGGCCAATCACGCAGGCGGCCTGAGATATCACGGCATGAGTTCTATACTGTCACAGCTTTATCATGACGGACTCATCGAAGCAAGAGCAGTTGAACAGACTTCCGTATTCCAGGCAGCCCAGGACTTCGCGAGAGTTGAAGGTATCCTGCCCGCTCCGGAAAGCTCACACGCAATCAAAGTGGCTATCGACGAAGCAATGAAGTGCAAAGAGACCGGCGAAGAAAAGACCATCGTATTCGGACTCACCGGAACAGGTTACTTCGACATGGTTGCTTATCAGAAGTTCAACGACGGAGAGATGGACGACTACATCCCGACCGACGAAGAGCTGGAAGCAAGCTTCGCAAAACTCCCCGAAGTCGGAAACAAATAGAGCCTGCCGGTGAATATCGGAGAGTTGAATTACGAATAGTTCAATAACAAAACTAAAGACCCCGCGCGCGCTGCGGGGTTTTTCATACACAAAAAGCGGGGACTGCAAAAACAGTTCCCGCTCTTTTTATCTTCTTTACGCTTTTACAGGTGCACAAAACCCCTGCGGTTTTCCGCCTGCAGGCCCGTCCGCCTATGCTTCAGGTTCAGCTTCCGGTTCTATTTCAGCTTCAAATTCTTCATCGTCACCAGTACCTATTGCAAGGCACGCCAGAGCCAGTCCTACGACTATCGCAATTTTTAAAAACTTTTTCATCGGATTACCTCCTTCTATTGTTAAGAAGATTATATCACAACTCTTATCCGTTTTTTATACTAAAGTTTCTACTCGCAGCGTGAAAGGATCTTCTCATACTGTTCGTCTATGTACTGCTGGGCTTCCTCGATCATCCACTCGTTGCCTTTATTGAACATGTGGGCAAATCTTCCCTGTTTTTTCAGGAACTCTTCGACAGGAAGTTTTTTCTTCGGGGTATAGGTCATGCGCCATACGCCGTTTTCAATCTCATACATAGGCCATACACAGGTGTCCACAGCAAGACGGCAGATCTCCGCCAGATCGCTGGTCTCGTATCTCCAGCCTCTCGGGCATGGTGAAAGGACGTTCAGGAAGCAGGGCCCCTCTGTGTAGATGGCTTTTTCTGCCTTCTGATGCAGATCCTTAAAGTCTCCCAGGAACGTGGTCTGCGCCGCGTAAGGGATGTTGTGGGCCGCAATGATCTCGGTCAGGTTCTTCTTGTTCTGGATCTTGCCCGGGGATTCTTTCCCCACGGGAGATGTGGTCGCGTCAGCGAATCTCGGTGTGGAAGAAGACCTCTGGATACCGGTGTTCATGTAGGCCTCGTTGTCATAGCACACATATACCATGTCGTGGCCTCTTTCCATTGCCCCCGAAAGGGACTGGATACCGATGTCGTACGTTCCGCCGTCGCCGCCGAAGGTTATGAACTTGAAAGTGTCCTGCACTTTACCCTTTTTCTTCAGCGCCCTGTATGCTGTTTCGACTCCCGAACATGTTGCCGCCGCGTTGGCAAAAGCGCTGTGGATATAACTTTCAGTATACGCCGTGTGCGGATACATGTATGACGATACCTCGAGGCAGCTGGTTGCGTTGGTGATCACCGCTTTGTCCTCAGGCTTTAAGGCTCTCAGGACAGCGCGCACCGTAACGCCGGCTCCGCAGCCTGCGCAAAGCTTGTGGCCGCCCACGAACCGTTCTTTTTTCTCTAATTCTTTCTTTAAGCTGTAAGCCATTTCAATACCTCTCTATCTGAATCTGGAGTCTCTTACTCCGATGTATCTGTAAACGTCGCCCGGATCGTCGTGCTCTATGATAACGAACAGATCCTGATATATATCGTAAAAATCTTCAACTCTTATATCGCGTCCGCCGAGGCCGTAAATGTAGTTGATGGCATAGGGCTTGTCCTTCAGGTCGTAGAGTGAGCTTCTGGCTTCATTGAAGAGCGGTCCGCCGCTGTTGGAGAAACTCTCGGCCTTGTCCATGATAGCTACAGCCTTTACCTTGCACATGGCCTCTGCAAGAGGTATGCGCGGGAACGGTCTGAAGACTCTCAGCTTGATGAGTCCGACTTTCTTTCCTTCCGCTCTGAGCCTGTCGACGGCTTCCTTGCCTGTTCCGGCGCTGGAGCCTATGGCTACCAGAGCAACTTCCGCATCATCCATCATATATTCTTCGAAGAAACCGTACTTTCTTCCGGTCATGCGCTCAAAACGTTCCGCAACATCCATGATGATCGGCATAGCGTCCTTCATGGCCTGGGCCTGCTGCCTCTTGAATTCCATGTAATACGGTGATATTCCGTAAGGACCAACTGCCAGCGGGTTCTCATGCTTCAGAAGGTAGTTCTCCGGTCTGTATTCGCCTACGAAGCCTTTGACTTTTTCGTCTTCGATCAGGTCGATGTTGGAAACGCCGTGACTGGTGATGAAACCGTCCTGGCACACCATGATCGGAAGTCTCGCAGCTTCAGCGATAGGTATTGCCTGGACGAAATTGTCGTATACTTCCTGGTTGGTCTCAGCGTATATCTGCAGCCAGCCGGAGTCTCTTGCTCCCATTGAATCCGAATGGTCGTTGTTGATGTTGATAGGTCCTGTGAGGGCTCTGTTTACTACTGCCATCGTTACCGGCAGTCTTGCTGAGGCAACTACGTAAAGCAGCTCCCACATGTACGCAAGTCCCGCTGAGGATGTTGCCGTGACCGCTCTTGCTCCCGCAGCCGCAGCTCCCATGCATGTGGACATTGCGCTGTGCTCCGATTCAACTGCTATGAACTCGGTGTCTACCAGTCCGTCTGCTATAAAGCTGGAAAAATACTGAGGTATCTCTGTAGATGGCGTGATCGGGAAAGCGCCCATCACATCAGGTTCGATCTGACGCATCGCGTTGGCGACAGCCTCGTTTCCGGACAGTCTGTCTCTGATTGCCATTTACTTCACCTCCTCAACGAAATCTATAGCCCCGAAAGGACACACCTTTACGCAGATGCCGCATCCCTTGCAGTGCATGAAATCAAAATCTTCTCTTTTTCCATCTTTCACCGGAATTGAGCTGTCCGGGCAGAACGGCACGCAAAGCATACACTGCTTGCATTTGTCTTCCAGAAACACCGGCTTCATGGTCCTCCATTCACCGGTATTCACTAGCAGCGACGTTGCCGGTTCATATATCTCCGCCCCCGTGGTCACTTCCTGCCACGTTGACTGCTCATTGAGCTCGCATGCTTTTGTCTTCATTTATCTCTCCTCCTGCCCTAACTGGTCTGTACTTCTTTCAGAGCCTTCTTCAGGGCTTCCATGTTCCCTTCTATCATCTGAGGCTTATTGTAGAATTTATGCTTGAACGACTCTTCCATATCGCTTATGAATTTGTCCTCTTCTATGACGCCGCTGACTTTTACGACTGCTGCCAGCATAGGCGTGTTGGGAAAGTTTTTGCCCAGGGTCTCAACAGATATCTTCCTGGCGTCCACAGTGCACACCTTTCCGGCGTATCCGTTGAGCTCGTCTCTCAGTTCCTCCGGCTCCTTGCTGGAGTTGATGATGACCGCGCCTTTTTCATTGAGGCCGTTGGTCACATCCACAGATTTCAGGAGCGTCTCGTCAACGACTACCACATAGTCCGGTTTGTAGATGTTGGAATGCACATTGCAGTGTTTCTCAGTGATCCTGTTGTAGGCCGTGATGGGCGCGCCCATTCGTTCCGGGCCGTACTCCGGGAACCCCTGCACATACTTGCCTGTGTTGAATGCTACGTCGGCCAGAAGCAGGCATGCTGTCTTCGCGCCCTGTCCTCCTCTGCCGTGCCAGCGGATCTCTACTCCATCTCTGTTCATTGTTTTTTCCTTTCCTGTCCTTTGATCATGTGTGTCAGGTCCGCTTGCATCTCCTGCGCCGGAGGCCCCTTTTACGCGTTCCGCCGCCTTATAAACAAAAAATCCGCCCTGTATTAGGACGAACTTATCCATTCGCAACCACCCGATACAACATACTAACATACGCGTTCCCGGTAACGGGGGAAAACCGTCAGAACTTACTCACGTCACCATCAGCGGATGCCGCTTCAGCTCTGCAGCTCGGAAGGGATCTTCGGTTCCTCGTCCGCCTCCGCCGGGATCACACCATCCCCGGCTCTCTGTGGGATAAGACAAGGCCTACTTTCTTCGTCTCAGCCTTTAAGTTATTAAATTGATACTGCGTCCTTCCCGGCAGGCGCCGGGCAGTGCCGCACAAGCTGCAACTGATGCAACTAAGGTGTATTTTAGTACATTTGACGGGTTCTGTCAACTTTTTTAACGAATCCTTTTTCAGGATTCGCTGCTGTGCTTCAGCTGCATTTTATTTTCATACATAGCGGCGTCAGCCCGCTTGAATACTTCCTCTATCTGCTGATCCTTTGACTTATCATAATCAGCCATTCCTATTGCGATAACCACTCCGCCGTTTCTGCTGTTTTCTGACGACTGATCCACAAGCTTCTCCATCAGAACCTGCCTGTTTTCATAGTCGGACCCATACAGCAGCGCCACGAATTCGTCGCCGCCTATCCTGTATACCGGACTGTGCTTGAATATTGCGCATATGGTAGCGCAGGCTTCCTTAAGATACTGGTCTCCCGCTTTATGGCCCTGGGTATCATTTATCGTCTTAAGGTCGTTGACGTCGCACACAGCAACGGCGAACGGGCTCTGCACGTCCTTCCTGATTGCTTCATCTACGACTTTTTCCTCTTTTGCAAAGGCGTGATTGTTCTTCACTCCTGTGAGAGCATCCCTTTCAACTGCTTCATAAGCCCTGTTCAGCTTGTCTGCCAGTTCCCGTTCATGTGCCTTCTGCCGCTTCATCTGGGCGTCCACATTATTGATACCTATTATGATGTGGGATGTATCGTCACGGTCCATACGCATCGCCTTCATGCTTACATACGTAGGTTCCCCGTCAAAAACAAGCCTGTACGTAATTGTGAAAGACGTCTTTCCGGACAGTTCCCTGAGTATGTTTTCTTTAGTGAAAGCAGCTTTGAACCAGGGTTGATCTTCCGGATACATCACCTGTTCGATGTTCTTCAGGCACGTTTCGAAGAAATGCTTTCCGCTTTTTTCTATTCCCAGTTCAGCATAGTCTTCTTCCGCGCTGAACTCCATGAAGCTGTCGTTTTCCAGATCCACATAATAAATGGCAAAATAGTCCGTCGCCAGAGCCTGGGCAACACGGCTGTAGGTCAGATGGCTTTCTTCCAGCAGCTTTCTTTCTTCATTCGATATATCGCCTTTTGCTTTTTTGACTCCTATGACGATATGATGATCGTCGCTGCCTCTGGAACGCGCTGCCCTGAGACTGTACATCTGAGGCTTGTTTCCGACTAAAAGTCTGTAGCGCAGAGAGAGGAAACCGTCCTTGCGCAGGTGCTCTGCAATGTTATCCGCATCCATGGCCTCCGCGACCCTGTCACGATCCTCAGGATACACCATCTGTGAGATATCCCTCTTCACGTCAGTAAAGAAATCCGAACCGCTCTTCTGGAGCTTGAGATTGTCCTGCCGTTCTGTGATGCCGAATTCCATATAGTATCCGGAGTCCATATCCAGATAATAAAGAAGTTCATAACCGCTTTCCATAGCTGTGGAAACGCTGATGAAATCTATATCCGGAGTCTTTGCCAGACTGGAAAGACCTCCTGTTTCCCCTTTGCGGACTTTTTCTTCGATAAATGGCTCGAATTCCGGGGCAGGTAACGGTTTTGAGAAATAGAAACCCTGCACCAGATCGCACCCCATAGCCTTAAGGGCTACCAGCTGTTCCTTGGTCTCCACACCCTCAGCGATTACCGGAACGCTGAGATAATCCGCTATGTCCAGTATAAGTTCCAGCATGCGGATATCCTGCCGTTCGTTGAAGGCGTTCCTTACGAATACCATATCCAGTTTCAACGCGTCAATAGGAAGATGGGAGATCATTCCCAGGGAAGAATATCCTGTGCCGAAGTCATCCATCTCCACTAAGAATCCAAGATCCCTCAGTTCCTGTACTTTTGTTATGATAAACTCCGAATCTGTAGTATAGGCGGATTCTGTGATCTCAAGAAGAAGTTCATGAGAGTCCAGCCCGAATTCTTTGACCAGTCCGGTCAGGTTATCTGCCAGATTCTCATCAAATATGTCCACACGGGAAATGTTCACAGATACAGGTATGGATATGCCGTATTTTTCTTTCCATTCTTTTATCTGTCTTGCGGCTTCCCTCCACACGTAGCGGTCCAGATCGTTTATCATACCGTTGGATTCAAACAAAGGTATGAACACTCCGGGGCTGACCAGTCCCAGATCCGGGTGCTGCCAGCGTACCAGCGCTTCAGCGCTTGCCAGGATCGGAGCGTCTTCCCGCACATCGTATTTCGGCTGATAGAACACCTGGAACTGGCGCTCTTCTATCGCTTTATAGAAACCCTCGAAAAGTTGTTCCGCGTAAAGTTCCGATTCGTGGAGTTCCTTATCGTAGAAAGCCATGTTCTGCGTATAGTTATCTCTGATGGTATCCGCCGCCATCTTGGCGTGGTCAAAACGCCTTTCCATGTCGATGGTCTTGTCCACGTTTTCGTAGATTCCCATGCGCAGATGTATATGTCCGGTTGTGTCATTTTCTCTGACCAGTTCAGTCGACGCCCTGTCCAGTATTTCTTTATAGTCTTCTCTGTGGGGACAGTATACCAGGAATGTATCCGCTTCCTTACGGGAAACGATCCCGCCTGAAGCCTGAACCATTTCACGCACAATGCCGCCGATCCTTCTGAGGATCATGTCTCCGTAATCTTTACCGTACCGTTCATTGACCAGATGGAAATGGTTGATATCGAGCACTACCGCGTCCATATCAAGGTCTGTATGATGCTGTTCAAACTGTTCCGCGTAGCGGTAGAAATACTCTCTGTTATACAGGCCTGTCAGTTCATCTCTTTCTGTGCTCTGTATGATCTGCCTGTCTTCGTAAAGCTCTATGGTCCTGAGTATCCTGGCCTGTATTATGTCTTTCTTGGGATACGGCTTCGGAATGAAGTCTGCCGCGCCCAGAGAAAGACACTCTATCTCTGATTCCTGATCTGCAGTGAGCACGATCACCGGGATGTTCGCAAGTTCAGAGTCATTCTTCATTTCCTGCAGGACCTGGGTCCCAGACATCCCCGGCATCATCAGATCAAGCAGGACCAGGGACAGCTGCGTGGCGTTCTCACGAACAGCGGCAAGCGCTTTTTCCCCGTCCTCCGCGCATATCACTTCATAATCTTCCTGAAGCGCTTCGCGGAGTATCTCCCTGTTTATCATCTCGTCATCTGCTACTAGCACCAGCCTTTTACCGTTGGCCGAATGGAATTTTTCATGACTTTTCAGCATCGTTCTACCTCTGGTTTTCATGCACGTGTTTACATATATGATTATAACACAGAGCCGTATGCGGAGAAAAAAAACTCTCAGGAACTCCCTTCTGATATAGGGTATTCCTGAGAGTTATGATCAGTTAAAACCGCTTCTCTGGCTTATCCGGCTTTCAGCTCCGGCCGAACGTCCGGATCTGCCCGCCTTCAGGTCTTATTCGTCACTCCGACGTCTTCTGGCCGCAAGGAATATAGCAAGTGCCGCAATCACTGCTGCCGCTATGATCACATATGCCCACCACGGAAGGCCGTTGCTTCCGTTTCCGTCGCCGTCGCCTTTGGTCTTGGCTACATCCTCATCATCCAGATCTACAACACCGTCATCATCTGCGTCTGCAGTGTCAACGTTCTGTCCGGTGCCCTGAGGGTACGCTGTATTGAAGCCGCCGTCACCCAGTCCGGGCGCGCCGTTTCCATCACCGTCGCCATTGCCGTTGTCGTTACCGTTGCCATTGCCGTT
>JAUMVF010000024.1:10470-16929 GCA_030530305.1 Bacillota bacterium
GCCTTCTTCTTCGCTCGCTGAATATGTGAAGACGAATTCGTTTTTAGCTTCATCATCGGTAAGAGTCTTGGTGTAGTTTTCGGCGTCAGGCACATAGCCTTCTATGTATTTGCAGGATACTACCGGCTTGTCTCCCGCCATGCCGTAGAAAGTGTCTTTGTCATGGAGCGTTTTCCCGGTGTCTTTTTCCTGGTATTTAACAGTATATTTTACCATTCCGCCTTTCATTCCGTATGCCACTGAGAATGACATATCCTCCGTGACGGGGAACGTATATGTCTGATACAGTCTGGAACCGACTTCGTCATTGTCGTGTCCCGACAGTTTCAGTCCTCTCGGATAGTATTTATCGCTGTGTCTTACTACCAGCCCAAGTTCCTCTGCGTTTATGGTTACCTGCTGTCCGTAGGCAATGCCTGAGAATTTCTTTACAGTATTTTTAGGGCTTCCAAAGTAACCCTGGTTTCCGGAATAAACATATACTGTATATGTGTATCCCTCATCATCTGCCGCGTAACTGTCCGATGTGTTAAGACTGAGTCCGAAGAAAGGCAGCACCGCAAGGCACATGAGTATGATAAATATCTTCTTCATCTTTTTCATCATGCGTTACCTCCTGTCTCTTCATCTCTCCTTCTTAGTTTCGCAAAGACCAGTATGAGCAGCGCTGTTCCTGCTATGAGCATGATCAGGAACGGAATAAACATATTGCTGTCATCTCCTGTCTGCGGAATGTTCACTGCCGCGTCATCACTCGGAGATTCAGATGGTTTCTTCGAACCCTTCTTTACCTTCTCAACAGCAAGTCTCAGCGCCAGACTTCCTTCAGTATCCATGTAGTCATTTACTTCCGTCTCGCCTTCAAAGGCCACTTTCAGATCCAGTTTCCCGTAATCACCTTTCTTCTCCAGCCGCTGGATAAAGAACCAGGCCTCTGTAGCGTTAGTCGCCTGCTCAAGACCCTGCATGCCGCCGGGCTTGGCTTCTCCGCCGACTTTGCCGCTGCTGAATATAGTTGTCTTCTTTCCGTTCTTATCTGTATGGATCAGGCTGTACGTATATCCGCCATTCTCAGGGGTGCCTGTTCCCTCTGGCACTTTCTTAGCCTGGCTGGTCTTCTCAAGTGTCTGAAGCACTTCATTTGACAAGTGCCAGTCGGTCGCGTCATCGCTCTGATTAGTATTTTTCACAGAATAGCTGACACTGTCACCAGGTTCCATTTCCGTAACTGCCGCAGCCAGATCTCCCGGATCCATCGTCGACTGTATCTTGCTGCCGTCAAAGAAGAACTCTTCATTATAGCTGCTGCTTTCTGCCATTACCGGCGCCGCGGTCATCCCCACTGTAAGCAGTATCGCTGTCAGGAGGATCATGATCTTACTTTTCTTTTTCATTTTTACTCCTCCTTACTTTACCGTCAGTGTGCCGTTTTCAGCTTTCACGTTTTTCACGCCCCACTGACTCTCTATAGCTTCATTTGCATTATGTGTCTGGATAGCCTGTACGTCCGCTTCGATCATGAACGCATATCCGTCATATTTATATACGTACTTGATCGTCGTGACGCCGTTGTCGCCCTCTGTTACTTCGTCCTCTGATCTTTCTGTCAGCTTGTTGTCGATGATCAGCTGATCAAAGAGCTCCGCAGAATCTCCGTTTGGCTCAATCGCTTTCTTACAATAGTAAGTCTTGCTTTCTTCTGTGCTCACGGATTTATCCAGGGTCCATTCGTCTTTGTTATAGTCTTCATTTCCGTAAGTTAGATGGATGTATTTGGGTGCCAGAACTGTGGTCTTATCTCCGGCTGTACCGTCTTCATTGACTTCCACCCAGTACTTGCGCACCGTCATCCTGACATAGATCGGAATGTCCTGACCGTTTCTTGCCGCAAGTGTTTCTTTATACAGCATGCCCGGTTCAACACTTCCCAGGACTCCGTCCTTGTATCCCAGGTACTGAACGAAATCGCCTTTGATCTTGCTTTCGCCATCCAGCGTGTTCTGTCCGCCGCAGACGTCCTTTCCGTTTTCCAGAAGATGTACCTGCAGGTGATCCATATAAAACTCTGCCGTATAATCGTCACTCTTTATGGATGGTGAAGCTCCTGTTACTGCGAAAGCTCCCACAGCGCCCGCCGCAATCAGCACCAGCGCCGCGATCAGGACCGCTATAGCTTTTTTGGTGAATTTCTTTTTTGTATTCTTTTCCATCTTTATTCACCTCCTTCGCTTTCTGCAGCAATGCCCAGATCATACCAGCTGTTCGGCCATTTGTCCGGTTTTACTACCTTGTTCTCTGCTGTTCCATCATAGCTTACGCGCTGGGATTCATGCACTACTACTATGTCGAAGTCGTGTTCAGCCTTTTTTGCTGCCTCTACATCGATCTTGACCACGATGTTGGATGTCTTTTCGCCCGGTTTCAGTATCCTCTTATAATAGAACCAGTCGCCTTCCCTCATCCAGTCGCCTTCCTCCCATGTGGAGTTATCCCAGTCGATGAAATCTCCGAAGGCAGCTACCCTGACGATCACATCCGTTTTGCCGGTGTTCTCAATGGACAAAGTCTTCTGTGCATCATCTGCTTCCTCATGGATCTCGGTCTGGCCTTCCAGCTTTATCTGAGCTCCTCCCAGGGCCTGTTCGTAGTCAGTAAAGTACGCATAAGCAGCCGTCGTCGAAGCGACGAGCGCAATGAGAACTGCGCATATCACGATCAGCTTTTTGCTTTTCTTCCTCATTCATCTGCCTCCTTTTTATCCACATAGGTTACTTTACCGTCTGTGTATTTATACTTGTTGACTATACCGCTTTCGTATCCCGGCTCACCCGGTTCGTTCTCGAACTCGACGATCCACTTCATCGTTCCGTCGTCGTCTTCTACAAGGTCTGTTCTCTTCAGTATGAACTTTCCTTCCTTCGGTTCGTAACTGCCGCCATAGACTTCTTCTACGGTCAGTGTTACGTTTGCCGGTATGTTCTCGAGTCTTACAGTCTCATATGTGCCGCTTTCCTTATCGAAATTCATGCCCACATGATTCTCATATATCGTCTTGCCGTTCTTGTCCCTGCCTTTTACGCTGAATACTACTGTCGCATTCTCGCCTTCTTCCGGCAGTTCTATCCGCTTCGGCATCTTCTTGGTGATCTCGAGAGCGACTTTATCAGGCGCGTGTACGTTCATCAGTGTGCCGCCGTCTTCTACCTCGTCCTGTCCGTCTCTTGCGGTATAGTGTTCGATAGCATCTTCTTTGACGGTGTAGGTTATCTTCTTTCCGTCTTTATATGCCGCAAGTCCCTCATACAGGATGGTGAGATTTCCGTCCGCGTCTTCTCTGATGGTCGGCTGAACATCGGGCACTTCTTCCGGATCTTCATCGCCTACTGCTGCCATCAGATGTATCTTCTCCGCGAACTCTTCCTTCGTCGGTCTGTATTCATCCTGGTCGTCATTATCCACCCATCTCTTGTATACCTTGATCTGAGTAGTCTTAGCGTTGATGAAGGTGATATCGTCCACTTCTGTGTCTGTTTCTTCATCCGGCTTGTACATCTTTACATCTGTACTGATCGTGCCGTCGCCGTTGTCTATCGCGTGTACTTCATAGTAGTAACGGCTGGAATCATAGTCGACGTCAGGATCATCTCCTGCTACTTCTCTTACATAGTATACAAATGTGTTCTCCTTCGACACGCTTTCTCTTGCCTGTTTGTCGAGAGCGATCATCAGCTGGCTCATGGTGTAACCTGTATTCTGCCGGATCCATGTGCTGAAGTCCATGTATTCTTTTGCGTCAGGATCATCGGCATGATCTGCTTCATAGGCTGCCTTCGCTTCATCATAGTTCTGCTGATAATAATCGAGCTGCGCCTGTATATACGCTTCAATAGCTTCTTCATCATACTTAAGATCATCAAGGTCATATTCTATCTTGTCAAATGTGATAGTGCTTTCTGTGACAGCCTCTCCATCTGTGCTTACCTTGTCACAGGTCTTCGTCTGGATGACCTCTCCGTTTTCATCTATCAGCTCGAAAGTGAATTCGTCATCTTCGAGGATATTGCCGCCTTCCACTTTCTTATTTGCAGTCAGCGTCACCTCTCCCTCAGCGGTGTAAGGCTGCTTTTCAGGCTCGTGATACGTATTCTCGAAGCTGGCTTCTGCCGTCTCTCCCGGCTCCAGTGTTCCTGTTGTGCCGGATGAATCTGTCATCTCCCAGTTTGTTATCTCTTCTTCGGTCACTTCATATACGGTCCCGTGAGGAAGTCCCTTTATCAGGATCTCTTCCCCGCCTTTCAGCGTTACCGTATCTCCCGATTTGACCGTGATCGTATCATCGCCCTTTTCTGCGTCGTATTCTCCTTCGATGGCATTGCCTTCGCTGTCCTTCAGATTCACTGTGAAGGTGAACTCATCGTTTTCCGAGGCGTCTGTAGCGTCCACGATGCTCTTGGATATCTTCAGCTGGCTCTTCTTCATCTCGTTTTCGAAGATCGGCTCAAGATTTCCTGTGGTGTTAGTGTATGTCACCTGTACATCCAGGATGCTCTTTCCGGCGTCTTCGATATGTACGCTGACGTCTGCTACCAGATCATCACATATCACGCCCTGGACTTCGCCCTTTTCACGGATCTTGTATGTATATGTCTTGCCTATATCTTCCTGAGTGTATTCGAGCGCGTCGAATTCTACCAGCGATGTCTGATAATACGGATTGTCCACAAGGTTCCCGTCTTCATCGTCTACCTGCTGGTTCTGGTCGATCTCACCATTTGTCTTGGTATCGATCACTTCTCCGTTTTCATCGAGAAGTTCGAAAGTGAACTGGCCTTCTTCGATATCTGCGCCCTTCAGGATCTTATGAGCGTTGATCTTTGCCTCACCGCTTGCCTTATATGTATTGGTCGCTGTTGCCTGGTCGGTCACGTTAGCGGATATCGTTCCTCCGTTTCCCTCTATCTCGCCCTTCTGGCTCCAGCCCGCAGGATTACCGATCTCTTCGATAGTGTATGTAGTTCCTGCCGGAAGATCCGGGATGACTATGGTCTGACCCGCCTTGCACTTGACGATTATTTCGCCGTTGGTCGGAGTAAGTTCCCCATCTTCGTTTCCAAGCCACTGAGCGTAAAGAGTAACTGTCTCCCCATTTACTTTCGTCAGATTCTTTACTCTCTGCTTGTCCACGAACTGTTGTCCGCTGCCGTCTTCCTCTGTATTCCATCCTGTAAAGATATATCCCTTTCTGTGGTACTGGTTTTCCCAGAGGTCGTACTGCACGCTTCCAAGCATGCTCTGCTTCTCAAGCATCTGACCTGATGTTGCGCCGTTGCCGTCGTATGCCACTTCATAAGCAAGCCTGTCATAGTAGTATTTCACTACCAGATCCGGCTGACCGGCTGCAGGAAGTGTGTATTCCGCATCATGATCTTTGATCAGATATCCTTCATATTCTTTCTCTGCAGGTGATACAGTGCTTCCCCTCTCACCATAAAGATTGTCGGTTTCATAGAGTGAATAGCTGCCGTCCGGATTCTGTCTGTAGTGCTCTACTTTATACTTAGCGTATATTTCCGGATCAAGCCATTGTGCGTAAAGCTCCATTGTCTCGCCCGGCTGTCCGCCAAGTTCTTCGCCGGTAGCGCTGTCTACAAACATGTTCCCGGATCCATCCTCTTTTGTGTTCCATCCAAGGAACTCTCTGTTGGACGGATGGGTCGGTGTCGGAAGTTCTACCACATCTTCAAGTGAATTCACACGCTTCCACTGGGTCGGCGAATAGCCTCCGTTAGCGTCGAAATGGATCAGATAAGAATCGGCGCTTACCCATACCGCATAGAGGGTATTGGTCACTCCCGGTGTGCCTGTGAAGCTGTCTCCTGCACGGTAATCCGGGAATATTGCATCTTTTTTCTTTGCCCATCCTGCGAAGTTCAGATCTCCGTTTCCTATGCCCACTTCGTCTGCCGCAGGCAGAGTAAGTGATTCACCCAGATTCTTAACAACCGGCTCAGGGTTGCCTGTGCCGCCATTGGCGTCATAGACCACCGTATATTCAAGGAAACCAAGATCAGCGCCTTCGCGTATCCAGGTGCCGGCAAGGGCTGTACCTGTACGCGATACCATACTTGATACCGATATCGGTGAGGCCGGATCGCTGTTATCCGCCCTGTACCATCTGTGGCTGGTGTCAAACTGCGATGTCTTGAACCTGAAATTGCTTCCAACTGTTATAGCCAGCAGATTTGTTGCCCTGTTGAAGGAATTGGACATAGAAGCATTTGCGTTGGTCATATTCTCGATGTTCAGATATTTCAAGCTGTTAGGTGTTGACCCCTGGTTCGTATCCAATGCAACGAACCATTCCATATTGATCAGTGCAGATGTGGTGTGGAATGAACTGAGATCCAGATATTCCAGCTTGTTGCATTCGAAGAATAACGATCTTATGGATGTGATCGT
>JAUMVF010000024.1:16939-20278 GCA_030530305.1 Bacillota bacterium
ACATCGAATCCCGGCAGTTCAGCCCTGACCATGTTGGTGCACTGCCTGAACATGGAGCTGAGACTTCCCTGCGCGTGGATGGTCCCTCTTGAAGAGAGTTGTTTTATCTGGCTCCTGTAACGGTGCCACGGCCACTCTGAACCATTTGTATAGGAGTTAGTGGTACTTACTTTGAAGGTTCCCTCCACTCCGTTCACCGGTTCTATGATCAGAGTACCGTCTGCGTAAAGGGTCCATCTCACGGAGTTATTGGTCCCGAAAACTCCTGTCGCTGTAACAGCGTCAGTAGAAGGTTCAATAGTGTATCTTTTGCCGGCGCAGCTGCCGGTGCTTTCAATGAATTCTTCACAGGTTCTTCCGGTGCAGATGCCTGTGTGTCTGCAGGCGCAGCTGCACGCGAAAGCTTCGGCGCTGTGAATTTCACTGCGCCTTTTGACGCATTACCTGAAGTTCCTGACCGGTCGCTGTCAACGGTATACCAGAATATGGACTCGTCGCTTCCAAGAGGCATGCCGTCCGCATTGTTCAGAGTGATCTTAAATGTGAATTCGTCATTTTCATTTTCAGGAGTGAGTCCTTCCGCCACCTTTGACAGCCTCAGGTTACCCGGACGTGTCATGTTAGAGAATTTTACTCCGTCTTTGTCGTATGTAACCGCGGCTTTGAGGTTTCCTTCATCGTCAGCTGTAACATCAACTTTGACTGTCTCGGTGTGAGCGTCCCAGTCAAGAGTGTTGTCCTGCGGATCCACTTCCTGGATAGTATATGTATGTGTACCTATATCTGCTTCTTTATATATTATCGGGCTGAACTGGATGAACCCGCCATCCATAGTCTTTACCCTTTCAATAACAGTGCTGCCTTCTCTGAGTACAAACTCGAAAGCATCTTCTGCAGCAGCTCTGTAATCCAGAGTCTTCGTGCCATAGAACTGTGCAGATGTGGTTCCCGGTTCGTACTTGTTGACAAAGCTTGCTTCTGATGTAACAAGCGGTTCTACTGTGCCCGAAACGCCATTCTGCTCAACAAGTATCCAGCCGTCTTCTGTCTGTTCATATACCTGATACGCCGTTCCTGCAGGAATGTTTTCGAATACAGCTTTTTCGCCTGCTTTCAGAGTGATCTCAAACTCACCTTCTGACATTTCCGTATTCTTTTCTATCGGTTCAAAGACCGCTTTCAGATATACTCTGTCATCCTTGTTGTATGTGTCAGCAGGTATCGTTTCTCCGTCTTCGTATGTCTGACCTGTCTCGTTTCCATCTTTGTCAGTCACTGCCCAGTGGCTGAATTTTTCTCCAGGCTTTGAATATGCAAGAGCCGGAAGCTGTTCATCTCTTCCCGGATTGAACATTACAGGATCCATTCCACCTTTAGCGCCTTTTGCGCTGAAGGATACTACGTAACAGCTGGCTCTCTCCCATACCCATGTGCCTGCAAGATCAGACGGGTTGCCGCCCAGTTCGCTGGCAGTATACGCGTTTCCATCTCCGTCATTATGGATCCACTTGCCTGTGTATTCATCATCTGAAGCCGGATCGTTGATGACTGCATTGCTCTTGAATTCAAAGTCCGATCCGATCTTTATCTGTTCCATATTGTTCAGGCCGGCAAACATGTTGGTCATGTTTGTGACTGCTGACGTATTGAAACTGCTTATGTCAAGTTTTTTAAGATTGCCCAGTGGAGCTGTGCTTCCGGAACCGGCTATTGCCGTGTCGCCGAACATGCTTGTCATGTTCGTGACTTTGCTTGTATCAAATCCCGAGATGTTCAGCTCTTCAAGAGCGCTCATGCCATTGAACATGTACTGCATAGTGGTCACTTTAGATGTGTCCCATTTATGCAGATCAAGTGATTTGAGGCTCGAGCACGCACTGAACATATATCTCGTAGTCGTCACGTTGCTGGTATTGAAATTTTCTATCCCTTTGATCTCTTCAAGGGCGCTCATGCCGTTGAACATAGTCCGGAAGATGGTGCAGGCTGATGTGTCCATGCCGCTTACATCAAGGCTGGTGACCTTGCTGCAGTTGAGGAACATGTTATACATTCCTGTTACCAGGCTTGTGTCAAAACCTTTAAGATCTATGGATGTGGCATTGACACAGTTCATGAACATGCCTTCCATATTGTTCTGTCCGCGTACTACGCCGTCAAAGCTTACAGATGTTATCTGGTCGCGATACGAATTCCATCCGTAACTGTTTCCGGTGCGCAGAGGATTATTAGCAAAAGTCTGCTCCCCGCCGTTTCCTATGATAAGTTCTCCGCTGGATGTGATCCTCCAGTCTACGTTGTCATATGTACCGCTGGCGATATCTCCAGGTGCTTTTACGGAACCCGCTCCTTCAGGCGCTTTCAGAACAGGTGCCTTTTCAGCCGCCCGGGCAGGCCCTGCCGCCGTGTTTGTTTCAGTGCTGGCAGATGATGGTTCTTTTGGCTCTGCAGTCTCCGCTTTCGGTTCTGCTGTATCACCAGCCTGTGTTTTCGGTGCACTGGCTCTGCTTTTTCCTCCGTCGCCGTCTCCTGCTGCTGAAACAGTCTTGTAGTCTATGTCTGTCTTTTCATCCATGCCGTTTCCGATGAGGCGTACCTTGAATGTAAATTCCTGATCCGGATCTGCGTCATCAGAATCCACGGTGGTCTTAGCTATTGAGAATCCGCCGTCTTTCAGTTCGTTAGTGAATACCGGAAGCTCAGCGCCTTCGTCGGTCCAGCTTTCAATTTTATCTGGCTCTTCTTCATCAAATACAGGTTTAACGAGAGTCTGCTCTCCGTAAAGAGTGCCATCGCCGTTATCTACCACTTTGACTGCGTATCCGAATACCCTCTCATCATAGAGCACAGTCTCATCATCGCCCCTGCTTTCACGAATGCCGTAATAGAAAGTCTTGCCTATATCTTTCTCATCGAATTTCAGGGCGTCGGTATCTTCCGGTGTGAATGGAGCAGTCCCGTCCTTTTTATTTGTCACAGTAACGGCTTCACCGTCTTCATTCAATATCGGATCTCCGTTTTCATCCAGGAGCTCGAATGTGAATTCTCCTTCTTCAAGATCTCTTCCCTGCAGATCCTTCCATACCTGCAGAGTGGTGTCTCCCTCTGCCTTGTATGTATTGGTGAAATCTGCTGTCTTTACTTCATTTCCTTCCGCGTCTTTATACATCGGTTCTATGGTGAGTGTGCCGTCTCCGTTATCGGTGATCTTCACATCTACATCATAGATATCGGTTGAATATGTATAACCATCCTTCGCCCGGTCTACTTCCTTGATGCGGTACGTGTATGTCTTTCCATGATCTTCCTGAGTGTAACGAAGAACTCCGAAGAAAGCTG
>JAUMVF010000132.1 GCA_030530305.1 Bacillota bacterium
AGCAAGTATCAGGATTATACAGATGAAGCGCTCGTTGATCTTTCACGGCTGGGGGACAACGAAGCGGAAGAGCATCTCATAAGAAGATATAAAGAGGTAGTGCGCGCCAAGACCCGCATTTATTTTATAGTGGGCGCAGATGAGGAGGACGTTGCCCAGGAGGGCATGATAGGCATATTCAAGGCCATCAAGTCCTATGATCCGGAGAAAAAGGCGTCGTTCCGGACTTTTGCCGAGCTTTGCATCAACAGGCAGATAATGTCCGCCATCAAGACTGCCAACAGACAGAAACACACGCCTCTCAACCAGTCAGTGTCGCTCAGCAAGCCTATAGGCGATATGGAGGACAGCACGCTGGCTGAAACACTGCAGGTGCCTTCACAGGCGGACCCGGAGGCGCTTCTGGTGGGAAAAGAGACCATCAGCAGCATACTCAGTAATGACAGCGGTATGCTCAGTGAATTCGAACAGTTCGTATGGAACGAAAGGATGAAGGGCAAGACCTATGCCCAGATCGCCGAAATGGCAGACAGGAGCACCAAAGCCGTCGACAACGCTGTACAGCGAACAAAGAGAAAGATAATCGAGTATCTGAAACAGTAGGGCAGGCGTCGGATGCGGCGTGCAGGCTGCAGTACTATGGGAAACGGAATAATATACGATAAATACATAATAAAAAGAGAAGCCACGCGGCAGCAGTACGAAAAGCTCGACAGGCTCATTGCGGATCTGCAGGGACTGAAAAGCGCAGTAGTCGCTTTTTCGGGAGGAGTGGACTCTACACTGCTTCTGAAGGCGGCGGTGATCGCTCTGGGCGATAAGGCAGCTGCGGTAACTCTGGATGCTGAATTCTGCCCCGCGCGGGAAACGGAAGAGGCTGCCGGGATATGCGCAAAGGAAGGCGCGGCACAGACAGTTCTGAAAGTAAGGATGCAGGACATAGAGCGTTTTGCGGAAAACCCGCCTGACAGATGCTATTACTGCAAACTTCATATGTTCGGTCTGGTGAAGAAATACGCTTCAGAGCATGGATTCGAACATGTGATAGAAGGATCCAACGTGGATGACCTGGGCGATCACAGACCGGGCGAAAAAGCTCTGAAGGAGCTTGGCATCATAAGCCCTCTCAGGAACGCAGGTATGACCAAGGAAGATATAAGGGCTCTTTCCCGTGATCTGGGACTTGAGACCTGGTCAAAACCGTCTTTCGCGTGTCTTGCTTCCAGGTTTGAATACGGGATGACCATAACAGATGAAAAACTCAGGATGGTCGAAAAGGCGGAGGATTTCCTCATGAGTCTGGGACTCAGACAGGTGAGGGTGCGGGTCCACGGCGACATGGCGAGACTCGAAGTGCTTCCGGAAGACATAGAGAAGATGGCTGAAAAAGAAACGCGTGAGAAGGTGACAGGATATCTGACGCAGCTGGGGTTTTCGTATGTTACCCTTGATCTTAGAGGTTACAGGACCGGGAGCATGAACGAGACGCTGAAGTGACCGGAGCACAAAACAGAAGATATTAACAGATACAGTTCAGAAAGAACAGGAGAAGAGACTATGGCTAAAGTCGTATTTCCATTTGATCATTTTGATATTGACACACCTGAGGAGTTCAGAAAAAGAACGGAGCAGGCGGGCATATGCGTACCTGTAAGCGACGATCTTTCCGCTCTTGGAAGGACTCATTCAGTGGGAGGTAAACTAATATTCAACTCCATGGCTATCCAGCCGCTGGAAGGGCTTGACGCCGAGGAAAACGGAGCTCCGGGCAGTCTTACCTTTGCCAGATATGAAAAACTGGCGGCTCAGGGAGCTGGAATGCTGTGGATAGAGGCGACGGCTTTTTCGGAAGACGGCCGTGATTCAGTAAGGCAGCTCTGGATAAACGAGGAGACGCTGCCTGAATTCAGACATCTTGCCCAGAGGATAGACAGGGCGGCCCACGCGGCGGGCCATAAGCCTCCTTACAAGATAATCCAGCTTACCCATTCCGGAAGGAGCAGTGTGGACAGAAACGGCAGACCGGCGCCGCTTACCGCTTACGCAAATCCGTATCTTGATAAATTCATGGGTCCTGCCCAGGTGGTGACGGATGAATATCTGGACGCAATGATATATCAGCTGACAGACGCGGCGGTATTAGCTTATGAAGCGGGATTTGACGCCATAGATCTCAAACTCTGCCACCGGTATCTGATGAGTGAGCTTCTCAGCGCGTATACACGTCCGGGTAAATACGGGACGTCACAGGAAAACAGATTCAGATTCGCTGTGGAGACAGTGGCCCATATACACGCAAAACTTGGATCAAGCCTGGGTATAGCAGTGCGTCTCAACGCGTACGACGGCATTCCGTATCCTTACGGCTGGGGAATGAAACAGGAGGAAGGTGTGTTCGAAACAGACCTTTCCGAAGTGAAGGAACTCATACGCCAGCTCCACAGAAAAGGCGTGAACATATTTAATATAAGCACTACGAGTCCGAGATTCAGTCCGTCGGGAAACGGTTATCTTGACTATTTCTCTGAAGAAGCGGAAACGGATCCGTACAAAGGCGTATACGATCTTCTTCAGGCAACGAAGGAACTCCGCAAGTCACTGCCGGGCGACATATGCTTTGTGGGTACCGGCCTCAGTTGGTTCGGACCCTTCGGCGCCAACGTGGGAGCAGGGTGCATAGAACACGGCTGGTTCGACACGGCCGGATTCGGCAGAAGCGTAATGACAGACAATGATTTTATACCTTCGATCCTTGCGGGCAGACAGCCGGACAAGGGCAGCGCGTGCCTGGGATGTGACAGCTGTTTCAAGCTGTTTTTCGCGGGTCTGCCGACGGGATGTCCGGTAAGACATGAAGCCTGGGGAGAGCTTTTCGAGGCGGCTGTGGAAAAAGGTCTGATAAAATAAGAAGTCATATACCGGCATGACCTGTCGTAAAAAATCCGGAAATCATATACTAACGGTGTAAATTTCAACAATTATCGATTGACACACAAATGAAAATATAGTAGGATAAATCCGATAATGTGCTGTTGTAGCTCAGGTGGTAGAGCACTTCCTTGGTAAGGAAGAGGTTCGGCAGTTCGAGTCTGCTCAACAGCTCCATTTGTAAATTATTTTTGACCGACTTCACAAGTGATGGGGCAGGTCAGTATTAGGAGGGTAAAAAATGGCAAAAGAGAAATTTGAAAGAACCAAACCGCATGTTAACATCGGTACCATCGGTCACGTAGACCACGGTAAAACAACTCTGACTGCAGCCATCACAACAGTACTGCATCAGAGGTACGGCCTCGGCGGCGACGTAGCGT
>JAUMVF010000025.1:0-3239 GCA_030530305.1 Bacillota bacterium
ACGCTACGTCGCCGCCGAGGCCGTACCTCTGATGCAGTACTGTTGTGATGGCTGCGGTCAGAGTTGTTTTACCGTGGTCTACGTGACCGATTGTACCGATATTTACGTGTGGCTTGGTCCTTTCAAATTTCTCTTTTGCCATTTTATTTCCTCCTCTGCGCTTGAATGCGCATTAACAAAACAGTTTCTTAATTAACCATTGATTTTATCTACAAGGTTGTCCGGCAGTTTTTCGAAGTGGTCGAACTGCATTACGTACACGCCTCTTCCCTGGGTCTTGGACCTGAGGTCTGTAGCGTATCCGAACATTTCTGACAAAGGAACGAATCCTCTGATGGCTACTGCGCCGCTGTTCATATCAGATCCTTCAATCTTTCCTCTTCTTGAGCTTATGTCTCCGATAACGTCGCCCATGTATTCTTCAGGTACTGTTACCTCTATCTTGAATACCGGCTCAAGAAGTACTCCGCCGGCCTTCTCGGCAGCTTCCCTGAACGCCATGGATGCGGCGATCTTGAATGCCATCTCAGAAGAATCGACTTCATGATATGAACCATCGTACAGTTCAACTCCTATATCAACTACCTGATAACCTGCTACAGGGCCAGTTTCCATGGCCTCTTTGATACCATTCTCGACGCTGGAGATATATTCTTTCGGTATAGCGCCTCCCACGATCGAGTTCTTGAATTCGAAACCTGAGCCCGGCTCCTTCGGATAAACCCTGATCTTAACATGTCCGTACTGACCATGTCCTCCGGACTGCTTGGCATACTTGTAATCGACATCGGCTTCCTTGGTGATAGTCTCTTTGTAGGAAACTCTGGGCTTTCCTATGTTGGCTTCCACCTTGAATTCTCTCAGAAGTCTGTCGACTATGATCTCAAGGTGAAGCTCGCCCATTCCGGCGATTATCGTCTGGCCTGTATCCTCGTTGGTGTATGTCTTGAACGTCGGGTCTTCCTCAGCGAGTTTTGACAGGGCTATGCCCATCTTTTCCTGTCCGGCCTTTGTCTTAGGCTCTATGGCGATCTCGATTACAGGATCAGGGAACTCCATAGATTCAAGTATGATTGCATGTTTGTCGTCACAGAGAGTGTCTCCCGTGGTAGTTTCTTTCAATCCGACTGCGGCGGCGATATCGCCTGAGTATACCTCTTCGATGTCTTCACGCTTGTTGGCGTGCATCTGGAGTATCCTTCCGATACGCTCTTTCTTGCCCTTTGTCGAATTATATACGTAAGAACCGGTCTTGAGTGTTCCCGAATAAACTCTGAAAAACGCCAGCTTTCCAACAAACGGGTCTGCCATTATCTTGAATGCCAGCGCGGAAAAATGGCCGTTATCATCGGCAGGTCTTTCCGCTTCCTGTTTGTTTGAAGGAATGATTCCCTTTATCGGCGGTATGTCGAGCGGTGAAGGCATATATTCAACTACCGCGTCCAGCATCATCTGAACGCCCTTGTTCTTATACGCCGAGCCGCATGTTACCGGTACCATCTTATTGGTGATGGTCAGCTGTCTGACAGCGCCGCGGATCTCATCCTTTGTGATCTCCTCGCCTTCCAGATACTTCATCATCAGGTCCTCGTCGGCTTCGGCAACTGCCTCAACAAGCTCATCTCTCCATTTCTGGGCTTCGTCCTTCAGTTCATCAGGGATCTCAACTATGTCAAATTCTTTTCCAAGATCATCCTTATAGATCTCAGCTTTCATCTCTATAAGGTCAATGATACCAACAAAATCTTCTTCAGCTCCGATCGGAAGCTGCACCGGAACAGCGTTAGCCTTCAATCTGTCCTTGACCATGTCCAGGACTCTGAAAAAGTCAGCGCCCATGATATCCATCTTGTTGACGAATATCATTCTCGGTACTCCGTACTTTTCAGCCTGTCTCCATACTGTCTCGGACTGTGGCTCTACGCCGCCCTTGGCGCAAAGAACTGTAACGGCTCCGTCAAGGACTCTCAGTGAACGTTCAACTTCTACTGTGAAGTCTACGTGCCCCGGAGTGTCGATGATGTTGATCCTGTGTCCCTTCCACTGGGCTGTAGTAGCAGCGGAGGTTATGGTGATACCACGTTCCTGCTCCTGATCCATCCAGTCCATCTGCGCAGCGCCTTCGTGCGTTTCACCCATTTTATGGGTACGGCCTGTGTAGAAAAGGATCCGCTCTGTTGTTGTAGTCTTGCCGGCATCTATGTGAGCCATGATACCTATGTTTCTTGTCTTTTCAAGCGAAAAACTTCTGGGCATCTCTTTTACCTCCTTCCTGCGTTTTTCCTGTCATCCTCCAACTACCATCTGTAGTGAGCGAATGCCTTGTTGGCTTCTGCCATCTTGTGTGTGTCTTCCTTCTTCTTTACTGATGCGCCGGTGTTGTTTGATGCGTCGATCAGTTCTTTGGCCAGTCTTTCAGACATTGTCTTTTCGCCTCTGGCTCTTGTGTACTGAGTCAGCCATCTGAGTCCCAATGTCTGTCTTCTGTCAGGACGGACTTCCATAGGAACCTGATAGTTCGCACCTCCGACACGTCTTGCCTTAACTTCAAGCGTAGGCATGATGTTATTCATCGCTTTTTCAAATACTTCCAAAGCTTCTTCTCCGGTCTCGTCTTTCACCTTATCGAAAGCATCATAGACGATAGCCTGAGCAGTTCCCTTTTTCCCATCCAGCATGATGCTGTTGATAAGCTTAGCAACAACAACACTGCCGTAAACAGGATCAGGAAGAACTTCACGCTTTGGGACGTTTCCTTTTCTAGGCACTTCTCTTCCCTCCTTGCCTGCCGGTCTTTTGTAAAACCAGCTGTGCAATTATTTTGTTCTAACTCATTTCTTCACCCTGCATCTTATGTGCAGGATTACTCTGACAGGCCCTCTAAATCACGTGGCCTGCCCGCAATAGTTTCGGCGGTACTCGAAGGCTCATGCTCCGCCGGATCTGTGTGATCACCGATCACATGCTCCCGCCGATCCATGGTCTCCGCGGTGCCCGTAAAGATATATCTGTATATCAAGGGCACATATTCCCGTGCTTTCCACTATTATTTCTTAGGTCTCTTTGCTCCGTACTTCGAACGCGCCTGACCTCTTTCTGCTACGCCGGCAGTGTCGAGTGTTCCTCTTACGATGTGATATCTTACACCAGGAAGGTCTTTTACTCTTCCGCCTCTGATGAGTACAACACTATGCTCCTGAAGATTATGTCCGATCCCCGGGATATATGCTGTTACTTCG
>JAUMVF010000025.1:3249-20042 GCA_030530305.1 Bacillota bacterium
CCGTTAGTAAGACGTACTCTGGCAACTTTTCTGAGCGCTGAATTAGGCTTCTTTGGAGTTACAGTTTTCACTGAAGTGCAAACGCCACGTTTCTGCGGTGAATTGATGTCTGTAGGCACTCTCTTGATCGAGTTCATTCCCTTACCGAGAGCCGGTGCCGTCGACTTCTTTTCACTTGAAGTTCTGCCCTGACGTACTAACTGATTAATAGTAGGCATTAAATACATGTCCTCCTTTCTTCCGAGATTTTGCTTAAGGAAAATGCGAAAAACGCCTCTCCCTTAGTTATTTCAAGCCATTGAGAGGTTTTTGCATAGCCTCCCAATGGCTAAACGCCGAATGATATTTTATCACATTAAAAACCGTGATGTCAATTGATTTTACTCATCTGCAGGCTCTTCAGCGGCTTCTTCCGCCGGTTCGGCATCTTCTGCCGGAGCCTCTTCTTCAGCAGGAGCCTCTTCAACCGGTTCTGCAGCAGGTTCTGCCGCTTTGCCTTCGAATACCTCTCCTTCCATAGCGGAAAGGATGTCTCCCTCAAGATCTGTGATTCCTTCTGTGGTCACATCTTCCGCCGGAGCTTCTTCCGCCGTGGTTTCCGCTGCGTTTTCAGCAGGCATCTCCTCGTCAGGGGAAAGCGCCGCCTCACGCTGTTCCATCAGCTGCTTGTAGTAAGCTTCCATAAGTGCGCTGTTGATACCGTAGTCGAGCTCGATATTCTTGTATCTCTTCATTCCGGTACCTGCAGGGATAAGCTTACCGATGATGACATTCTCCTTGAGTCCGCGGAGTTTGTCGTTCTTTCCTTTGATGGCTGCGTCTGTCAGGACTCTTGTAGTCTCCTGGAATGACGCTGCTGAAAGGAATGAGCCTGTTGCCAGCGAAGCCTTGGTTATACCCAGAAGCTGGTTCTTGCCGTATGCCGGCTCACCGTCTTCTTCAAGGACTTTCGCATTGGCTTCATCGATCTCAACCTTGCTGTACAGACCGCCCGGGAACAGATCTGTGTCGCCGGAATCCTCGATCTTGTACTTGGACAGCATCTGGCTTACGATTACTTCAATGTGCTTGTCATTGATATCTACACCCTGCTGTTTGTATACCTTCTGCACTTCCTTGAGCAGATACTGGTAAACGCCTTCTGCGCCTTTGTATTTCAGTATGTCCTTAGGATCGAGAGGTCCTCTGGTGATGTTGTCTCCCGCTTCGACGAAATCGCCTACCTCGACGCTGAGTCTCGCGCCGTAAGGAACAACGTATACCTTTTCCTCATCTTCTCCCTGGACTACTACTTCTCTCTTGTTGTCTGAACGTGTCTCGATGGACATTACCGTTCCGTCAGCTTCGCATATCTCAGCGATACCTTTCGGCTTTCTGACCTCGAACAGTTCCTCGACTCTCGGAAGACCGGATGTGATGTCTGATCCCGCAACGCCGCCGGTATGGAACGTTCTCATGGTCAGCTGTGTACCCGGCTCTCCGATGGACTGGGCTGCTGTGATACCGACTGCTTCGCCGATATTCACGCTTTCTCCCGTAGCCAGGTTCCTGCCGTAGCACTTGGCGCATACGCCGTATTTGCTGTGGCATGTCATGACGGATCTGATAGCTACTTCCTCGATGCCTGCGGCTTCGATGATCTCGGCTGTCTCTTCTGAGATCTCCTCGTCCTGCTCAACTATCACTTCGCCTGTCTCCGGATGGATTATATCCTGAGCGGCTGTTCTTCCGATGATCCTCAGCTTCAGGGATTCGATGACCTCTTTGCCGTCTGTGAAGGCTCTTACCAGGATACCTTCGTCGGTTCCGCAGTCATACTCTCTTACGATAACGTTATGTGAAACGTCTACCAGTCTTCTGGTCAGGTAACCTGAGTCCGCTGTTCTCAGCGCTGTATCCGCAAGACCTTTTCTCGCTCCGTTGGTGGATACGAAGTATTCCAGTACGGAAAGTCCTTCACGGAAGTTAGCCTTGATCGGGATCTCGATAGTCTTACCTGCAGCATTGGCCATAAGACCTCTCATACCGCCGACCTGCTTGATCTGGTTACGGCTTCCTCTGGCTCCCGAATGGGCCATGATGAACAGGTTGTTCAGTGTGCCCAGGGATTCCATAAGAGCGTCAGCCACATCTTCTGTAGCGTCTGTCCATATATCGATTACTTTGTTGTATCTTTCCTGGTTGGATACGAGGCCCTTTCTGTAGGCCTTTTCGTATTTATTTACCTCTTCTTCCGCCTTGTCCAGGATATCCCATTTGTTTTCAGGGATCTCCATGTCGGAAACGCTGATGGTGATAGCGCCCTTGGTGGAATAGTGGTAACCCATTGACTTAATGTTGTCAAGCATGAGGACCGTACCGGTATTTCCGTGGATACGGTAGCATCTGTCGATGATCTCTCCCAGCTTTTTCTTGTCGCAGAGGAAGTCGATCTCGAGTGAGTACGGATCTTCGTCCCTGTTCACGTATCCCAGATCCTGAGGCAGTTTCTGGTTGAACAGGAATCTTCCGACTGTGGACTCGACCATTCTTCCCCGGTCGCCTTCATAGGCGTACATTCTGACTTTGACTTTCGCGTGAAGTCCCACGTCACCGTTGCTGTACGCCATGATCATCTCGTCGATGTCTGTGAATATCTTTCCGTCGCCCTTTTCGGCAGCAGTGCTTCTGTCTTCTGTGCCCGGGTGGGTCAGATAGTAACTTCCCAGGATCATGTCCTGTGTAGGAGTCGTGATCGGCGAGCCGTCCTTCGGAGCGAGGATGTTGTTCACTGAAAGCATGAGGAACCTTGCCTCTGCCTGGGCTTCCACTGAAAGCGGTACGTGAACGGCCATCTGGTCTCCGTCAAAGTCAGCGTTGAACGCGGTACATACCAGCGGGTGAAGCTTTATAGCCTTACCTTCTACCAGTACCGGCTCAAATGCCTGGATACCGAGCCTGTGCAGCGTCGGCGCACGGTTGAGCATTACAGGATGTTCCTGGATGACTTCCTCGAGCACATCCCATACTTCCGGCCTTACCTTCTCGACCATTCTCTTGGCGCCCTTGATATTGTAGGCCGCTCCCTGCTCTACCAGTTTCTTCATGATGAACGGCTTGAACAGTTCGAGAGCCATGGTCTTCGGAAGTCCGCACTGCCAGAATTTCAGTTCCGGTCCTACTACGATTACCGAACGTCCCGAATAGTCGACACGCTTGCCCAGCAGGTTCTGTCTGAATCTTCCCTGCTTACCCTTCAGATAATCCGAAAGGGATTTAAGCGGTCTTGATCCCGGACCTGTTACAGGTCTTCCTCTTCTTCCGTTGTCGATGAGGGAGTCTACTGCTTCCTGCAGCATTCTCTTCTCATTTCTTACGATGATATCAGGAGCTCTCAGCTCAAGGAGCTTTTTGAGCCTGTTGTTTCTGTTTATTACTCTTCTGTAAAGATCGTTAAGGTCTGACGTAGCGAAACGTCCGCCGTCCAGCTGTACCATCGGTCTGATATCAGGCGGGATGACAGGGATAACTTCCATGATCATCCACTCGGGCCTGTTGCCGGAGATCCTCAGCGCTTCGATGACCTCAAGTCTTCTGACGATCTTGAGCTTCTTCTGACCTGTGGCGGTCTTCAGCTGCTCTCTCATCTCAGCAGACATTTCTTCCAGATCAACGGCTGCCAGCAGTTCTCTTACGGCTTCAGCTCCCATGGCTGCTCTGAAGTTCAGACCCTGATCTTCAGCTTCCTTGTACTCCATTTCCTCAAGTATCTGCTTGTACTGGAAACCGGAATCGCCCGGATCGAGTACGATGTATGAAGCGAAATAAAGTACTTTTTCAAGAGCCTTCGGCGAAATATCGAGAACCAGTCCCATTCTGCTGGGGATTCCCTTGAAATACCAGATATGTGAAACCGGAGCAGCAAGCTGGATGTGACCCATCCTTACTCTTCTCACCTTGGATTTGGTGACTTCGACTCCGCACTTGTCACATACGATGCCCTTATATCTGATCTTTCTGTATTTACCGCATCTGCACTCCCAGTCCTTTGTAGGTCCGAAGATCTTTTCGCAGAAAAGCCCTTCCGGTTCCGGCTTGAGAGTCCTGTAGTTTATAGTCTCAGGCTTGCAGACCTCACCATGTGACCAGCTCAGTATCTTTTCGGTAGATGCCATTCCGATCTGCAGTGACTCAAGGTTATTAAGTTCATAATTGTTACTATTGTTACTCAATTGTCCTGCCTCCCCTACTGATCTTCTTCTGCTTCATCAACGTCTTCAAGATTCATATCAGATATGATCTCTTCCTCTTCAGGAACGTCCTCATTGATAAGGTCGTCTTCATCAGGTCCGTACTCGGAATCGTCTTCAGCGAACTCTGATTCCTCGGAGTATTCCTCGCTGTATCCGGATTCCTCTGCCGCGGCTTCTTCCGCAGCCTCGGCCTCAGCCATCAGACGATCCTCACGCTCTCTGCGGTTGTCGATCATCCTTTCGATCCCTGAAAAAGTATCCGCTTCGGTCTGTTCTCTGATCTCTATCTCTTCATCATCTTCGGCAAGAGCCTTTACATCAAGTCCCAGACTCTGCAGTTCCTTGATGAGTACCTTGAAGGATTCGGGTATTCCCGGCTCAGGTATGTTCTCGCCCTTTACGATAGCTTCATATGTCTTTACACGTCCTACGACGTCGTCCGACTTGACTGTCAGGATCTCCTGCAGCGTGTACGCCGCGCCGTAAGCTTCCAGAGCCCATACTTCCATCTCTCCGAAACGCTGTCCGCCGAACTGGGCTTTTCCTCCCAGAGGCTGCTGCGTTATCAGTGAGTACGGCCCGGTGGATCTTGCGTGTATCTTGTCGTCTACCAGGTGATGCAGTTTGAGCATGTACATGTATCCCACTGTGATCGGATTGTCGAAGGCTTCTCCGGTCCTTCCGTCTCTCAGTGTCAGTTTTCCGCTCTTGTCATATCCGCATTCCTGCAGAAGCTCGATTATATCCTTCTCTGTGGCTCCGTCAAATACCGGCGTCGCAATGTACCAGCCCTTTGACTTGGCTGCGAGACCAAGGTGTACCTCCAGTACCTGTCCCACATTCATTCGGGAAGGTACGCCCAGAGGATTGAGCATTACCTGGAGCGGCTGGCCGTTGTCCAGGAACGGCATGTCTTCTTCAGGAAGGATCCTGGAGATAACGCCCTTGTTTCCGTGACGTCCTGCCATCTTGTCGCCTACGCTGATCTTTCTCTTTGTGGCTACATAGCAGCGTACCAGCTTGTTGACTCCCGGCGGGAGCTCGTCCTTGTTCTCCTTGGAGAATATCTTTACGTCTACTACGATACCCGTTTCCCCGTGAGGAACTCTTAAGGATGTGTCTCTTACTTCCCTGGCCTTGTCGCCGAAGAGTTCGTTGAGGATGTTGTCCTCAGGAGTCGGTTCTGTTTCTCCCTTAGGAGTTACTTTTCCGACGAGGATATCGGATGAAGTCACTTCCGCTCCTATCCTGATGATACCTTCTTCATCCAGATCCTTCAGAGCGTCTTCACCTACGTTAGGTATGTCTCTTGTTATCTCTTCATCACCGAGTTTGGTGTCTCTTGCTTCAAGTTCGTACTCTTCAATGTGGAGTGATGTGAGCACATCGTCCATTATGAGTCTCTCGTTGAGTACGATAGCGTCCTCGTAGTTGTATCCTTCCCATGTCATGAATCCGATGAGGAGGTTTTTACCCAGAGCGATCTCGCCGTTATCTGTTGACGGGCCGTCGGCGATCACTTCGCCTTCCTCTATGTGCTCACCGTGGGTCACGATAGGCCTCTGATTGATGCATGTGCCCTGGTTGGAACGCTTGAATTTCAGCAGTGTGTATGTGTCAGTATCCTTGCCGTCTTCACCGACACCGCTGTCGCGCTTTATCTCGATCCTGTCAGCGTCAACGTATGAAACAGTACCGGCGTTCTTTGCGAGAACTACTACGCCTGAGTCTCTGGCAGCCTTGTATTCCATACCTGTTCCTACCATCGGAGTCTCTGTGACCATGAGCGGAACAGCCTGTCTCTGCATGTTGGATCCCATGAGAGCACGGTTGGCGTCGTCGTTTTCGAGGAACGGGATCATGGCTGTAGCAACCGATACTACCTGCTTCGGCGAAACGTCCATGTAGTCGATGCGTTCGCTGTCAACAAGGTCGATGTCCCCGCCGACTCCCCTGGCCATTACTCTCTTGTTGGCGAATCTGCCGTCAGAGTTGATCTTTTCATTGGCCTGGGCGATGATCATTTCTTCTTCATCATCAGCTGTCAGGTACTGGATCTCTTCTGTTACTATGCCGTCCTTTACCACTCTGTACGGGGTCTCTATGAATCCGTATTCGTTGATCACACCGTAGGTGGTCAGTGAACCGATAAGACCGATGTTCGGACCTTCAGGAGTCTCAATAGGACACATTCTTCCGTAATGGGAATGATGTACGTCTCGTACTTCGAATCCTGCTCTTTCTCTTGAAAGGCCGCCGGGGCCCAGAGCTGAAAGCCTTCTCTTATGAGTCAGCTCTGCCAGTGGGTTGGTCTGGTCCATGAACTGTGACAGCTGGGAACTACCGAAGAATTCCTTGATTGCAGCCGTTACAGGTCTTGTATTCATCAGTGACTGCGGAGTAGTGATCTCCACGTCCTGAGTAGTCATCTTTTCCTTTATTGTTCTTTCCATTCTGGAAAGGCCTATCCTTACCTGGTTCTGCAGGAGTTCGCCTACAGTCCTGAGTCTTCTGTTGCCCAGGTGGTCGATATCATCCACATTTCCGATACCGTGGTTCAGGTTGAGGACATAGCTCATGGAAGCAACGATGTCCTGGAAAAGGATATGCTTAGGAGAAAGCTCTCTCTTCCTGGCAACTAAAGCTTCCCTGATATCTTCTTCGGTTTTGTTGTCTTCCAGGATCTCCTTCAGTACAGGGTAATAGCCCTTTTCCTCTATGTTGAGATCTGAAATGTCAAAACCAACGTGATCTGCTACAGTGACAAAGTTGTTTCCTATTACTTTAGTAGTGATGTCTCTGTCGTTCTTGTTGTATACGTGGATGGCTACAAGACCTGAGTTCTCGATCTCGAGAGCTTTTGCCTTGGTCAGCTTCTCATCCTTTTCAGCTATGATCTCGCCGGTGTTAGGATCCACCGCGTCTTCCGCGATAACGGCTCCTGTCAGCCTGTTGGCAAGACCCAGCTTCTTGTTGTATTTATATCTGCCTACTCTTGCAAGGTCGTATCTTGTCGGGTCGAAGAACAGAGCGTTCAGGTAAGCGCTTGCGCTTTCAACTGTCGGCGGCTCGCCCGGCTTCTGTCTCTTATAGATCTCCTGAACGCCGCTTTCATAGCTGTCAGAAGTATCTTTTTCAAGAGTCTTCATGAGTCTCGGGTCATCTCCGAACATGTCAATGATCTCCTGGTCGGTTCCAAGACCAAGAGCTCTGAGAAGAGTTGTGGCAGGCTGCTTACGTGTCCTGTCGACTCTTACAGAAATGACTTCGTTGGAGTCTGTCTCGTATTCGAGCCATGCTCCTCTGTTAGGGATCACTGTGGTTGCAAACAGATGATTACCTGATTTGTCTATCTCACTTTCATAATATGCCCCCGGTGAACGTACGAGCTGTGTAACTACAACTCTCTCGGCACCGTTGTATATAAAGGTGCCTTTTTCGGTCATAAGAGGGAAATCACCCATGAATGTTTCTTCCTCTTTGAATTCACCGGTTTCTCTGTTTATGAGTCTGACCCTTACGCTGAGAGGCGCTGAATAAGTCGCATCCCTCTCCTTGCATTCTTCCTGTCCGTACTTGGGTGGATCGCTGAAGGAGTAGTCAAGAAATTCGAGAGCGAAGTTGTCGGCATAGTCCCTGATAGGGGATATGTCCTCGAACACTTCTTTTAACCCCTCATTAACGAACCAATCGTATGACTTCGTCTGTATTTGAATGAGGTTCGGCATCTCTGCGACCTCGTTGATCTTGGCGAATGTCATACGATCTTTTTTACCCAGAGTTACAGGTGTTGGCATATTTATCACTCCTTATATAATTAACAAACTACATTGCGTGGCAGTCTAATATGATAGCACAATGTAGTCAAATCGTCAATCGGAAATTTAAAAAAAGTTTCAATATATATGGAGTTTTTTTGTATGGCCTTATCAGCCCCGTCAACAGGGCCTCTGCCGGGCCTTATTGTGTTATTACTTTTTCCAGAAGAACAAGGTCCACGTCCGGTATTCCGTTGAACACGGTTGGCACTGTGCCGATCTCCGTGTAGCCGTGTTTTCTGTACAATGAGCGGGCCGCTTTATTGATAGCGTTGGTGTCCAGTCTGAGGCTTCTGCAGCCGCGCTCCTTCGCGTAGTTCTCGTAAAAATCAATAAAAGAAGAACCGAGGCCCTTCCTTCCCCTGCTTCCGTCAATAACCAGTGTGTGTATCACCATGACTTCATCATCGGAAGCCGGGTATGACCACCGGCCTTCAGAGTAGCAGTCCACCTGCAGCTGATTGATGACGGCTGAGCCTGTGATCCGGCCGGAGTCATCCTCCTGCACGAACATGTCCCCACGCTCAACGGCTGCTTCAGCTATCTCCTGTGTCGGATAGATCCCCCGGATCCAGCCCACAACGATCCTGCCTTCTTCCTCAAGTGTCAGGCAGTCATCGTAAATCTTAACTATGGCGTCTATATCTTCTGTTGTCGCTTTACGTATGCGCATATCCACACTTTCCGCTATTTATCGCCTAAAGTCTTTACTGCCCTTCCAAGCAGGATCAGATACAGTACATATGATACGAAAAGAAGCAGCGCCGAAACGATTCCCACGGCTCCTACGACCATCTCGCCTGCCTTCTTGCTAAACATATCCGCCATGAGGCTTATTATTATTGAAATGAAAAGCAGTACGGTGACAAGCATAACCAGTCTCTTGCCGTTCTGTTCGAGTTTTCTGTCCTTAAGCTTTCCTGCCAGGGATATGATTCCGTAGATCACGTAGATTATGATCATTATCTGAAGAATCTGGTTAGCGAACTCCGCTATCGACTGGGCGGACTCATATCCAATAGCGGAAAGCACCCCTCCCGCGAGAGAACACAGCAGCCCGAGTACCGATATAGTAAATGCTGTTTTGAAGAACGGCTCATCCTTCGCGGCCTGATGCAGGCCTACGAGGCTGAGAATATATGAAATAACGGTCAGCACCAGAAGTATTCCTCCGAAGGAGGCAAGCACTGTTGCCGCCTTTCCGGTGCCCTGTCCCGCGTTTGCCTCAATTACTGCCGCCGCGATGCCTGCCAGCGCTGATATGGCCGCAAGCACCTCCGCAATGAATACCTTTTTAACGCCATAATACGCTTCCATATAGGTCATTCTTTTTTACCACCTTTCATTTATGTCGTTCCTGCTGCCCGCTATCCCGCAGCCATCTCTGCGGATGCCGCGCGGGAGCATCTTTTACTCGTCTCTCACATCCAGCCGGAGCACATCAGGCCTCGCGTAATGGCCGCACACATCGTGCTCCATACGGCTCGCCGAAACTCTGGTCATGTCCAGCTCCGCATAAATGATCTCTTCTTTGTCCCATACAGGTTCCGTCACTTCGTGGCCGTAGGGGTCTATTATACAGCTTCCGCCTCTGCATACTTTATCCGGCAACCTGTCTATCTCTTCATCCGCGCTCTCGGTAGCCGGATAAAGATCCTTCGTTATAAGCATATCACAGTTGATGAAGTAGCAGTGGCCTTCTATGGCTATATGCCTTATGGTATCCTGCCACTCAGGGTTATCGTTGGTATTGGGCGATATGTACAGGGATATGCCCTTCTGATAAAGGGCCATCCTGGCAAGAGGCATATAGCTTTCCCAGCATATCATGCTGCCCATCGGTCCCCAGGGAGTATCCATAACCGGGAAAAAGTCCCTGTCCGCGTCTCCCCATACCACACGCTCACTGCCTGTGGGCTTCAGTTTCCTGTGGTTTTTCATAGTCCCGTCCGGGGCGATCATCATATTTGAATTGTATAAAGTAGCAGTCACCGGATCTCTTTCGGAATATCCGATGCTGATGTATACGTTCTTTTCTTTCGCCATGTCTGCGATCTTCGCGAATTCATCGCCGCCGGCAAGTATGGAGTTGTTGTAATACTCCTTCCAGTCTTTCCTTCCCTCGTCAGTCCTGCTTCCCACGGTAAAGCCGTAAGTCATCCCGTAAGGATATCCCGGTATGAAAAGTTCCGGGAACACTACCAGTTCAGCTCCGTTGTCCGCGCATTCAGCTATCAGAGAAAGGGCTTTATCCGTGCACGCGTCTGAGTCAAACATCACAGGCGCTGCCTGAACCACCGCTATACTGCATTTTTCTTTTTTTATGTCCATACTGCCTCCTTGCCACGCTTTTCCCGGGCCCGGGCAAAACAAAGGCTGCCACGCCGCATTCCCGGCGCAGAAGCCTATTTACATACATGCAGGGCCGCTCTTTAAAAAATGCGACCCGTGCAAATCAATTCTTATTTGAAATCTGAAAAGTCAGGAAAGTCTATCTTGGCTCCGCTGTCAACTTTGATTGGATCCAAATCAAGATCGATATTCATTTTGAGTTTCTGCCCCGCTTTCGCGCCGCCGTCAGTCGTGCCGCCGCTTGTCAGCGATATGAATTCTGACATATCGATCTCCATCGGGATATTTGACTTCATTGAAGTAAAGTTCCCATCCTCAATGGTGGCGGTGATAGTCATGTCGCCTATGTCGAGGGAGTCTAAAGTCTTTTTGATCTGGGCAATATCAATGTTCGATGCATCATTTCCGATATTACCAAGCTTCGCGAACATATCAACAAGGTACTTCTTGCTGTCCAGTGTAAGTGTTACAGTGTCGCCGTCCTGCTTTGAATCTTTTACATAATCGTCTATTTTCTGATCCATATTAAAAAGCTGTTCAAAGTTCTTCCCTGCGTCTTTGCCGAATTCAGATCTGGTCTTATTGCCGTTTCCATCTACCGTATACTGGGTCTTATCTTTTACCCACATCTCTGTTTTCGCGTCCTGACCCATCATCTCTGCGTCCATATCCAGATGCAGCTGCAGATCTGCCGGATCATCGGTAGTAGATTTGATCATGGTCATATCCATATCAGCTGTCATATCCATGCTCTGGCCTTCAGCCTCTATCTTGGCTGTAAGAGTTCCGGTCATCTGAACATCACCAGCCGCCTTCATGTTCTCTGAAGCTTTATTATATGTTTCCACCGGATCTGCTTCATCACCGCATCCTGTCATCACTGCAGCGATGGCGAAAGCCATGATGAACGCCAGCGCTATACTAAATACTTTCCTTTTCATTTCTTTTCCCTCCTAAACAATAGATACTTGAAAGTATCTTTTACATTGTCTTATTTCTGATTATATCATATGCCCTCTGCTTCTCATTGAAAAAGTTTCTCTTTATCACAAAAAACAAGCCTTTGATGTGGCTGTGTCACAGGACATCTTTTTCCGTGTCTTTCCCCCATAACAGGTGACTTTTTCAGGCTCCTGTAGTATAAGTATAATGTTGAAAAGGAAAAAACGATGGCCGAAGAAAGACTGGACAAAAACACACGCCTTTTATACCGCACCCTTGTCAGGGTCGCGCTGCCTATCGCTCTGCAGAGTCTGATAGGCTCATCTTTGAATCTGGTGGACAACATGATGGTGGGAAGTCTGGGCGAAGGCCCCCTCGCCGCAGTCGGCGTAGGGGTCCAGATATTCCTCATATTCTGGATGATCTGCTACGGTTTCTGCAGCGGCTGCGCCACATTCATGGCCCAGTTCTGGGGCGCGAAAGACCTGCCCCATATCCGCAGGACCATCGGTTTTGCTTTTACATGTTGCGTAACAGTCGGACTCATTTTCACACTGGTATGTTTCTTCGCGCCGGGCACGATCATGCGTATATTCACCAATATACCCGAGATCATCCAGCTGGGGATCCCGTATGTAAAAATCGGATCTCCATGTTTTGTGTGCATAGCCGTAGCCGTGCCTTTTGAGACAGCTCTCAGAGCTACCCAGCAGACACATATACCGCTGTTTGTGAGCATCATCGTATTTTCATCCAACACATTCCTCAATTACGTATTCATCTTTGGTCATTTCGGAGCTCCCAGGCTTGGCGTCGCGGGAGCCGCGCTGGCTACGACCATTGCCCGTGTTATCCAGATAGCCGCTATCATATTCGTCGTCTTCATAAGAAAGAACAAGATCTCAGGCAGGCTGCCGGAATTCTTCGGGTGGCAGAAAAAATTCGTAACCCGGGTAATAAGGAACTCCCTGCCCACTACTTTCAATGAGATGCTGTGGGCCCTGGGCTTTTCCATGTACGTTGCCGCCTTCGCAAGGATCGGCGCAACAGAATACGCCGCGGTACAGGCATCCAATACTATACAGAACCTGCTCCAGATGGCAGGCTTCAGCATCGGTGACGCGCTTCTGATCCTGGTCGGTCAGAGGCTGGGAGAAGGAAAACTTGACGAGGCGTTCGGTCTCGCCAAAAGACTCCTTAGGATCGCCGTGATTGTAGGTATCGTTTTCGGAGGTCTGCTAATTCTTATCGCAAAACCCGTACTCCGCCTTTTCGCCTTCACGCCTGAAGGGAACCAGTATGCCTTCTATATACTGATAGTCTACGGAGCGACCATGGTGTTCACTCTTTACAACGGTATCAACATTACCGGAGTGCTGCGCTGCGGCGGGGATACCCGCTTCGCCATGCTGATTGACGTGGGAAGCGTATGGTGCATCGGCGTGCCTCTGGCGTTTCTTTCGGCGCTGGTCTTCCACTGGCCGATCTTTTTCTGCGTTCTCGCGGTGAAAGTCGAGGAAATAACCAAATGCGGCATACTCACATACCGTTTCCTGTCAAAAAAATGGGTACGGAATGTGATACATAATATAGACGAATGACAGCCGCGCTATATCCAAAAAAAAATTTTTTTGATATAATAGTTGCAATATCGACAATAAATACTCTGCTGTCTTAATTGCAGGAATTCGAAAGGAGAAATACTCATGTTAAAAAAGATGCTGGCAATAGCTCTGTCGCTGGCTCTGGCAGCTACCACACTGCCGATGACAGTTTATGCTGCTGACGTCTCCGGCGAAGAAAGCCACACGGAGGAGCTTGCGCAGGATATAATCGAACAGGACGACGGAAGCGATCCCTTTGATTTCGTAGAAGGGGATTCGGAGGAAGCCACCCGTGAAACAATTCCCGATAAGTTCGATCTTTCCGGAAAATTCATTGATGACGGCGATAATACTCCGTATGTTACGCCTGTAAGATTCCAGAACCCTTTCGGATCATGCTGGGGTTTTGCTGCAGTAGCAGCTTGCGAGATAAGCCTGCTGGGCGATGGTCTGGCGCAGCTCGACGAATATGACGCCGGAAATCTGGATCTTTCTGAAAAGCATCTGTCGTATTTCGTTTCCCAGCCTATTATGGATAAAACCCATTCCCAGTATGGTGAAGGGCGCTATACCAAAAACGGCGTGACCGCTTCACAAAAGATCAATATGGGCGGACAGCCCGTATACGCAACAAGCCTTTTCTCCTCCGGCATAGGCCCAAATCTGGAGGACAGAAACGATGTTGAAGAATACATTTTAAAGTACCGGGGCAAAAATGGCGATGTTGAGAAAAGAAAAACCGACGGCAAAATGGTGAATTTCTGCTACGACAGCGACGATGACTGGTCGATTCCTGAAAAATACAGGTTCTATCAGTCATACCAGCTTAAAGAATCGGTTACTTTACCGACACCCGCAGGCGGCAACGACAAGACATACAAATACAACGCAAATGCGACAAAAGCCATCAAAACTGAGTTGCTCAAGAAACACGGCGTCACTGTCGGATTCTGCGCTGATTCGTTCATGCCGAGCCAGGAAGCCGGTGACGGAAAATATATAAGCAAGAACTGGGCTCACTATACATATACTAACGAATCCGTTAACCACGGCGTTTGTATAGTCGGCTGGGATGACAGTTATTCAAGGGATAATTTTGTAGACGGACATAAGCCTCCGAAAAACATGTTCCCCGACGGCAAGCACGAAGGCGCGACTGACGGCGGCAACGGCGCGTGGCTTGTTAAGAACAGCTGGGGATCCGGAGAAGAGGAATTCCCTACTAAAGGTTACGGCACCTGGGGTATCCCCAATGAAGACGGAATCAGCACCGGGTATTTCTGGATCTCCTACTATGACAAATCACTGTCTATGCTCGAATCTTTCGCATTCGATAAAAGCAATGTAGGCAGTGAGTATTATCTGGATCAGTACGATCTGCTTGGTCCATCCGATTACCAGAAAATGGAGGATGACGAAGAAATGTTTATGGCCAATGTTTTCAAAGCAGAAGGATGCATGAATCTGACGCAGGTAACATGCCAGACCGCCCGTCCCAACACCAAAGTGAAGAGCGAAGTATATATCCTCAGTGATAATTTCGTTACTCCGAGAGATGGTGTGCGCGTCGCCTCCACAGATGAAGAACAATATACCATGGGCGGATACCACAAGATGGATCTCACCAGTCCTGTTACTATCCAGAAAGGACAGTATTACAGCGTTGTTCAGCGTCACATGGCTCCAAACGGGAAATACATCCTGCTTATGCCGAAAGCACTGGGAGAAGGATATGTCAAGACCACCGGCGCTTCTGTATGGTCGAAAGGCGTGATCAATAAAAAAGAGAGTTTTGTCGGCAATTTGAAAGAATGGGACGACTATAAAAACCTGGTAACCATGATGCGCAAAGAAGACCCGGATAATTTTTTCACTTACGATAATCTGCCGATCAAGGCAGTCGGCGAAAAGAAAGATAATCTCCGCATGAGCGTGGACAGTTCCGTTAAACTCTCATCCAGAGGCAGCATGACCAGCGACACTCTCAGGGTCAAGTTCAAGGGCGACATGGATCTTCTTCCTGATGACATTGCGGTTTCATTCGGTTTCGTAAACAGCAGCCGCGGGATCTCAGACACCTCCGCTATCGTAGATGTCACACAGCCGGATCCGAATGATGATACGTTATACAGGATCAAGGCCAAAAAGGCCGGAAAAGTGAAACTGGTTATCAAGGCTGACGGAGTGGGACAAAGCATCGTTGATATCAATGTGGTAGAACCGAAATTCCTCCAGGCTCTGATATGGGATAATAAACACGTCTACACCGGAAAAGCGATAAAATGCGGAAACATTTCCGTTGTAGACAATCTGGATGGCGAAGTCAATAAAAAAGACTACACAATATCATATAAAAACAATATAAAATGCGGCGCTGCAACGGCAATCATAAAGCCTGCCTCCGGAAGTATTTACAAAACTTCTATAAGCGCTAAATTCCGCATTGTTCCGAAGAAAGCCGTGATCTCATCGTTTGCGGCTGGCAAAAACAAACTGACAGTTAAGGTAAAAAGCCAGAAAAAATCCGGCGCGACCCGGTATCAGGTTTCATACCATAAGACAGGAAAGAAGAAATGGATCACTAAGAAATTCAGTACCAAGAGCAACAAACTCGTTCTGAAAGGTCTCAAAAAAGGCGCGAAGTACAAAGTACGTGTAAGAGCGTTCGCAAAGAACGCAGGTTACGGCAAGTACAGCAATATCCGAACCAGCCCGAAAGTAAAATAGATTTCCTGTACTGAAAGAAACGATATAACAAACCCCGGGATCTTCCGTATCCCGGGGTTTTTCATATCATCATAAAAGCCGCTGCTTTTCCGCTACATCAGCGGGGCTATAAGTTTCATAAGGTGTCCCATTACCTTGTAGAATAACTTTTCTTTTTTTATGGTCTCCGGCGTAACGGCGCGGCATTTAGCCAGGGTCTCCTGGAAATCCTTCTCGATGTCCCCGATACATCCGGTCTTATACATATACGTAGCGCACTCGAAATGGTGATAAAGGCTCCTGTAGTCAAGATTGATCGTTCCCACTATCGCTTTTTCATCATCGCTTACGCATACTTTCGCATGTACGAACCCGGGAGTATATTCGAATATCTGAACTCCCGTTTCTGTAAGTCTCTTGTAATGTGATTTAGCCAGCGCGTAAGCCATCTTCTTGTCCGGAATTCCCGGCAGTATGAGTTTTACGTCTATGCCTCTCTGGGCAGCGTACATTATCGCCGTTTCGAGTTCGCCATCCAGTATCAGATAAGGCGTCATTATGTGGACATATCTGTCAGCCCGGTTAAGAACGTCCATATAGACGGTCTCGCCTACTTTATAATCATCCAGCGGATCGTCGCAGTATGGAATCACGTATCCCTGCGGCGCCGGTACCGGATCTGTAACAGAACCAAGCTGCTGGTCTGTTTCTGTTTCCGGCTCCTCCAGCTGATTGACAGGAAGGCTGAGCCACGGATCAAACTCAGGCGTTTCTTCGATTATGTTCCACATCTGAAGGAACATGAGCGTAAAACTGGTAACAGCAGGACCTTTGAGCATTACTGCCGTATCCTTCCAGTGTCCGAATCTCTCTACGCGGTTTATGTATTCATCCGCCAGATTTACGCCGCCGTTGAAAGCGACCTTACCGTCGATAACCAGTATCTTGCGGTGATCCCTGTAGTTATAGTGGGAAGACAAAACCGGCATGATAGGTGAAAACGGTTTAGACTTTATCCCCTGTTTTTCGAGAAGTTTGAAATAGTCCGGAGGAAGTGTGGACATCTCGCACATGCCGTCATACATTACGCGCACGTCAACGCCCGCCTTGACCTTCTCCACCAGTATCTCCAGTATCTT
>JAUMVF010000026.1 GCA_030530305.1 Bacillota bacterium
TTTTTATCAGCCGCATTCTTCCCATAATAATCTACCCCTGCTCTCCTGCAAAAACCCTCTGCTACACTTTAGAATACATGCTCCATTTTTTTGAAGCAAACACTTCTTTATTGCCTGCAGCACGAAAATAGCAGCAGCTCTATACCTCTGTTTTCCTCATGTTGTCCAGAACTTCCAGCAGCACTTTCTCAGGGCATGCGATATTCATCCGCAGGAAGCCTTCGCCCCCCATGCCGAACACCAATCCGTCATGGAGCCACACGTCCGCCTTCTCCAGGAAAAGCTTCTGGAGCTGTCTTCCGTCAAGCCCTGTCTTCCTGCAGTCCAGCCACATCAGATATGTTCCCTCCGGCTCTATCAGGTCTATGGCATCCGTGCTATCCGCAAAATCACGAACGTGTCCCACGTTCACCCACAGATAGTCAAGAAGAGCCTCCAGCCATTCCTCGCCTTCTCTGTATGCCGCCACAGTTGCAGCGGCTCCGAACATGTTCTGACCGAATACACCGGTGCTGAAAAACTCACTGATAATGGCTTTCCTTATCGCTTTGTCCGGCGCGATGATATTGGCCGCCTCGATGCCCGCTATATTAAAAGTCTTGGTAGGCGAAACGCATGTGATTATCTTCCCCGCGTAGTCTCCCGCTGCCTTCACGGCCGGCGTATGGATGTGTCCCGGAAAGATCAGATCCGAATGAATCTCGTCCGATATGATGTAAAGGCCTTTTTCTTTGCAGATCTCAACGATTTTTTCAAGCTCATCCTTGGTCCAGACCCTGCTGCCCGGATTGTGGGGCGAGCATAGCAGGAAGGCTTTGGCCTCCTCCGCCTTTTCCGCAAAATCGTCAAAATCCATCTCATACCGGCCGTCCTTCAGCTGAAGTTCACTGACTATCAGCTCCCGCCGGTTGTCCTTCACCATGTTGGCAAAGGGGTAGTACACAGGCTGGCAGATGATGATCCCGTCGCCTTCATCCGTCAATGCTTTTATCGCCGTTGAAATAGCAAAAATGACGCCGGGAACCGGTATGATCCACTCCGGATCGATCTCCCAGTTCATCCTGCGCCTGTACCAGCCGCGCACCGCGTCTTTGTATTCCTCACCTCTGTCGGTGTAACCGAAAATGCCGTGGTCAACAGTCTCCTCAAGGGCGCTGATTATGCACGGCGCCGAACGGAAATCCATGTCAGCCACCCACATTGGGACGACTTTTTCCGGATCTCCCGCAGGAGGCTTTCCGTATTTGATCGATCCGCTTCCTCTGCGGTCGCATATTTTGTCGAAAAAACTTCTGTCCATCAGAAGGTTCCTTTCTCTATCTGTCAAGAACAGCCACGGCTTTCAGGATGTCCGCCGGGGTTCCCGCGGACACGTCCGCTTCGTCCAGTTCCCCGGGCGCAGCGTATCCGTAGGCGCATCCGATGAAAGGCGCCGCCGCGCCCTTCGCCGCGTAAAGGTCTGAATCCCTGTCTCCGATCAGTATGAAATCCCTGTCATGACCGGCCGGTCCTCCGGAGCTTTTCACCGGAGTGTGCTCCGCTGCTTTTTCATAATCCAGAGCGATCGTCTTCATGATCTCCTCTTTGGGGGCATTGTCGAAACTTTCGCACTGAAAGAAGGCGTCGAACCATCTGTCCATGCTGAAAACTTCCCACTGGGTCTGCGCGTAAAGAATACCGCAGTTACTTAATACCGCCATGTCGTATCCCCGGGCCTTAAGTCCGTCCAGAGTCTCCTCCATGCCGTCATACCAGGCAGCCTCATGGGCTATGGTTTTTTCCAGCATTACCTTGCCGACCATATGAGCCGCTTTCATCTTCAGCTCATTGTCCAGCCCGGGAAGAAAATCCGCCCACATGTCATCCATGTTCATGCCGAGCCAGCTTGCGATCTTTTCATCGGCCGGCCTTTCGACTTTTATGCCGCAGTCTTCGATGAGCCAGTCGACAGCTTTGCGTACGCCGGGCATGTAGATCTTCATGGTCTCATTTATTGTCCCGTCGTAATCGAAAATAAGTACAGGTCTCAATTTACGCTCCTTACTCTTACAGCTGGCTTGAAAGGTTCACCATCTCGATAGCGGAAAGGGCGCAGTCATAGCCTTTGTTTCCTGCCTTGCTTCCTGCGCGGGCGATGGCCTGCTCGATGTTTTCAGTGGTCACAACGCCGAACATTACAGGAACGCCTGTCGCCAGACCGACCTGCGCGATCCCCTTTGACACTTCGTTGCACACGTAATCGTAGTGTGAAGTCTGTCCTCTGATAACTGCTCCCACGCAGATGATAGCGTCATACTTTCCGGATGCTGCCATCTTGGAGGCGATGGACGGGATCTCGAATGCTCCCGGCACCCATACTGCTGTCACGTTCTTTTCCTCAACGCCGTGTCTTAAAAGTCCGTCAACGGCTCCGCCAAGAAGCTTGTTTGAAATGATCTCGTTGAATCTTGAAGCTATGATCCCCACTTTCATTCCCTTTGGCGCTACGACTTTTCCTTCGATGATGTTGATGTTTTCCATTTCTCTCTCCTCTTTTCCTTTCTTTTATCCTGCCCGCAGGGCAGTCTGTTTTCTCTCTGCCCGTATTTCAGGCAGTCTGTTTTCTGTTTCCTCTTATGCTCCTATACGTTCTTGAGCACGTGGCCCATCTTTTTCTTCTTGGTCTTGAGATAATCTATATCGTATGGCTGAGGCTCGATCTCCATAGGCACTCTTTCGACTATATCCAGTCCGAAATCGCCGATGCCGTATACCTTGTCCGGATTGTTGGTGAGAAGTCTCAGGGACTTTGCTCCCAGATCGCGGAGTATCTGCGCTCCGACCCAGTATTCTCTCAAGTCCGGCGCAAAACCCAGTTTCACATTGGCTTCTACTGTATCGTATCCCTCTTCCTGGAGAGCGTAGGCCTTGATCTTGTTTATGAGGCCGATACCCCTGCCTTCCTGTCTCATATAAAGGACGATGCCTCTGCCTTCTTTTTCAACCATCTCCATGGATTTCTGGAGCTGAAGCCCGCAGTCGCATCTGAAGGATCCGAATGTATCTCCCGTCAAGCACTCCGAATGCACTCTGCAGAGCACGTTCTCGCCGTCGCCTATGTCGCCTTTGACCAGCGCAACATGGTGCTCGCCGGTGATGTCGTTCACATATCCGTACATCTGGAAAGTGCCGTATTTGGTCGGCAGCTTGGCTTCCGCTTCCTTTACTACGTGGGATTCATGGATGCGGCAGTAGTCCTGCAGTTCCTTTATGGTTATGAAGGTCAGATCGAACTTTTCAGCCAGATCCCACAGCTTAGGCGTTCTCATCATGGTTCCGTCTTCATCCATGACTTCGCAGCAGACTCCGCACTGTTCCATTCCCGCAAGTCTCAGAAGGTCGACTGTGGCCTCAGTGTGACCGTTTCTCACAAGCACTCCGCCGAACTTTGCTATCAGCGGGAATACGTGTCCCGGTCTTCTCATCTCGTTAGGCTTGGTGTTGGGGTCGATGCATTTTCTTATGGTGTAGCCTCTTTCCTTCGCGGATATGCCTGTTGTCGTATCCATATGGTCGATAGACACGGTGAAAGCCGTCTCGTGATTGTCTGTATTCTCAGCGACCATCGGCTGCAGTCCGAGACGCTCTGCGATCTGGGCGCTCATGGGAGTGCAGATCAGGCCTTTGCCGTGGACCGCCATAAGGTTGATGTTCTCCTGTGTGGCAAATTCCGCGGCGCAGATCATGTCGCCTTCGTTTTCCCTGTCCGGATCGTCTGTGACCAGGATGACCTTGCCTGCCTTAAGATCTTCCAGCGCCTGTTCTATTGTTCCGTACTCATGTTTTTTAGCCATTTCTTTTCCTTTTCCTCCGTTGTCTTTATATTCCCATCTTTTCAAGATATTCCATGGTAAGTCCGTCTTCTCCCGGCGGTTGCTGCCGGTCTTCCGGTCCGGTCCTGCTCCCTGCGCTGTAGGGCGTGCTTACACCTGCCGCAAGGAGTTTTTCCACGTACTTTCCCGTTATGTCGTTTTCCAGATTGACTGAGTCGCCTGCCTTCCTGTCCAGAAGAGTCGTCTCCGCGCCTGTGTGGGGGATGATGGATACCTTAAAAACTCTTTCATCCACATAGGCCACAGTCAGGCTTATGCCGTCGATGGCGATACTTCCTTTTTCGACTATCAGCCGAAGGATCTCTGCCGGAGCCTCTATAGTGACCCATACCGCGTTTTCTTCTCTCTCCAGTGAAACGACTTTTCCGGTCCCGTCGATATGTCCCGATACCATGTGCCCGCCGAATCTTCCGTCAGCCGCCATGGCCCGCTCCAGATTGACTTTCGAGCCGGGGTTCTGTTCCCTTAAAGCGCTCCTCCGCACCGTCTCCGCCATCACGTCGGCGGTAAAACCGTCCGGTTGCAGCGATGTCACTGTCAGGCATATGCCGTTGACCGCGATGCTGTCACCGATCTTAGTGCCTTCCAGCACAGTCCGCGCCTGCACCCGTATTTCACCGGAACTTTCTCCGGCAGTCATGGACTTTATGGTCCCGACTTCCTCCATTATTCCTGTAAACATCTTTGTTCCTCATTTCAAATGTGTGTTCTGTTCCGTTCGCCTATGCGGCTGCTCATTTCAAAACTCTGTATCTGATCATCAGGTCGTCGCCTGTTTTCTTGATGTCTGTCATTTCCAGGGCGTAAGCCTGGTCCGGAGTCTCGACTCCTTCCCCCATTACCGGGGACTTTGCCACTCCGCCGAAAAGCTTCGGCGCCACAAAGGCTCTTACCTCATTTACTATGCCCGCCTTCAGGGCGTTCTCGTTGAGAGTGCCGCCGCCTTCGATGAGCACGCTGTCTATGCCGCGTCCGCCCAGGGTCTCCATGAGTTTTTTCAGGTCCGGTCTTTCGTCTTCTCCCGGAAGAACCAGCACTTCAGCGCCCTTTTCCTTCAGTACCGCGGCCTTGTCCGCGTCCTCATTGGCGCAGACGATGATGGTCTCTATGTCTTTCGCCGTCTTTATGATCTGTGTGTCGGGCGATATGCTCAGATTGCTGTCGCATATGATCCTGACCGGGTCCCTGCCGTTCTCTATCCGGCAGTTGAGCATCGGATCGTCCGCCTTCACCGTGCCGATGCCGGCCATGATGCCCATGCAGGCGTGTCTCATGCAGTGAACTTCCTCTCTGGACTCCTCGCCGGATATCCACTTGGACGCTCCTGTCTTTGTTGCGATCTTGCCGTCCGCCGTCATAGCGTATTTCATGATCACATAGGGTAGCCCTGTGGTGATGTAATGGAAGAAAACCGGATTGAGCCTGTCGCACTCTTCTCTCATGAAATCTTCCTCTACCTGAATGCCAGCTTCCCTGAGGATCTTCGCGCCCTGCCCGGCTACAAGCGGGTTAGGATCTCTTGAGCCGATTACGACTCTTGCGATTTTATTCTCTATGATGGCCTCTGTGCAGGGAGGCGTCTTGCCATGGTGGCAGCAGGGTTCCAGCGTGACGTATATGGTCGCCCCTTCCGCCGGCTGGCTGAGAGAGGCGATGGCGTTTCTTTCCGCGTGAAGCTCCCCGAACTTCCGGTGGTATCCTTCGCCGATGATCTGCCCGCCTTTTACTATGACAGCGCCAACCATGGGATTGGGATGCACCCATCCTTCGCCTTTTGCCGCCAGCTCAATGGCTCTTTTCATATATCCTCTGTCTCTGCTGTCTGACACTTTCTTTCCTCTTCGTCCCGGCTCTTTCTTCCGCGGGCTGCTTCAGCCATATCTTACGTGGGCCGCGCCCTGCAGGTTTAACATATAAAAAGCCCCGCACATAATGCGGGGCATCGAAAACATATCCGTTTGAAGACGCGCAGGCAAAACACCCGCTGACATCTTCAGATATAATCTTCTTCCATCCAGACTGTAACTGTCGGTCCCGGAATCTCACCGGATCCTGCGCTCACGCGCTCGCGGACTTTACCGCCGATCGGGAATTTCACCCTGCCCCGAAGATATTCTGTTCATTTGCACATTAAATGATATAACCAGTTTACAGCTTTGTCAACTTTAAATCAGTAATTGCTTATCCTGATGACATAACTGTCCCTGTAAAAGATCCTGTACTTTACGCGCTTTTTCCTGACACGGCGTATCCTTTTGCCGTGTTTTTTCACGTACCTGCCGTGCTTTTTCACGTAATAATACTTCTTTACGATCTTAGTCCGTGTGACGTAACGGCTCCTGTATATGGCTCCGAACAGCTTGTTTCCTACAAAGTAAAGGCTCTCCAGTTCCCCGGCCACAGGTATCTTTATCTTCTTGAGGAAGACCCCGAAGGTGTTGTAGATGAAGAACGCGTTATCCGGTCCGCTGCCCTTCGGACTGGCGGAACGGAACAAAAGCTCCCCTTCCGCATGGGTTCCCTGGGTCTGATTGGGGAATTTATAGTAAAGCGTCTGATATCTGACCGGGTTGAAATCCCTGTCAAGATATACGGCCGCCACTTTTTCGTTGGGCGTCAGAACGTACTGTTTTTTCCCGGGCAGATACGAGACCCCGCTGTATGTCTTTATGCCGTGGAGGTCGTCGCCGTTGTATCCGGCCAGACTTTTGCCGTATTTTACGCGGACCCTCTTTATATATTTCAGGTCCTTTGCACGTACCACAGAAAGCACTCCTTTGGTGGCTTTGCCGTGAGCGACCACAAGGATCTTTCTGTCCGGATTGTAGGCCATGCCGTTGCCGTGACCAAGATACATGGCCTTGGATATTCTTACGACTTTGGAAGTGCCGCCCTTCATCTTGACTATGCGGCTGTATCCGTTTCTCTTGTTCAGAAGTATGGTATACGAATATGTCCCGTCACTTGCCGCGCCCTGGACGGTGTCGTATCCGTAGAGTTTCTGTCTCGCGGCTCTGCGGACGTCCAGCCTGGCTCTTACTCTTCTTACTTTGCCGTTCTTCTTCACTTTCCTGTAGACTTTGACGTAGCTGATATTCGCGGTACGCTGATCCGAATAGTTGGATGAACGGGCCCAGTCCGAATGATATGTCTCTTTTACGCACCTTACGCTCATGTACCATCTCCTTGATGTATTGAGCCCCTTAAGTTCACAGCGCGTATCATACGTGCGCAGTGTCCTGGCGTTTCTGAAGAGGCTGTTTCTCGAATACATTACAATGTACTCTTCAGCAAAGGGGTTTTTCTTCCATCTGAGACTGATGCTGTTTTCCTTTTTCGTGTATTTCAGGTCTTCCGGCGCCTCCAGGTAAGTGTACCCGGCCGCTTTGGTGTTGCCGATATTTGCCGGCTTTGAGTACGGCACGGATTCTTCGTCCGTTACAATGGTGTTGTATTTCAGGACCTTGTACTCATATACAGCGCCGTTTTCTATGTCGCTGTCCCTGTACTGTAGTTTGGTATTATCGCTGAACCTCGCTACTCTGGTCCATTTTTCCTGACCTTCTTCTCTCCTGTATACACAGTAGCCTTCCCATGAACTGCCGCGTTTCCAGTTGACGAGTATTCTTCCTTCCCTTGAATCTATCCACGTAATGATACAGGATCCGTAGACTTTGACCTCGCGCTTTTCCGGCTGCGCATCCTCTTTTGGTACCGCGCCCAGCGGCTTGGTGTCAGCCTGAGTCTTTGCCGATGCCGGGTTCTGGGATTCCTCGGGTGTCGCTGGTTCGGTCCCCGCCTGCGCCTTAGCTTCAGTCTCCGTCTGATCCTGTGCCTGCGTTTCTGTCTGCTCCGAAACCGCGTTCACCGCGCCGTTATCCGCAGCGCTGCCCGCTTCCGGTTCTTCCGCAGCAAAAGACTGCCCGCTCACGCACACGATCAAGGCAGTCACTATCAGAAGTATTCTTGTTTTTTTCATCATAGAATATCTTTTTTTCATCATGGGTCGATTATACCACAACCGGGCGCCGGATATGCCTGTTGTCCGTTTTTTCAGCTGTCCGGATTTCCGGTATCCGGCAATCACTGAAAAATGAGTTTTCACGGGCGCGCAATAAAAGAGAGGACCTGTGAAAGGTCCTCTGCTTTTTGATCTTGATGTGCCGAAACTACTGGGACTGTATCTCTCCCAGTATCTCCTTACGAAGTCTTACGTACTCGGGGTCGTATCTGATATCGTCGTTTCCTTCTTCGATCTCATATGTGAAATTCGTATTGAATTCTTCGACGATCCTGCCCGGTCGGGATGACATGACCATAACCCTCGTTCCCAGAGTAAGCGCTTCGTCTACGTCGTGAGTGATCAGGAAAACAGTGTTGTCCGTTTTGCGCCAGATGTCTCTTACCAGAGCCTGCATATTGATCCTGGTCAGAGCGTCCAGAGCGCCGAACGGCTCATCCATAAGTATCATGTTCGGATCGTTTACGAGAACTCTTGCCAGAGCAGCTCTCTGACGCATACCGCCGGAAAGTTCGTATGGCTTGTTCTCCGCAAAATCCGTAAGCCCTACCAGCGCCAGATATTTTTTGGTGCGCTGATCGATCTCGTACTTATCGATGCCTCTTACTGTCGGCCCGAAAGCCACATTTTCATATGTGGTCATCCACGGATAAAGTGTAGCTGTCTGGAACACTACTGCTCTCCTCCAGTCTACGTCCGTGATCTTCTCGCCGTACATGTATATGTCTCCGGTAGTCGGCTCAAGAAGGCCCGCCATAATGTTGAGCAGAGTACTCTTGCCGCAGCCCGAAGGTCCCAGCAGAGCCACAAAGTCGCCCTTCTGTATGGACATAGACACATTCTCAAGCGCGTTGACTCCATCCTCGCCTTTTCTGGCCGGATACTGGAGCGTGACGTTTTTGATCGTCATCAGATCTGTTTCCAAATTACTCATAATCAAATAGTCCTTACTATTTCAACGTGCAGTATCACAGATGGTGTCATATTACTCGGCAACTGCATCTTCAAGATATGAACCAACAACGTGATCCTTTACGAAATCTTCTTCAAGCGTTGCAGGGATCTGTTCCTGATCAGCCAGGAATGCGGATACCTTAACGATCAGATCTGCGAAGTTACCTGATTCAAACTCGCCCTTGACCTGATCTGCGCCTGTGATGTAGTCGTCAGCCATAGCTTCCTTGACATCCTTAGCTTTGTAACCTTCAAAGTGATTAGCAAATGAATCGTATACCTTTTCCGGTGTGTCAGCGAATACTTTTTCTGCCTCAACGATTCCTTCGAGATACTTAGTTACGTAAGCAGGATACTTTTCAGCGAATCCAGTTCTTACTACTGCGAAGTCTGCTACAGGATAGCCCTGTTCGCCAACTTCTCCACTTGTGATGACAACCTTACCGCCGTCAGCCTTCATAGTTCCCAGAGCCGGGTTCCATGTGTAAGCTGCGTCGATGTCGCCTCTCTTCCATGCAGCAACGATCTTGTCAGGCTCCATGTCGATGATCTTTACTTTTTTAGCATCTACGCCGGCAGCCTTCAGTGCGCTCAGCAGGCTGTAGTGTGTCGTTGATGTGAATGTTGTTGCAACAGTCTTTCCAACGAGATCCTTAACAGTCTTGATGCCGCTGTCCGGTTTAGCTACCATAGCTTCTGTATTCGTCAGTATAGCTGTCGAATAAATCACCTGATAATCGATATCGGATGACCATGCTACTGCAACCGGGGCAGCTCCCAATACTCCAAAGTCTATTTCGTCAGCTGCGAATGCCTGGTTAAGATCTTTACCTGCATTGAACTGTTTGAATTCAACTTTGGTTCCGTCCATATGCTTCTCGATAAGACCTTCGAGTTCAGCATATGTCTCAAGGTTCATCAGTCCCTGTGTACCTATGACAACTTTTTCCGGGACTTCTCCGGACTCACTGTCAGATCCGCATCCTGCGAGAGCAAATACTGCAAACATGCATACTAACAGGGCCGCAATCAATTTTTTGCCTTTCATTTTTTCCTCCTGTTAAAAAAATATATTTAAGCTATAATTGATGACTATACTTTTCCTTTCCACGGAACTACCTTTCTCTCGATGAATCGGAGAATGGCGTCGATGAGTATGCCTGTCACACCCATGACGATTATTCCGGCAAAGATTATGTCGCTTCTGAGCCAGTTACTTGCGTCCAGTACCATCCAGCCGATACCTGAAACAGCCGCAACCATTTCAGCTGCGACGAGGGTACTGTAACCAACTCCCATAGCAGTCCTGATACCGGTGAACATATCCGGCAGACAGTACGGGAAGATGACCTTCATAAATATCTGCTTTTTGTTTGCTCCGAGAGTTGCCGCAGCGTTGATGTAGTTGGCGGGTACTTTAGTTACCGCCGCAACGCACGCGATGTAGATAGGCGCGAAGCACGCGAGATACAGAAGCGTTATTTTTGAGCCGTTGCCGATACCCAGCCACAATACCAGCAGGGTATAGTATGCCAGTGGCGGCAGCGGTCTGTAAAATTCTATTATCGGGTCAAATGCTGCTCTGACCTTCTTGTTATATCCACTGAGCAGTCCGAGAGGCACAGCAGTGGCTATAGCCAGGAAGAACGCCGAAAACAGTCGGAAGAAACTTGCTCCCAGATGTCCGAACAGAGTGGATCCTTTGTATCCGTCTGTGGTAATGACAACAAGAGCTTTTCCTACGCTTCCGATTGACGGCAGGAATCTTTCATCGATCAGGTTGAAAGCACTATCGATTATCCAAAGCAGCAAGAGGATTAGAACTACTATCAATCCAATTACTTTATAATTCTTCTTTTCTTTCATACCAAATACCTGATTAAAACTACCTTGTTAAGTTTATTATACCTTTCTCCTTCCCTACAAATGTGATGATTTTGTGTGATTTACGCGAGAAATCTGTCGAACATAGGTCTCACTCCCTTATGTTCCGATATAAATGGCATCTGCACACTTGCCGCCGATGGATATGTATTTGCCTCAACGATCACAGGTCCCTTGTCTGTGATCGCCACATCCCATCCGAGAAATCCCACTGACGGAAAACGCTTGGACGCTCTTCTCACCATTTTCTTCACTTCGTCCCAGTAAGGGATCTGGAAGCCTTTTGCCACCAGGCCGGAGGCCGGGTGCTTTTCATATAATGTCCCGTCTCTTCCTGCCGGATCATGGTTTATGACGCCCGTATCCGGATCCACCGGAGCGATGACGCCGCCGAAATGCATGTGGTCCAGCGGTTTTTTGCCGTGGCCCAGTCTGATGACCACGTACGGGATATAGCATTTGCTGTTGTCAAGGATAGTCATTATCCTGATCGTATTTACAGAAGCGCCTTTGGAGAAATCCGCGAGAGCAGGATGCTGTGTGATAAATTCCTCCACAACACCACTGGGCAGTCTGCGCATTTCTTCCGCAACGTCTTCGAGGTTTTCGTCGTTTAACTCAAATACCCGAATGCCCTTGCCCCTTGAAAGGTCCACAGGCTTGTACATCACCTTATCGCATCCGGAGAAAGTCTCTTTCAGTTTCTCTGCGTCTATATCTTTACTGGTAGTCCACCTTCTGCCTAAAAACTCCGAGAAGTTCTCATTGAAAAGCCTCTTGTTCTTGAAATAGATCAGCTTTTCCGGAGTGGTCACATATTTCCTGATCAGCCGGTTGATATGGCTGTTGTTGAAGTATGTGTCCTGTGTCTTCGGATGAAGTTCCCAGAATCTGTACTCGCAGTAGTTCTTGTAATAGGCTCCGCATCTTTCACGGGCCTCGTTCATCTCTTCTATAGTCTCCGCTTCGCTCCAGCCGGTCTCTTTCATGACCGTCCTGACATTCTTCGCGCGGATCTTTTCAATGTTTCTCTCTTTCTTGCTTAGCTTTTCCGCCCTCTGAGCCTGTTCCTCTTCATCCATATCGAAAAAGCTGTACATCACGTAGTCTTTAGCCGATACGCCGTACTTACTGTGAGCGCTTTTCAAAGTCTCAATAGCCTGCCCATAGGTCATGCCGGTGATCTCTTCCAGCTGCTTGGCGTATCTGTTGTATTTGCGCCCGAGCTTTCTTCTGTCTTCGTCCGACACCTTCCAGACTTTTTTTTCATAATATGTCCTGAAAGTGATATCGTACTCTTTGCGGGCATTCCTCATGTCCTCCCGCGCGTCAGAAAAACTCATGTTAGCGCTGTTGGCCACTTTCCAGATGTATATGAAATTTTCGATCCTAGTTGCTTTCCTCAATTCGATCTCCTGCCTGCCGCACAAAACACCTGCAAGATTTGTTAACCCCATAAAATAACATTTAATTATACCACTTATATCCTGTTTTTTAAACAAAAAAGTCAATATGTAGTATTTTTTACAGGGGATCTGCACGAAAAAGGCCACCCGGGCCGGATGGAAAAACTGTCAAGAGCCGGTTCCGCAGGAACAAGCGCCTCCGCCCAGCGGCAAACCGTTGAAATTACACTGTTAATCTGTATATAGAAAATTAACAGTGTAATTGCAATGCTTCCGGGAGGTTCCTGTTGAGAAAAAAGCGCAAAACCACCAAAACGCTATTATTCCGACCGCTGCAACCATTGAAAAAACACTGTTAATCCATATATATGAGATTAACAGTGTAATTTCAACGCTTTTATAGTTCGGCGCAGCCTGACGGCCATCGCCTTTCTCGATTACTTGTGATCGGGCAGTCTGTCCAGATGCTTTCCGGAGGTGAAGAATCCGAGAGTCTCTCTTCTTACCACTCCGCTGAGCACGAACAGTCCTACCATGTTCGGGATAGCCATGAGTCCGTTGAAGATGTCGGCTATCTGCCATACGGCGCTTACTGTGATGAACGGTCCGATAAGTACGGCCAGGATGTACAGCCATCTGTACACTTTGACTGCTCCCATGCGTCCGTTGACGATGTATTCCAGACATCTCTCGCTGTAGTAATCCCATCCCAGGATCGTAGTGAAAGCGAAGAATACGAGGCATATCATCAGCACGAAACTGGATACTGCCGGCGGGAACGGAAGTCCGTTCTGGAACGCGTAGTTGGTGATGTCCACGCCTTCAAGGCCTTCTACCTGCCATGCGCCTGTCATTACTATTGAAAGTCCTGTCAGTGTGCAGATGCAGATGGTGTCGATGAAGGTACCTGTCATATTTACCAGGCCCTGTCTTGTAGGCTCATGTGTCTGAGCAGCCGCTGCCGCGATCGGCGCGCTTCCAAGACCTGCTTCGTTAGAGAATATTCCTCTAGCTATACCCTTCTGCATAGCGATGAACATGGTTCCTACCACTCCGCCGGTTACGGCTGAAGGACAGAAGGCTCCTTTTACGATGATCGCTATTGCGTGAGGAAGCTCTGTGATATTGCATATTACAAGCAGTACTGTGAATACTACGTAAAGTATCGCCATGAACGGTACTATTACCTGGCTTACGGATCCGACACGTTTGATTCCGCCGATAACAACTACCGCAACGCAGAACGCGATGATGATCGCTGTAAGCACTACTGCCCATGAATGTTCCCCGAGTACAGGGATGTTTACTGTGTGCGCATTGTCAGGATCGAAGAAATTCTGAACTGCGGACGCGATACCGTTTACCTGAGTGATGGTGCCGATACCAAGAAGTCCCGCAAGTACTCCGAATACCGCGAAAAGCTTGCCGAGCCATTTCCATCTGGGGCCTATTCCTCTTTCAATATAGTAGAAAGGTCCGCCAAGACTGTGGCCGTTGTCGTCTATCTTTCTGTATCTTACAGCCAGCATACATTCAGCGAATTTAGTAGCCATTCCGAAGAACGCCGCTATCTCCATCCAGAAAAGCGCTCCCGGGCCGCCTCCCGCTATAGCAGTCGCAACACCCACGATGTTTCCTGTTCCGATCGTCGCCGAAAGGGCTGTACAAAGAGCCGCGAAACTCGATACTTCGCCGCTTCCGCCTTCTTCATTCTTGACCATCCATCTGAGAGCCAGCGGAAGACGTTTTACCTGAACGAAACCGACTCTGACAGTCAGCCAGATGCCGCCCGCAAGGATCAGCGCCATCATAGGCACTCCCCAGACGAAATCGTCTATCGAAGTTAAAATGTCTGAAAAACTCATATAATAACCACTCCAAGTCTAATAATTAATGTGTGAAACCGCTTTTCATAATATTACATTTTCCTGCATATTTCAATGGTTTTTTCAACACCACCCGCCTGTCCGCGCCGCCGGCCCACAAAAAATGTTGCTAATCTCTCATAGAAAAATCAGCAACATTTTCAATGGGTTTCGTGGATCTATTCGCTCCCGTAAGACGAATCAGTCTCTGATTTCAGCAAAGAATGATCAGTCTCTGAGCTTAGCCAGGTTTCTGCGGAGCAGCACCTTGACGGTCTTGATCTTGTATTCGTTCTCCTTAAGCGGGAGACAGTCTCTGACTGAGATCTCAGCCGCGTTCTCAATGACCGGATCTGTCAGCTCTCTGCCCTTCAGGAATTCCTCGACCTCTGTCAGCCTCTTTGGAGTTGGAGCGACCGCTCCGAAAGCGATGGCGATATCCTTCACCACATTGTCCTCAACTGTTCCGTTGATGGCGATGCTGGCGATCGGGAAGTCGATGGACTTTCTCGTCCTGTGCTTGATGTACATCTGTTTGCTTCCCGTATCTTTCGGGATCTTTATGGATGTCACTATCTCGCCGCAGGCAAGAGATGTGGATCCCATGATAGGTGTCGAGAAAAACTCGCCGACCGGGATCTCCCTCTCGTTAGTAACTATCACCGCGTCAAGAGCTGTGAGAGCTGCGCCTGTATCGGATGGGGAAACCGCCACACATCCGCAGTTCAGGCATCTGTCTGCTTCCTGGAGAAGCTCGTCAGTGCTGATGGTCTGGCTGATTTCGTTGTAAAGAGTTCTCTCTGCAACGTCCTCTTCCTTTTCCTTCGCGCTCTCGGTCTTGTCCAGAGCTGTTTCACTGAATATTTTCGAGCGTCCTTCAGTGGACATATCTCCGGTCGCCTCCAGGAAGTCGATGGAAATATTCTCCGCCGCTTTTCTCGAGCGGTAAATAGCTTTAATTACAGTTGCCGGGCCGTATGCCGCGTCACCTGCCGAGTATACGTTCTCTTCCTCAGTCTCTCCTGTCTCTTCATCTTTGAGGTATATGCCCTTCTTGCTGCTGATCTTTTCGAATCCTGTTGTGTCGATTCCCTGTCCCAGAGCAAGGATCAGGCTGTCCGCCTCTATGGTCTCTGTTTTTCCTTCATCCGGAACCACCTTGAACTTGCCTGGTTCGTCAGCCGGAACTGTCTTCATTTTCTGAAGTTCCAGTTTGTCTATGGAATTGTCCGGATTCTTCACGGCCTTCTTCAGCGTGGTCAGATCCATTATCTTCACGCCTTCTTTCAGGGCCTCGTCGATCTCGTCTTTATCGGCTGCCAGCTGGTCAAAAGGTCTGCGGGCCAGAAGCGTTACTTCCTCCGCGCCCATCTTGACCGCGCTCCGGCACACGTCGAATGACGTGTTTCCGCCGCCGATTACTACGACTTTCTTTCCGATGTTCTGTTCCTGCTTCTCAGAAATGTTATGCAAAAACTCCATCGCGCTCATGATGCCGTCGGCGTCTCTGCCTTCGAACTCCATGTTGGTGGATGTCCACGCGCCGATGCCGACGAACAGGACGTCCGAATCCTTGTAGAGTCTCTTAGCTGTCATCTCTTTGCCGATCTTGGTGTTCATCATGAAGACGATACCCATGTCCTCGAAGACTTCCTTGATCCTGTCGAGGATCTCCTTCGGCAGTCTGTATTCGGGGATGCCGTAGTAGAGCATTCCGCCGATCTTGTCGTTCTGGTCAAATACCGTGACCTTGAATCCGTTTCTCCTGAGGAAATACGCGGCAGTAAGTCCTGACGGACCTGCGCCTACGATGTAGGCTTTCTTGCCGTTTTCCCATTCAGGCATTTTATAGAAATCTCTTGCGTTGTCCAGCATGTAGTCGCCGAGATATCTTTCGACCGCTCTTATGGATACGCTTTCGTCGAACTTTCTCCTGTTGCAGTGCTGCTGGCATGTGTGGGGACAGATCCTGCCTGTGACAGCCGCGATCGGATTTACGCTGAAAAGTATTCTCGCAGCTCCGCGGATGTCTCCCTTACGGATCTTTTCCATGTATCCTGAGATATCGGTCTCGTTAGGACAGTTGGATGTGCACGGCGTTTCTCTTACGCAGGCCGCGCCGTAGATAGAGTGGTAAATGTTGTTTCCAACTACAGCGTTGCAGCGCTCGCCGCCTTTTCTCATGCACTCGAATTTGTCGCCCTGATATCTGTAGTACCAGCACCTGGGCTCCTGACAGATGTTGCCGCCGATCGTCGCCACGTGTCTGATCTGAGGTGAAGCCACTGTCTTTGCCGCCTGTGAAAGAAGCGGAGCTTTTTCGTTTACCAGCGGGCTGTTTACTATATCAGCCAGACTCGTCATGGCCCCGATCTCGATGCAATCGGTTTTTTCCTCTATGCCTGACAGTTCCTCCATGCCTTTCAGGGAAACCACTTTGTCGATATTGACAGGAAGTATCTTTTCCTTGAGGGTGCCCATCAAGTCGGTACCGCCGGCCATTACGCGGGAACTTTCTTCGTTTTCTTTAAGGAAGTCAGAGATCTCATTGACAGTTTCTGCCTTGTAAATTTCTAAATTCTTCATCTATCTGCCCTCCTTTCCGTCCGGAACGAGGCCGAAGCGTTCTGCCGCCTTCTTTGCCTCCAGCTCTTCAAGCCCTTTCATCACCTTCTGAGGTGTGATCGGCACTGCGTCGATCTCAACGCCTACCGCGTTGTAGACCGCGTTGGCTATTGCCGGTCCTGTTCCGCAGAAAGCGCCTTCAGCCACACCGGCAGCCCCGTATCTTCCGAGGCCCTGCCATACTTCAAGCAGTTCAGGTTTAACAAACGCCCTGTCCGGCATGGTGATCATCTTGTAATCTATGTAGTTGTTGTTGAGCGGCGTACCGGTCTCCCAGTCGTAGTGCATCTCTTCGGTGAGGGTCTCGCCGATACCGAAGCACTGTCCGGCTATCTGATGGCTTTCGCATCCCGACGCGTGGAGCACTGTTCCTGCGTCATTTACTACCGCTATGTCCGTTACTTCAACTGTTCCCAGTTCAACGTCCACTTCAACTTCGGCAAACCATGCTCCGAAAGGAAGTCCTGCCTGCTCTCTTACAGTGTGTCTCGCGTGATGGAGATGGATCGGCACGCAGTCTGTGTGGATCATGCACCATCCCACATGGACCCTGTTCTCCGGATTGGCTTTCTCGAATACGTACGCGTCTTCGCAGTCCAGTTCATCCGGATCGATCTTCATATAGTCGCTGACTCTTTCAATGACAGCCCTCTTCATCTTTATGCCTGCTTCGTATATAGCTTCAGCGTAAAGGAATGAGATGGCGCTGTCTGTCGGCGCGTTGTCACGGAGAGTAAGTTCTGTGTCGCACTTAGGTGTCCAGAGCACGTCCTCCGGTTTTATATTCAGGAATGAAAGGTTCTCGGCTACCGCCAGCACTACCGCGCTGTTGGATCCTGCGCCCGTCTCTGAAGTCGGAGCCTGAACGATAACGGACATATCCGGGTTCAGACGTATGCTGACTTCGTAAAAACCTCTCGCCTCTTCATCCAGCTCAGCGTGCCACTGGTTCCAGATAGCCACGCCGTAGCCTTTCTTCTTGCAGCCGTCGATAAGCTCGCCCTGGCCGTGAGGCTTTCTGTCTTCCCATCCGATGATCTCGGCGCCCCTGTCCAGAACGGCAGCCAGGCTCTTATTTTCTTCCCCGACCCAGTTGGTGGAGTTGCCGCAGTTCATCTTGTATATCTCGATTATGTCTTTGCCAACGTGATCAGCTACGTGCTGGTAGATCGGATTGAAGGCCCATGCCAGCTGGACGTTTCCTATGCCTCTTACTACACCGCCGGGCATCTTATCCGTGAACCAGGTGTAGGAATGGAGCCTTGCGTTTTCTACCGGCGCCCAGATACGGTCAAATGACTCCTGCACTATGAACTCTACGTTGTGGTCGCAGCCGCCGACGTAAGCGCCAGTGTTTCCTTCGGCGATAACGTCCATAGCTGTGATCTTTCCGTCGTTCATGCAGCCGACTTTGATCTTGTATCTGTTCTCGCTTCTTACTTCGTGGAACTCCTCATGGTTGGTCATCTTGTATTTAACAGGACGGCCGCCTGCGCGTTTGGAAAGATAGGCCGCGATCACGTAGAACTGATCTTCGCCTGTATTCCATTTACCCATGTGGGCTCCGCTGTTTCCGTTTATTACTCTTATCTTATTGAGAGGAACGTCTGTAAAGTCGTGGAGGTACATTCTGGTCTGGTCAGCCATGTAATGGTTGGTCCACACGTCCATCTTGTCCTCGTCCCATCTGACAACGCAGCCTCTGTAATCGAGACAGCCGTGGGTGGATGTGCCTCCCAGGGTCTTGGTGATCTCGAATGTGAAATCAGCCTCTGCCATGGCTTTGTCCACGTCTCCTCTTTCAAAGGTCAGGTCATCGACCACATCCTCGTCAGCGTGTTTCAGCTGATTGGTGTTGGGGTTCATTTCGTAGTGGATTATGGGCGCGTCCGGTTTTTTCGCCTCGTCCATATCAAAGACTTCAGGGAGTATCTCCCATTGGATGTCCACCAGTTTCAGTGCCTCTTCAGCTATCTCCTGGGTCTCGGCCGCGACCGCGACTCCCACCTGATCGCCTGTCCAGAGGGCTCTGTTGGGCAGGAACACTCTGTCCCAGAACCTGTCGATGGTATCCACTTCTTTCGGCGTGATAGCTATATCAGTCCAGGCGTGTGTGGTCCTTCCCAACGCTCTGATCTCAGGATCGTCGCATCTGAGTACCGCGTATACGCCGGGATAATTCTCCGCCCTGGTTGTATCCATGCTTATGATTTTTGCATGGGGATAAGGGCTCTCAAGGATCCTGCAGTGAAGCATTCCCGGGATCCTTCCCTTGAGGGTCACGTCATCGAAGAATTCGACTTTTCCGAGAGTCTTGTCCTTGGCGTCCATCTTCGGTGAATATGAGCCCATGTACTTTTTCTTTTCTCTCTGCTTGAAGGTAGTATCAATCTTCTTCATTGCACTCACCTCCTTCTTTGCATTTGCATATATGGTCTGCCGCTTTCTTCACGGCAATATGTATGCCCTGATAGCATCCGCATCTGCAGATGTGTCCCGACAGAGCCTCGTCTATCTCCTCATCCGTCGGGTTCGGGTTCTCGTTGAGCAGTGAATGAGCTTCCATAACGAAACCCGGCGTACAGTAACCGCACTGCATAGCGGTCCCTTCGCCCGGGCCGTATGTGTTCACAAAAGCATCCACTACAGGATCGGACCCGTCAAGGGCCTCAATGGTCATGATATCCGCGCCGTCAGCTTCCACAGCCGGCATCATGCATGAAAGCACAGACTTTCCGTTGAGCAGTACCGTGCACGCGCCGCATGCGCCCTGCTCACACGAAACTCTTACTCCTGTGAGTCCCAGTCTTTCACGCAGAAGCACAGAAAGCATGTCCTTTTCTTCAAAGTCGCGTCCTTCTTTGAACGTAAAAGTCCTACCGTTCACTTTCATAGTGATCTCGTTTTTTCTTTCCAAAACAGTTCCTCCATGTTTTGTTGTGATAATGTTGTCGTTGTCCTGATAACGCTGCAATACCCCAAGAAATCAAAACGGCGGTCAATAGCCGCCGGTACCATAGAAATCAAAATCTTTTCTGAAATTCTTTTCAATGGGATAGCGCAACTACTTTCGTAGACAGTCCCATGGCTGTTCACCATGGTCCCACCGGCAGGTCATGCCTGGTCTGCCGATTCGGCGAAGATTGCCTCCGGTATGGTCACTGCCCGCCGGCTCGCATACCTTCTTCTGCTTCGCGCCCTCTATCGATTTAAACATTTTACACCATTTGCAGGGTTTATGTAAAGGATTTCAGGGGTTTTTGCGGGTTTGCGGCCGGTTTTTTACAGGTT
>JAUMVF010000027.1:0-304 GCA_030530305.1 Bacillota bacterium
ATTCGTGGCGCCTGACATCATGCCGGCCGATCCGTCCATCGAGCTTACCGCCATCGACGACGGGGAATATTTCATAGACGAAGGCGAAGACTGATCCGGCAGCAAATCGATAAGGAGCATAAGAAAGAAATGGTAAAATTCAAGATAAGAGAAACTGACGAATACGACGCACTGGTAGAGCTTTTTATGAAGGAGGGGCTGGAATACAGCGAAGACGACCTTTTGGGCAACGATCCGGTGCCTACTGAAATAGTAAAATGCTGGTCCATCACACTGGATGAGAACGACAGACTCGTCGGCGGCG
>JAUMVF010000027.1:314-19878 GCA_030530305.1 Bacillota bacterium
CTTGCCACAAGGCAGGGTGAGTACATAGTCGACGGCATAGCTATGGACTCAGACTTCCAGAGGATCAAGCTGGGCAAAGAGCTCATGATGAGAGTCATCGAAGAGGTGCTTAAGAGAAACGGCGAGGCCCTTTATCTGGTAGCGAGAGCGCCGGAGTTTTTCAGGAAGATAGGGTTCGATACCATAGACAGGGACGAGGCGCCTGAGTTTTTCGAATGCGCCACATGCCCTCAGCGCGACGTGACGTGCCATCCGGAAGTCATGAAGCTTTCAATGGTTTGATGAGAGGACATTCTGAATGGCTAAGACAGATACAGTATTATTTGATTTTGACGGAACGGTGATGAACACCAACGATGTTATCATCGCTTCCTGGCAGCACACGTTCAGGACCATAGACGGCAAAGAGAGGGAAGTGTCCGAGATCGCCAGGACTTTCGGCGAGCCCATAGTACAGACTATGAAGAGGATGTTCCCCCACGTGCCGGTGGAGGAGTCCCTGAAGATATACAGGAGTTATCAATACGACTATTTCGACGATCTGGTCACCCTTTTCCCGGGCATGAAGGAACTTCTGGTGAAACTGAGGAAGACCGGATACAAGACAGGTCTGGTCACCTCCCGCATGAGGAACACCACCTACAGGGGGCTTGAGAAATTCGAACTGACAGACCTCTTTGACGCGGTAGTCACATGCGATGACACCAATGTACACAAACCTGATCCCGAACCGGTTTTCATAGCGCTGGAAAAGCTGGGCACAAAACCTGAAAAGACAGTTATGCTGGGAGACACCATGTATGACATAATGTGCGCCAACAATGCCGGAGTCACATCTGTACTGGTGGGCTGGGCCATAGCGCCTACGGAAGAAGAGATAAAAGGGGAGAACGGGCCTGACTTCATAATGAAGGACGCCGCTGATCTTTTCCGCATTCTGGAGGAGATCGGCTGAAGCAGACAGATCTTAGGGGGGATATGATCTATGCTTAATATCCACTTTGGGAGAGAGGATCTCAACAAAGATAAATTTATATTTGACAGCATCAAAGGCAGGACTCTTCTGCTTGTGCCTGATCAGTTTACGCTGCAGGCCGAGAGGAATGCCTTTTTTTACATGGGAAAGAAAGGTTTCATGGACCTTGAAGTCCTGAGCATATCAAGGCTCGGGACAAGGATCCTCCGCCAGACCGGAGGGTCGCTTCTCCCGATGATAAACAAGTACGGCCGCCATATGCTTCTTACGAAGATCATGGAAAAAGCCAATGACAGCATGAAGCTTTACAAGAACCAGGCCGGCCGCAATTCTTTCATCGAGATGCTCAACGACATGATCTCGGAGCTCAAGCAGTACGGAGCGTCCCCGGAAGTCATCGACACGGTCAAGGAAGATATTCCGGAAGGGACATACCTGAGATCCAAACTGGAAGATATATATCTCATATACACGGCCTACGAAGAAGCCATAGAAGGCAAATACACCGACACCGAGGATCTGAACGATCTTTACGCCGAAAGGATAAGCGAGGCGGAGATGCTCCGCGGGAACACCGTGTGGGTATACGGCTTCGACAGTTTTACGCCGAAGAATGTGCGGATAATAACCGAACTTGCCGCAGTCTGCGACGACGTGCATATCGTACTGACATGCAGCGACCCTGTATCAAGAGGAAAAGACAGAGACGGGGAACTGTTCGATCTGACAAGACAGGTAATCAGGACGTTCAGGGAAGAAGCAGAGAACGCGGACATAGAATGCAGTATCACGCCGGTGCCGGAGGATTACAGGATCACTGCCGAAGAGAAGGTCCCGGCTCTCATATCACTTGAAAAAGAACTCTACTCATACCCGACCGGAGAGATCAAAGACGCCGGGAGCATCGAACTGGTGCAGGCGGCAAACGTACATGCTGAAGCGGAGACCGCGGCGGCAAAGGTGCTGGAGCTTGTGCGGGATAAGGGCGTCCGTTACAGGGACATCATGCTCATTTGCAACGATCTTGAAAGGATGGGTGAAGCCGCAAAGAGGATTTTTGCCCAGTACGGAATGGATCTTTTTGTAGACAGAAAGAGAAGTCTCATATACAGCCCGGCAGTTACAGCCATCGTCGCTCTGATGGACATACACAGAAGGCGCATGCAGACGCCGGACATCTTCCGTTTCCTTAAGACGGGGCTTTCGGATCTGACCCGGGACCAGGTGGAAAAACTGGAGATATACGCGCTTCAGTATAAGATAAGGGGCTCCATGTGGACTAAACCTTTCAGAAGAGGCGTGACTGAATATACTGAAGAAGATTTTGCTGAACTGGAAAGCTCAAGGGAAGCTGTAGCAAGTATCCTTAAGGCTTTCAGCGATAAATACAGTGAAGGTAAAACCGGGGAAACAAGGATAAAGGCGCTTTACAGTTTTCTGACAGAAGACGCAAAGATGCCGGAGAAGCTTGAGACCCTTGTGGCAGAACAGGCTGAAGCGGGTTTTGCCGACCTTGCGGGAGAGACCGCACAGGCATGGAACTACATCGTGAACGTGTTTGACCAGATGATGCAGATCATAGGTGATGAAGAGATATCCGAAGAGGCTTTCGCCCGGATACTTGAGGCGGGTTTTTCCGCCATCGAGATCGGACTTCTTCCGCCTACCGCGGACGGACTTGTCATGGGAAGCATGCAGAGGACCAGAGCCGGCAGGCCAAGGTATACTCTGGTGCTCGGAGCCAACGACGGCGTGCTCCCATCCGGAAACAGAAGCGAGACGCTTCTTTCGGCCGACGAGAAACAGAAACTTTTCGATGACGATATCAACATATTAAAAAGAGACGAAGTCAGGATACAGGAAGAAAAACTGGCTATTTACAGAAACCTGGTGAGAGCTTCGGAAGGACTGTGGATGAGCTATTCCGTTTCAGATGAGAACGGCAAGGAAGCACGAGCGTCTGTAATATTCGACAGGATCAAAAGGATAACGGGTATCGTACCTGAGAAAGATATCATAAACAGGGAAGACCCGGAAGAACTGGTACAAAGCAGCGGCAGCACCATAAGGCATCTGACAGACGCGCAGAGGATGGGGCAGCAGGGTACAGAACTCTGGAGGGGCGTCGAAGACTGGTACAGAAAGAACCAGCCCGGGAAGCTTGCCGCGGCTGAGGCAGGGCTCAACTTCTCCAACCGGATCGACGCTCTGGAAAGCAGCACTATAAAAGAACTGTTTAAGAGAACAGGGCGGGACGAACTGGTGCTTTCACCTTCAGCTCTTGAAAAGTACAGCAAATGCCCGTTTTCATTTTTCATACAGAGGGGTCTGAGACCGGAACAGTCAGGTGAATTCGAGATAACGCCAATAGATATCGGAAACGTTTATCATGACGCCCTCATGATTTTTTCACGCAATATGTCTGAAAAGGGCGTTGCCGTAACAGACAGCGGTTCGAAGTGGATGACCATCACCAGAGAGCAGGCAGACAAAGATATAGACAGTATTGTGGACAGTCTGACAGAGGATGATCCCGATGGAGTTTTTGCTGCGGGGAAAGAAGCGGAATACAGGCTCGCCCGGCTCAAAAAGAATTGCAGGGAAACAGTCTGGACGCTCATTGAAGACATACGCAGTCAGGACATCAGCAGCATAGTTTATGAGGCGCCCTTTGGAGAGAACGAAAAGTTTGATCCTCTCAGAGTTTCTGCTGAAAACGAGGATATCCTGATTGAAGGAAGGATAGACAGGGCGGATGTGCTGGGCGATGAGCGGGTAAAGGTCATCGACTATAAGACAGGGAACAAGACCTTCAGCGCCGCGGACGCGGAAGCCGGATGGGATCTGCAGCTTATGCTGTATCTGAAAGCCGCGGAAGAAGAAACCGGGGCGGGAGGAAAGAGCCGCGAGCCGGCAGGCATTTACTACTTCAGGATCAAGGAGCCTTTTGCCGATATGAACGGCAAGGACAAGAAGGAGATAAAGGACACCATAACCGACGCGGTAATGAGCGTTTTCTCGTTTGAAGGTGTGACCATCACATCAGATAAGAAAGGCCGTAAGACGAGCAAGAAGATGACTCCCGAAGATTTCGAAGCCTTCAGCAGTAACGTCCGTACTACAGTGGAAGAACTCTGCGGCAGACTGGCCGGAGGAGACATAAGCATAAGACCGAAGAAAGGCCGGTATAAGGACGCCTGCGCCTACTGTGAGTACGGCAGCATATGCATCTTCGAGCAGGGACTGGGCGGCAGCAGATGCGAGTTGATCTGACCGAAAAAAAGCAAAGTGTTTTTCTTGTATCGTAATGATACGTGTGTTAAAATGAATAGCGTTCCACCCAAGGGACGTACATAAGCTTCCGTGGCTCAGTTGGTAGAGCAGCGCATTCGTAACGCGCAGGTCAGCGGTTCGATCCCGCTCGGAAGCTCCATGGGGCATTAGCGCAGCTGGGAGCGCGTTTGACTGGCAGTCAAGAGGTCACGGGTTCGAGCCCCGTATGCTCCACCATAACGCAAAAGGACGGTGAATACCGTCCTTTTGTGTTATTGACGAATCATACACATTGGGCGAGAACCCGTAGGGTGAGAAAGCCCCGTTACGGACCTAGCCTCTCGATTGACAAGCGCAGCGAAGTCAGAGAGAAGGCAGGTCCTATGCAAAGGCTGCAGCAGCTTTGCTGCGTGGCAGCCGACTGCTATGCCCCACCAGAATAAGAAAGAGAGGCAAAGCCTCTCTTTTTTTCTTAGGTCTATTCAGTTCACAGTGCGAGTTAGTGTCCCTTCAGCAGTGAGCTCTGGATATAGCCCTTCTTCTGAGTATTGTCTTTATAGTATACGATACGGCAGCATTCTACACCGTCATCTCTCCATCTGCAAGGAGTCCTCCATTTGACAGTAACGATGTCTCCGGTGTAAACCTTGTCGCCATTCGGGCTATTGAACTTTATATCGCTGTAGACCTTGGATCCGGTCGTATATGGACTATTAACTATCATTTCCTCATTCATCGGCTGGGGAACTGCATCCGGAAGGAAAGTCTTTGCGCACATGAAACGTTCCTTATATCTTCCAGTGTTCAACGGCATGATGCATACGCCGTCTACTGTGTAAACGCTGTGAATGAATTCCTTGTTGCCGATGTAGATACCAACGTGATCACATACACCATCCGCGTCGCCGTTGTCATCGAAGAAGAGGAAGTCGCCCGGCTTGAGTTTATTGAAATCCGGAGTATTTCTGCATACGATCTTTGTTTTTACTTTTCCGCTTGCATCAGTATAGAGGTCGCTCGTATTGTATTGGGTAGTGATGCCGTTGGAGATATCGTAGTTGGGGATGTAGTACTTCATTACCTTGTTGGCAACATATGAAGTGAATCCCGAGCAGTCGAAACGCATCCTTCCGCTGGAATCTTTAGATCCCGGAGTTATGCTGGAAGTATTCTTGTAAGTTGTCTTATTGTAGCGATATATATTTACTGCTTCAGTGATCACTTTCTGTCTGATCGTACCAACGCCCAGATTCTTGTAGTTGTTATAGTTCAGACCCGTGCTCTTGAAATAGATCGTATTTGCCTTGAAGTATTTATAGCAGACCTTACCTTTGTATTTCAGCTTTACCCATGCGGATTTTGATCTCTTTGTGATCTTGCCGTATACGTATACTTTGGCTTTGTAAGGTATGCGTACGTCAGCAGAGCTGTTGCTCTTTTTCTCCCGGGCATGTGTGATATACGCTGTCGGGTATCCAATTATATAACTCTTGGTCCTGATGGATTTCTTCTTGGAAAACTTGCTGAATACTTTTTTCCCGGAAGAAGTTTTCTTGAATGCCCTTACTTTAAAATAGTAAACGGTATCCCAGCTGAGGCCGGATATTTTTTTCTTATCCAGTTTCTTGACTGAGAAGGTCTTTGTCTTTGCGTTCTTGAATTTTGAATTGCTGGAATATTTGACCTGGATCCCCGCTGCGGAAGAAACCTTGGAAGTAGTGATAGTCACAGCTCCATATCCGCTTTTAGCAAGAGATTTAACAGACGGTTTGGCAGGCGCGGATATCGCGAGGGCAGCGCTTGCCATTCCTATTGTGAATATCAGCAGAACAGTGATTATCAGAGTTCTGCGTATTGTTGAGGCAGTTTTTGTTTTCATACTGAATGATCCTCCTTTATTCATAATCCTAATATGCCTTTATAATACTGCAGCGCATGGGAGTAGTCAATTATTACAGATTCTGTGCAGCATCCTTCGGTTCTGCGCAAGGACTTTGACATTATGAGGCTCCGGTGGAGCCTTTGTGGTATAATTCATATCAGAATCTGAACACAGGAGAAATGATGGACGAAGACAGATTATTATCAGTACAGGCAGAAGATATTATAGACAGATGCGGCAGACAGGATATCCCTGTCCACAGCGGTTTTCTTGACCCTGCACAGCAGTCAATGCTGCGCAGGAGTTTTGGTGAGAAGCAGGGTGATGTGACAATTGTCTATTCAGGCGGATATGAAGAGGCCGAGCGGGTAGTTATGGCCTGCCTGCCTTACTACATGACCGGACAGGCGTCAGAGGAAGAAAATGAAGACAGCCCTGCGTATTTTGACGAGATACTGACTGTCGTACGCGCTGAAGTTCCCAAAGGTTCCGCTGCTTCGGGAAGAGGGCGGCCTCTGTCCCACAGCGATTATCTGGGAGCGCTCATGGGCCTTGGAGTCAAACGCAGCGTTATCGGAGACATAATAGTCCATGAAGACGGAGCGGATATCATCGTGCTGAAGGACATGGCAGAATACCTGCTGATGAATTTTGTGAGCGCCGGCAAAGCAAGGATCTCTACAGAGGAGGTACCGCTGTCATCCCTGCGGCTGCCGGAAAAACGATATGAAGAAGTTAATGATACTGTGGCATCTCTTCGCCTTGACGCGGTGCTGGCGAGCGCCTTCCGCATGTCACGGGGAAAAGCCGCTGAAGCAGTACGGCAGGGACTTGTCTTCGTGGATCATCTGGAAGCTGTCAAGTCAGACATGAACGTTCAGGAAGGTGCGGAACTGGTCATCAGGCACAGGGGAAAAGCAAAACTCATGCAGGTGAACGGCCGCACCCGCAAGGACGGGATCAGCATAACCATCGCAAGATACGTAAGCCCGGCAAGGAAAGATTGATATGAGCAGAAAGGTCACAATAGGAATAGTTGCCCACGTGGACGCGGGGAAGACGACCCTGTCAGAAGCGCTGCTTTATCTGACCGGCGAGATAAAAAAACCGGGAAGAGTGGATCACGGAGACGCTTTTCTTGATGATGACAAGGTCGAACGGAACAGAGGCATCACTGTTTTTTCCAATCAGGCCCGCTTCAGAATCAGCGGAGACGGGGATGATGTTGAAGTTACGCTTATTGATACGCCGGGACATGTGGATTTCCAGGCGGAGACGGAGCGTACTCTTTCAGTGCTGGATTACGCCCTTCTGGTGATCAGCGGATCTGAGGGGATACAGCCCCAGACAAAGACCCTTTACAGGATGCTCAGGGAAAAAGGCATTCCTGTTTTTATATTCGTAAACAAAATGGACATAACCGTCAGGCCGAAAGAAGATCTTATCGACGACCTGAGAAATGAAATGGGAATGGATGCTGTTGATTTCAGCGATTCTTCTGAAAGACCCGACGGATTCATCGATGATCTTACACTTTTTTCCGCCATGCTCACCGAAGCTGCCCTGGAAGGCGGCGAAGGTACGGATGGCATCAGCGACATGCAGATAGCCGAAGCTGTGGCTGCAGGGGAGATCGTGCCGGTAATGTTCGGCTCGGCGCTCAGGCTCGAAGGCGTGGACGGACTTCTGGAAGTGCTCGGGAGATACACAGCGGCTCCCGTATATAAAGAAAGATTCGGTGCGGTCATATACAAGACGACGACAGCAAAGGACGGGGAAAGACTTTGCTTTATAAAGATCACCGGCGGGAATCTTGCAGTAAGAGACAGCGTGACTGTCAGAAGTCTGAACACGGACAATGACGGACGCGAAGCAAAGATAAACCAGATCAGGCTCTACTCGGGCAGCCGTTTTGAGAGCACTGACCTGGCTGAATCAGGCACAGTCTGCGCTGTGACGGGACTCGGGAAAGCTTTTCCCGGCGACAGTCTGGGAGAAGAAGAACCCGTGTCATATTCCACAGAACCCTTCATGGTCTATTCTGTCAAAGGCCCTTCGGGGATGGATCCCCACGATCTGATGGAGGATATGCAGGTGCTGACAGGAGAAGACCCCGCCCTGCACGCGTCCTGGAGCGCTGACGGCAGAGAAGTCGAGATAAGACTGATGGGGGAAGTGCAGATGGAGATCCTCCAGTCAGTGATAAAAGAGCGCTTCGGATACGATGTGAGTTTCGAATCAGGCAGCGTGCTGTATCTTGAAACCATATCGGGAACATATGAAGGCGTAGGACATTTTGAGCCCCTCAGACATTATGCCGAGGTGCATCTGATCATAGAACCCGGTGAAAGGGGAAGCGGCGTAGTGATCACCAGCGAGGTGCCAGAGGACGATCTGGCGGTTAACTGGCAGCGGCTGATACTGACCCATCTGGCAGAGAAGGAGCACACAGGAGTTCTTACCGGTGCTCCCGTCACCGATGTGAAGATAAGTCTGGCTGCGGGAAGAGCCCATGACAAGCACACCGAAGGAGGGGATTTCAGAGAAGCTACCTACAGAGCTGTAAGGAACGCGCTGATGCAGGCGAAAAGAGATGGAAAAGCCATTCTCCTTGAACCCTGGTGCGAGTATGAGATAGAGGTCCCGGCGCAGATTTCAGGCAGAGCGCTGACAGATATAAATCAGATGGGCGCAAGCCAGGACAGTCTTGAACAAAAGGGGGATACTGCCGTCATCAGGGGAAAAGCTCCTTCTGAACTGATGGCAGCCTATCACAGGACTCTGATCGCTTACACATCCGGAACAGGCAGATTGACCATGACCCAGCGGGGGTATGACGTCTGCCACAATGCGGATGAAGTTATAGATGAAACCGGCTACGTGGCCGAACGCGACATCAATAACCCTGCGGATTCAGTATTCGTGAATCATAAGGGAAGCGACATAGTTCCCTGGGATGAAGTGCCGGAGCACATGCATCTTGCCGGCGTGCTGAAAAAAGATAAAAGCGGAGCAGGGCAGAATGCCGTGTACGGCGCGGCCGCGCGCAGTGTAAAAACAGGAGCTCCGGGAGAAGCGTTTTTTGGCGGAAAAATAGATGCGAAAGAGGCTGAAAGACGGAGGATCGCTGCCGAAAAAGAACTTGAGAAGATATTTGAAAGGACTTACGGACCTGTAAAGAACAGACATCATATAGAAAAAAAGGAAATGGATTTCAGCGCGGGAAATGATATCTCCGAGGAGGAATCCGCCCGCAGACAGGAGCGCAATGAACAGATAAGGGCGCAGCACGAAAAAAAGAAACCTGAAACGAATGACGGCACGCTGATCCTGATAGACGGATACAATCTGATTTTTTCAGACAGTCATCTCAAGGAACTTGCGGACAAGGACATAGGCTCGGCAAGGGACAGCCTGGTTGAACGGCTGATCAACTATGCCGGCTACACAGGATTCAAAGTCAGCGTCATATTCGACGCATACAAAGTAGTGCCCGGGGACGGGAGCAAAGAAAAACACAGTGTAGTCGATGTGATCTACACGGCGGCCAATGAATCGGCCGATGTCAGGATAGGCAGGATGGCAGGAAAGGCGAAGGAAGGGCAGATATACGTAGTCACCTCAGATGAACTGGTCCAGCAGAACGTATGGACTCAGGGCGCACTGAGGGTGTCTTCCAGAGAATTCATCAAATTGCTGGAACACACCGAAGAGGAAATACGAAGCATGCTTTAGCCTCCAGAGTAGGATCCGGCAGATCAGAAAGAGATTTGAATTAAGGCAAAAACAAAGGACGGCAATGCGCCGTCCTTTTTCTAACGTTATTTATCTTTTCTACAGGTGTTCTTCATCTACTCCGGCTTTCCTGAGAAGTTTGTTGGAAAGAAGAATCGCCAGCGCTACGGCTGTCACGCCGCAGACGAGTTTTGCTACTATTACGGGCACTATCATATCTTTATCTATGCTGGCCGCAAATCCCAGATGATCACCGAGCGCAAAAGCGGCGCATGTCGCGAAGGCCGCATTTATCAGTTTGCCTCTGTTGCTCATTTCATGGAACATGGTGAACACCGGTATATTGTTGGCGAGATTCGCGATCATACCTGCGCATCCGATCTCGTCCATCCCCAGTTTTCTGCCGAGAGCTCCAAGAGGCTTTTTGAAAGCCTTTTTGACCCATTCGACCATCGGGAAGGCGCCTATCAGAACCAGCGCGATGTTTCCTATTATCAGCAGCGCATTCTGAAGGGGCGCAACGCCTGTAGCCGGATCTTCGGTTATCATCTTATCCAGAAGCGGGAATCTGATACCTGTCTGGTACTGTAATACCGCAATGCAGACGCAGATCGCGATGACTGCGGTCACACCGGTGCCGAATTTGGTGAATCCGTTCATCATTTTTGTAGGAATGAACCAGAGCCCGGCAGCGATTATCACCGCGACTATGGTGACAGGGATCGTGTTCTGTACAAGGGTAAGAAAACTCAGTTTGTAGGGGGTTGCCGCCATGCACAAGCCGCCCGCCAGACATCCGAGTGGAACTGTCACCAGCCCCAGCAGGATACCGCAGGCAAGTATCGAGCGGTCCTGCTTGCCTTTGATTATCGAAAGCGCAAGGGGTATGTCAAACAGGATGATGCATCCCATGGTCGTTCCAACTATGAGACCCGCGAACATTCCGACTGCCGTGTCACCGCCTGCCAGGGAGACCGCCAGCGGGTATCCGCCCATATCGGCGGCAAGAAGAGTAGTCGCGAAGACTGCAGGCGAGGCTCCGAAGAATTCGTATATGGGAGTCAGAACCGGTTCAAGCAGTATGCAGAGTACCGGCGCCGCGGCTATTGCCCCGACCATTGCGATAGCCAGGGGTCCCATCGCGTTGAAGCCTTCGTCAAAGGCCGCGCCGTATCCTTTTTTGTTTCCTCTTATCTTGTCGATCGCTCCCACGAACATGAAGAACACCATTATCAGCATGATGATAGTGCTGAACGACAGTGATGATCCGAAAGCCTTCAGACTTTCAAAAAATGAATCCGTGTTAGTTATGTTGTCGATTATAGCCTGCATCCGGTTCTCCTTTTTAAGCAATGTCCGCAGAAAATTGTATCACATATCACAGGCTTTGTCCTTTGGAAATATAGTTTATGAAAACGTGGCGTGTAGCAAAACACTGCAGGAGAGGCATGTAAAACATCCTGAACGTCACAGTGTCTCCGGGTCTGTAGTCGGTTTCACTTTCCGTCACGTCAAGAACTGTGTGGTCGCTGCTGCCGCCGATGACCCTGATGGCCGGGTCGTCCGGGATCAGCTGAGCCGGGTCACTGATATCCTGGCTGCCGAGAGCGATGACAGCTCTTTTTCTGGTTCCTTCGTCTTCAAACTCCACAGTCCGGCCTGCCCAGTTTTTTCCGGGACCGGAGGAAACAGAAGGTTTTTCCGCCACTTCGATCACTTCGGCGGTAAGTCTGAAGGTGTCATCTTTCATACCGGCGATCTTAACATCTCTGTTCAGTCTGATGCCGATGGGGTTTGCTATCGCGCCTCCTATGCGAAGATGGTTGATCTCCGGAGGGAGAGGCTGGTTGGCAGTGAGCATCTTAAGGTTTATGGAGCTCCCTCCTGATACGATCTCAAGCTCACGTCCGATTTTTTCTTCTATCTTTCTGGCGCTTTTCGCAAGCTGGCTCAGATTCTTCCAGTCAGGGAGCACGCCTGACACGCAGGCGAAAGATGCTCCGATGCCGGCAAGATGAAGGTTTTCCATCTTGCGTTCCACTTTGACGGCCAGCTGCGTTATCTCTTTTGTCCCGACGATCCCTTCGCGTCTGTCGCCCACATCCTGCATGAGGATGACATTGTGGGTTTTTCCCGCTCTGCCGGCAGCTTCATCAAGAGCCTGCAGGACGGTCTCCTCGGAGTTCAGGCTGTAGTCGCACCATCTGATGGCTTCGTCCGCTTCACTTATCATAGGTATGCGTATGAGCATGGTGCGGATATCGGGCATAGCTTCCTTTATCCTCTTCAGATGGATGAGGCGGGAAGACGCTATCTGGCTGCAGCCGCCTTCGCTGTATGCTTTTGCTATCTCCGGTGCGCCGTCCGAGAACTTGATCACTCCCGCGATACTAAGACCGCGTGAGGCGCAGAATCTGAACATGACTCCGGCATTGTTCTCTATTGCGTCCAGATCCACGTCAAGTCCGGGGTATTTGTTTAATGTGTTTTCAGCTGATTCGTTATTCATGTCTATTAACTCCTTGATATATTATATTTTGCTTTATGCGAAAACATTCAGTGTGATAGTGCTTACGATGATCAGAGCCAGAGCGAAGATGCCGGTCTTCGTTATTTTCTGTTTATAGAAAAGATACCCGGCTATAGGCGTGACTGCCGTGCCGACGGCTCCCCATGTGGCCCAGGCGATGCCCAGATCGATCCGGCTAAGTATTTTTCCAAAAGTAAAATATGTAAAAGTGTAAAGGATCGCCGTCAGGATAGAAAAGGAAGCGATCCTGTATCCGTCAGAGGCCTCAAGGCACGCGGTACCGGCCTGTTCGGAAACGATCGAAAGGGCGAGTATGAAATATGCGCTTTTAGTGCTCAGTTCCCACTCTTTGAGGAACACATCCCTGATCTTCAAAACGGTTCTCCTGTAAATGTTCGTGCGTACAACTTGATTTTAAATGCTAACACTTACGGATTCAAGGTCGCATCCGTATTATGATCACAGGTGCAACTGTTTTTTATATTGACAAAAGGCGTTGTGATTTTTATCATAGTAATGCAGTGTTTTTTAATGACCGCGGGGTATTAGCTCAGCTGGGAGAGCGCGTGGTTCGCAATCACGAGGTCAGGGGTTCGATCCCCCTATACTCCACCATAAGATGCAAGAGACGGGACGACCCGTCTCTTGTGGCTTTTTGATTGAACGGAGGGGATCGAAGCCGAAAGGGCCGGAGCGTTGAGAGAACGTCCGGCGGACGTTCGAACAGCGACGGGTCCAAGCCGCCTGAGAGAGGCGGCGCAGGACGGCGGATGCGAAGCATACGCGTAATCCCCCTATACTCCACCAAAAAAAAAGACAAGTTTTACACATCTTTCTGGCTCCTGCGAAAATATTTCAGTTTTCACAGGTGTGGTTCTTCCTTTTTTCCTAAAAAAAATCCTAAAGCAGGTAACAATAATACAATCATGTGGCATGTTATCAGAATTATACTTTAATTGGGACAACTGATAGACTATTTTGAGCGAAAATATATATAAAGGAGGAAGGATCAAATGGGAAAGGAATTGGTTTTTAAGGCGCTGAAACATGAAACACTGGACGCGATACCCTGGGTACCTTTTGCAGGTGTACATGCAGGGACACTCAAAAATTATCCTGCGGATGAAATGTTGAAAAACGCAGACTGTATCGTGGAATGTCTTGAGGAAGTTAACAGATTATACATGCCTGACGGGATTCCGGTATTGTTCGATCTGCAGATTGAAGCCGAAGTCCTGGGATGTGATCTTCTGTGGGCAAAGAACAACCCGCCTTCAGTAACATCCCATCCACTTGAAAATGAAGCGACTATACCGTGTGAGTGCAGGATTCCGGGACCGGAGGACGGGCGTGTTCCGATGGCACTGGAGGCTACACGAAGGATCAAAGAATCTATAGGAGAAGATACGGCGATATACGGATTGATTTGTGGTCCATTTACTTTAGCATCTCACCTTCGCGGGACAAATCTGTTCATGGATATGATGAAGAATAAAGATTATGCAGTTGCGCTCATACAATACTGTGGGCAGGTCGCCTGTAAAATGGCAGAAATGTATATTGATGCAGGAGCAGATGTAATTGCAGTCGTAGACCCTATGATCAGCCAGGTATCACCGAAAATGATAGAGAAGCTGATGAGTGAAACATTCAAGGGAGTCTTTGATTTTATCCGTTCGAAGGGCGCATTATCATCATTCTTTGTCTGCGGTAATGCATCAAAACAGATCAGGGTCATGTGCGAAATGGGGCCGGATGGTGTCTCAGTAGATGAGAATGTGAACCTCGTAGAGGCTAAGGAGACATGCGATGAATTCAACATTGCTATCGGTGGAAATATTCCATTGACCACGACGATGTTGTATGGAAGTCAGCAGGACAATATGAAGGCTGTTGTTGACGAGATCGACAGCATAGACGCATCGAAGAACTTCATTTTGTCCCCGGGATGCGACATGCCATATAACACGCCCATTGAAAATACGATAGCCTGTGCACAGGCAGCCAAGAACCTTGAAAAAACCAGGGAAATGGTTGCAGGGTATGAAAGCGGCGGATTTGATGATATCGAAATCGAGATCCCAGACTATGCTAATGAGGAGAAGGTCATAGTTGAGCTCTTCCTGCTGGATCCGGATCAGTGTGCAGCATGCAAGTATATGCAGGCATCCGTACTTGATAATTACGACGCTATCGAAGATAAGGCAGAGTACAGGATCTATAAATACTTCATCAAGGAAGATATTGCAAGAACTGCCAAAATGGGTATTTCAAATCTTCCAACGATGTGTATTGACGGAGAGCCCAAATTCATATCCCTCATTCCAAACCGTGAAGAACTGATTGCTGCTGTTGAAGAGGCGGCTGCAAAGAAATAAAGACAAGAACGACAGCCCAAGGCCTATATTGCTTTGGGCTGTTTTTGATGTTTTGGACAATCGATGTGACACATGATGTAGTGAGGAATGGAAATATGGAAAGCAGGCGTTCGTTTTTAGGCGAGTTTATAGGGACATACATTCTGGTTTTGTTTGGCACCGGAACAGTCGCAGTGACTGTGTGTTTTGATCAGTACCAAAGCATTTTCCAGATTGCAGTTATGTGGGGTGTCGCGGTGACTCTGGGCATATATGCGACTCGAAATCTCTGTTGTGCACATTTCAATCCAGCGGTGTCTATTGCTATGGTCGCAACAGGAAGAATGGCAGCACGTAAACTGCCGGTATATCTGGCGGCACAGTGCGCTGGAGCATTCGCTGCCGGTATGACCATATATGCTGGCTTTGCAAGCAGTATAGCTGCCTATGAGGAAGCAAACAATATCGTCAGAGGCTCTATGGAGTCGCGAATGTCCGCTAAAATGTTCGGCGAGTATTATTACTTTACAGGGGAACAGACAGTGTCGATGCCGCTGGCTATGTTTGCAGAAGGAATGGGTACCTTGATCCTTGTGTTGATGATCTTTGCAATGACAGAGGGATGTAACACCGGGAAGCCAAGCAATAATGCTGCGCCAATGTTCATTGGTTTGGCGCTTAGTTCGGTGATATGCCTGTTTGGCCCGCTCACACAGGCAGGGTTCAACCCGGCGAGAGATTTCATGCCGAGGCTGGTGGCACTATTATTTGGATGGGGAAAGGCAGCGTTTCCCGATTCCCAGGGAGGTTTTCTGTGGGTGTACATATTGGCGCCTGTCGTTGGAGGATTGATAGGAGGGCTTCTGTTTACAAAAATAATACAGCCACTTTTGACTACAGAGAAAAGCGGAGCATGTGGGTGCTGCGGAAAAAACGAGTAAAGAAAGAAGGATAAAATGAGTAAGCGTACGAAATTGATATTGACAGGAGGATTTCTTGGCGCAGGTAAAACGACTATACTTTGGAAAGCTGCGGAATATCTGTCTGTACAGGGTAAAAAGACAGGCCTCGTTACAAATGATCAGGCAACAGAACTGGTTGATACTGTGATGCTTTCCAGAACGGGAAATGTCACAAAGGAAGTCAGCGGCAGCTGCTTTTGCTGCAATTTTCAAGGGTTTGAAAATGCACTGTCACATATAAAGAAAGAAAATGACGCAGATATAATAATCGCAGAACCAGTTGGAAGCTGCACGGACATTTCAGCGACGATACTTCAGCCGTTAAAGGATAAATATGCGGAGCAGTATGATCTTATGCCGTTCAGTGTTCTGGCTGACCCCAGAAGACTTAGCGACATTCTGGAAGGCGGTAATTCCGGGCTGCATGCCAGCGCGGCATATATCGTCAGAAAACAGTTAGAAGAAGCTGATATCATAGTAATCAATAAAGCAGACCTTTTAAGTGAACAGGAAAGAGAAAGGCTGATCAGCGAAACAAAAAGAAAATTTACAGATGCGAAAGTCTGCTGCCTCAGCGCTCTGACTGGAGAAGGTGTGGCGGAATGGCTTGAGGATGTAATGGCTGGCGGCGTTTCCGGCAACAATCTGACGGAGGTGAATTACGACATATATGCCGAAGGGGAAGCAGTGCTTGGATGGCTTAATTCAAATGTGACATTGACAGGAGACAATGGATGGCAGGATTTCGTCAATGATTATATGCAAGCATTGCTGAAAAACTTTGCCGATCGAAAAGCGGGGATCGGTCATCTTAAAGTAATCATTACAGCACAGGGCCAGGAAAACTATCTTGTAGCAAATCTGACCGGAGGAAGCGATAAGATCCGTGTCAGAGGCGATGCACCCGATGCAAAAACGGTGCAGATGATCATTAATGCAAGGGTGGAGATGGAGCCTGATGATTTGAAAACCATCATATTTGAAGTGCTTAAGGGCTGCTGCAGTGATAACGATAGAAATATCATCTGTGAAATCGGTAATACAGAGTGTCTGAAGCCGGGCCGCCCGGACCCGACATATCGTTATGATCATATTGTGTGAGAGAGGAAAACAAATGATTAAATTGATTATGCTGACAGGCTTTTTAGGATCGGGCAAGACGACTTTGCTGCAACGTTTACTGGAAGGACAAAAGGACAAGAAAATCGGAGTGATCGTAAATGAATTCGGCAGTGTAAATATCGATGCGCGGTTGCTTAAAACAAGCGGAGATATCAGGATTGCGGAGTTAAGCAACGGTTCAATTTTCTGCGCGTGTATAAAGGACAATTTTGTTGACAGTTTGATTGAAATGTCCGGTTATAATCTGGATTATCTTCTGATTGAAGCGTCTGGGCTGGCTGATCCCGCAAGTATGGAAGGAATACTGCAGGGAATCGCGCATAAAACCGGCGACGGATACCACAATCTTGGGTCGGTATGCATAATAGATGCAGAGAATTTTCAGGATCTGTCAGAGCTGCTTCCGGCAATCGAATCACAAATTGAATATGCAAGTGTAATTATTATAAGCAAAACAGATCTGGTTGATGAGGATTCTTTGGGGGAGACGGAAAACCAGATATCGAAGTGGAACGATCGAGCTGTGAAAATCAGAACAACATTCTGCCAGGTCGACATAGAGGATTTGATCTCAGCCATGGATGCTTCAGGACCTGCTCCTGCAGCCAGAGAAAGCAGTAACACATGGAAAAACCGCGCCAATACATTCGTCGTTCACGGGACAGGAATTGTTAAGCAAGAGGATCTGGAGGCATTCCTCAAATATGTAGTGAATGACAGTTACCGCATCAAAGGATTTGCAGTTACGGACAAAGGTAACGTTGAAATCAGCGCAGTAGGGGATCATATCCAGATCAATTCATGGGGAGAGCCTCTTGAAAAAACAGAAATCGTTCTGATTTCATCTGTTGGTTTTGGTATGGTAAGTACTATTACGGATGGTTTAGATAAACATATGAAAGGAAAGCTGTCATTATAGATTGAAAAACGTTTAAACCGTGACGCAGGGTCACGGTTTTTGCTTTTTTTGTTGCAAATCAAATCGATGCCGTGGTAGTATACCTTAGAAAAACTGAAAAAAACGGCTTTTTTCCCGCCTTTACTTTTAATTGATTCTTGACCGTAACCTAAGGTAAACCCGTACACTCGGGATATAGAAAAAGCGTGTAACCATTCAAAATTCAACGTGCTTGGAGGTATAGCAATGGGATATTTATTTCTTGCGCTTGCAACGATCGCCTGCGTGGCGGGATCTTCCGCCCTTACTGCAAGCGACGGCATGAAGAACAAAAAGTACGGATTGATCGGAGTACTGACTTTTGCGGTCAGTTATGTTCTTTTTTCACGTTCGATCCTGACGATCAACCTGAGCATTGCCTACGCGGTGTTCTGCGGAGTGGGGATCATCATGTCCAGTATCATTTCCACAGTTGTATTTAAACAGAAAATGACTAAGATCGGCGTTGCCTGCATGATACTTATACTCGCGGCGTGCGTCCTTATTCATCTGTTCGGATCGATGTAGAGGAGGTGCAAAGGCCATGAAAAAAACAAAAGCAAAGATACTGTTTCTGCTTGCTGTCCTTCTGGAGCTCATAGGGAATTTCGTTATCAGTTATACTGACGGTTTTACAGATCCGGTTCCGTCCGTGATCTGTTTCCTGATATATTCATTCAGCGCTTTCCTCTTCGGATTCAGTCTGAAAGAGATCAATCTGGGGATCGCGTATGCGGTCTGGTCCGGCGTAGGGATCGTATTCCTGGCTATCGTTTCGGTCACCTGGTTCCATCTCCCACTGACCAAGGTGGATATAATCGGACTGATCATGATCATAATCGGCGTCGTCGGAATGGATCTGTTCGGAGCGAAAGAAGAATAAGCGCAAAAGGAGAAAGCAATGGCAGAAAACGCAACCTGATACTGACTGGGGAGTCTTATGAAAGATATGTCATAGATATTTACACTTCTGATGATCAGGATGAATACGTAACAGAGGTCTTGCTTCCGGTAGAGTGTGATCAGGAGGAGTTCAATTACCTGTGCGACGGGAAATAATAAATGCCGGAAACGACGGCGGCCAAATGGCTGCCGTTTTTTGTTAACTGAACTGTATTGGAAAAAACTTTCGGATTTCAGCAGCTGTATGCTAAAATGTGTTTAAGAAGAGAAGACAGTGACTGCTTCGATCCGGAGCGCGTTGCATAAAGGAGGGTCTGAAATGTTCAGAGAAATGTCAATCAATTTCGATAATAAACCTGTTTCAAAGGCAGAGCTTATGGAAGTACTTGAAAAACAGCCAAGGGGAATACTTGCCGTTCTGGGTGATGATGATTACCCGTACTGCATGCCTCTCGATTTCTGGTACAGCAAGGAAGAGAACCGTATATATTTTCACAGCGGGCTGAAAGGACATAAAGTAGACGCGATCAAAAAGCACGACAAGATCTGTTTCTGCATATGTAATGAAGGATACAGGGAAGACGGCGACTGGGCGCTGAACATAATAAGCGTCATAGCCTTCGGAAAAGCCGTGATCGTCGAAGACTATGAAAAGGCCATGGATATAGTAAGACAGCTTTCATATAAATTCACGGGCGATGATGATTATATCGAAGGTGAAATAGAAGATATCGGCCGGGAAACGCTGGTATTCGGCTTGGAAATAGAGCATATCACAGCTAAACTTGTAAACGAGTCATAGAGAAGATCACAGCATGTAAAAACCGGCAGAGCCAATTATCTGCCGGATATATCAGACTGATCGAGCCGCTTTTTGCTGTTATAAA